>JAEELB010000147.1 GCA_016288705.1 Lachnospiraceae bacterium | reverse complement strand
GGTTCCGTTCTGTTCGCAGTCATACTGTTGCCGATCTTCTGGTTCTCATTTCACCAGATCGTCCTCGGGAACGCCGGAGATTTTCTATATATGAGGTATTGAGGACGGATGAAGCTTAAGACAAATAAGATAATAAACAAGGATAATCCGGTGAGAGCCGTTCTCTATCTGCTGCTCCTGCTGGCTACGATCCCCGTTTATCTGGCGGCAAATCCTCTGTATGAATATGTTTCCAGCAGGTATTTCGGAAGGGATGCGGACGTGGTCGTAGCATCGGATACGGAAGGTGGGACGGTCTCCGAAACAGGGGAGTCCGGAGAAACACAAAACCCTCAGGCGGAAACCGAGACAGGGTCTGAGGAGACGGAAACCATAGTCGAAAAAGAGCCCGTGTATGTAAAGGTGTACAGGCCCGGATATGCGGATGATCACTATTTTGACGACGCCATGTTCATAGGCGATTCCAGGACCATCGGACTGTACGACTATTCCGGGATACAGGCGGACTATTACTGCAGCAAGGGCTATTGTACCTACCAGTGGAAAAAGGGAAAGAAGACCATCCTTCAGAATACAGGTGAAAAGGTGGATCTGGGGCAGGTCCTCCTGGATAACCATTACGGGAAAGTGTACCTGATGATAGGACTGAACGACGGCGGCTTCGGTTCCGTCGAGGACTACCGTTCGCGCGTGTCGGCCATGATAGAATGCATAATGCAGACTCAGCCCGATGCGGTGGTGTTCCTGATGGCAAGCCTGAAGACCACAGCAAGTTGGAGCAGCGCGCATCCGGACATGAACAACGATTTCCTGGAAGGGATCAATCAGGTCCTTTCGGAGATCGCGGATACGGATGACAGGCTCTTCTATCTGGATGTAAATCCCTTCTATTGTGATGAGGAAGGAAACATGAGGAGCGGGCTTTCTTCCGACGGCGTTCATCTCCACGCTTCGCAGTACGGGGTATGGACCGAATTCATCAAAGCGGCGGCGGTATACACAGAGGAGGTGCCTGAAGATGAGGCTGAGTCCGGACCGCAGGAGAGTGCTCCGGCGGCTGAGACAGTGCCGCAGGAAAACGCCCCGCAGGTTGAGACAGAGCCCCCGGAGAGCGCCCCTCAGGGTGAAACCGTATCGCCGGACAACGCCGGTCAGACCGGGACGTTGCCACCCGGGAACACTCAGCAGGCCGGGACAGATATCCGGGAAGGGACAGCTGATAATGAGGCTGAATAAATATATCGCTGCAGCCGGGGTCTGTTCCAGGAGGGAAGCCGACAGGCTCATTCAGGAGGGGAGGGTGCGCGTTAACGGGCGTCCTGCCACCGCCGGTGAACAGGTATCTGAAGAAGATACGGTCACTCTGGACGACGACAGGCTCATTCTTCCCGATGAAACCACTGTCGTGGCGTATTATAAGCCCAGGGGAGTCACTACCACCCTCAGGGATGAACATGCGGAGAAAACGATCACGGATGTTCTTAAAACCGGAAAGCGGCTCACCTACGCAGGAAGGCTGGACAGGGAATCGGAGGGACTTCTGATAATGACGGACGACGGGGAACTGATACATGAACTCACTTCTCCCCGGGGTTTTCATGAGAAGGAATATGTGGTGACCCTGGACAGGGATGTAAGTGAAGAGCATATCCGGAAGCTGGAAAAAGGGGTCCGGCTGGAGGGATCATCCCGCCCCACCAGACCCTGCAGTATAAAAAAGATCAACTCAAACACAGTAAAGATAATCTTGACCGAAGGAATCAACAGGCAGATCAGGAGGATGTTCAAAACCTGTGAATACAATGTTGAAAAACTGGTCAGGATCAGGGTCATGAATGTAAAACTTGCAGATCTGGCTCCCGGAGACTACAGATTCGTACTCGGAAATGAAAAAGAGGAGCTGTATGAGGGATGCGGCCTCAAAGCCCGTAAAACGGAGGATCTATAATGAGCGATATAACCAGGATGCAGGAACTGTCAAGGGTCCTGAAGGAGGCGTCAAGGGCGTATTACTCGGAAGACACCGAGATCATGAGCAATTTCGAGTATGACAGGCTTTACGACGAGCTTGAGGAGCTTGAAAAGAAAACAGGGATAATACTGTCCGGAAGTCCCACGCAGGAAGTGGGCTATGAGGCTTCGGACGCGCTTCCCAAGGTGCGGCACGAGTCTCCCATGCTCTCCCTTGGTAAGACCAAGAGCCGGGAGGAGCTCAGGGACTGGCTGTCGGGACACGAGGGACTGCTGTCCTGGAAGCTGGATGGACTAACGGTCGTTATGAGCTATGATGAAGGAAAACTTGCAAGAGCAGTCACCCGCGGAAACGGTGAGATCGGTGAGGATGTGACCCAAAATGCAGTGCATTTCTTAAATGTTCCGTTAACAATTCCCTTTAAGCGGCCTCTGGTACTGAGAGGGGAAGCCATCATCACCTACAGCGATTTTAATAACATCAATGACGAAATCCCGGAGTCGGAAGGCAGGTATAAAAATCCCAGAAACCTGTGCAGCGGGTCCGTGAGGCAGCTGGACAGCCGGATAACCGCGGCAAGGCGCGTGAGGTTCATGGCGTTCTCCCTGGTGTCCGCCGAGGGAGCCGACTTTGAAGATTCAAGGGAGAAACAGTTCCTCTTCCTGAAGGAGCAGGGATTTGATGTGGTCCCTTATGTGAGGGTGTCCGAGTCTGATATTCTGGACCGCATTTCCGAATTTGAATCCCGTACCGCAGAGAGCGATCTTCCCTCCGACGGTCTGGTGCTTACCTATGATGAGATAGCATATTCCGAATCCCTGGGTTCCACGGCCAAATTTCCCAGGAGCTCCATCGCGTTCAAATGGCAGGATGAAAATGCGGAGACCGTTCTCCGGTCGGTGGAGTGGAATACCAGCAGGACGGGCCTCATCAATCCCGTGGCGGTATTTGATCCCGTGGAGCTTGAGGGGACCACGGTGACAAGGGCTTCCGTTCACAACCTGAGCGTCATCGAAGAGCTCGGTCTCGGGATAGGGGATCGGATCCTTGTATACAAGGCGAATATGATCATACCCCAGATATCCGAAGATCTGGACAAAAGAGGCGATATAAAGGCGCCGGAGACCTGCCCCTCCTGCGGCTCGAAGACTTCCGTGAGACAGATAAAGGAGGGCAGGTTCCTTGAATGCACGGATCCGGATTGTCCCGCCCGCAGGATCAAGTCATTTGTGCTGTTCGTGACAAGGGACGCCATGAACATAGAAGGCCTGTCCGAAATGACCCTTGAAAAGCTTACGGGTCAGGGCATGATCCACAGCTTTGCGGATATCTACAGACTGGACCGGTTCAGGGAGAGGATAGCGGGCATGGAGGGTTTCGGCTCAAAGTCCTGCGAGAACCTGCTGAACAATATCGAACGGTCAAGGGATACCACTGCGGACAGGGTCTTGTACGCCATCGGCATTCCCGGAGTGGGGCTGTCCACTTCCAGGCTCATGCTGAGAGCCATGGACGACGACATTGACAGGATAAGGCATGCGACGGAGGAGGAACTGTCACGGATAGACGGGATAGGCGGCGTGATCGCCGGAAACGTTGCGGCATTCTTCAGGGATGAAAAGAACAACAGAGAACTGGACGATCTGCTTTCGGAACTCAGGATTGAAAAAAGCGCCCCTGCGGCATCTTCCGAACTTCAGGGGCTGACCTTTGTGATAACGGGATCCCTGGAGCGCTTCGGGAGCAGGTCGGAATTAAAGAAGCTTCTTGAGGACAGGGGAGCAAAGGTGGCCGGATCGGTATCAGGCAGCACGACCTGTCTGATAAATAACGACGCCGCCTCCGGCTCTGCCAAGAACAAAAAGGCAAAGGAACTGGGCATCCCCGTGATAACGGAGGAGGATTTTCTGAAGAAATACTTCGGAGAAGACTTCAGATAGTCCTTATATCGTAAGGCGTGGTCTGGTAAACATAGAAATTGAGCCAGTTTGAATACATCAATTGCCCTGCGGACGCCCAGGTCACAGGCGGCTCCTTTTCGGGGTCGTCGTCAGGATAGTAGTTTGCGGGTATATCCGGGTTAAGCCCCCGTCCTATATCTCGCTTGTATTCGTAGTCAAGGGTCTCCCTGTCGTATTCCAGATGGCAGGCCACAAAGAAACGCCTTGAATCCCTGGTTTTGATTATATTGATCCCTACTTCATCGGAATCCGAAAGGATCTCAAGTTCGGGAACACTTGTTATCATTTCCCTGGAAACCTCCATGGAGCGTGAGGTCGGAGCCATAAAGATGTCGTCGAAGCCTCTGAACAGAGGGGAAGTCTTTTTCAGCACCCTGCAGGGATAGATCCCGGAGTATTTTTTTCCGGGATCATAACGCTTGATCCCGTAGTAATGGAAAAGGGCGGCGTACATGGCCCAGCACAGGAAAAGGGTGGAGTGCACATGTGTGGCGGCCCAGTCAAAGATCTCCCTCAGCTCATCCCAGTATTCCACTTCCTCAAAGGGAACGTAATCAAGGGGAGCGCCGGTTATTATCATGCCGTCGAATTTCCTGTCCTTTATCCTGTCAAAGGTGGTGTAGAAGGATTCGAGATGCTCGTGATCGATATGCTGGGGCACGTAACTGGCCGTGGTCAGGAACATGACGTTGATCTGCAGCGGAGTATTTGAGAGCTTCCTCAAAAGCTGCGTCTCGGTCGCGATCTTTGTGGGCATGAGGTTCAGTACCAGAACGTCCAGAGGCCTTATGTCCTGGTGCATCGCGCGGTAATCGGTCATCACAAATATGTTCTCGTTTCCCAGCGTTTCTATGGCCGGCAATGATTCAGGTACTTTGATAGGCATGTCTTTTCCTCCTGTCCCTTATGCTTGCTCAAATATATCCCATCGGTATTTAAGTGTCAAATTTGTGTGGCTTTTTTTTTGAAATAGTAATATAATCATTCAGAAGAAATTGATCCTTCCGGAGGTTTACATGAGCGAATATATGGAAACAGCCTATCAGAAAGTAAAGGTACATAACGAGGTCGAATGGTGCGAGGTGGCGGATCCCGAACTCAAGTCGGAGATCGAGAAGCTGCTTCTTAAGAACAGGATCTCCTATTTCATCACCTGGGTAAAGCCCGGCCTGTTTTCCCCGGATAAGAGGGAAAAATGTATCTTCTGCGTAAACGCCCTGCAGAAGGAGGCCGCGGAGGAAGCCGTGCGCCCTCTTTGCGAAGGCGCGGAAGAGAATGGCAGGGAGATACGCTTCATAAATAAAAAGGTGGAAAAGACCTATTACTGATGTGCCTGCGAGTTTTCCATCGCCGTTGACAGCATGAGCTTGATGCGGTTCAGCTGATTGACCTCGCTGGCACCGGGGTCGTAGTCTATCGCCACTATGTTGGATCCGGGGTAGTGCTTTCTGACTTCCTTTATTACCCCTTTTCCCACGACATGATTGGGCAGGCAGCCGAAGGGCTGGATGCATATTATGTTCTTTACGCCCGATTCCATGAGCTCCGCCATCTCTCCGGTGAGGAACCAGCCTTCTCCGGTCTGATTTCCGATGGATACGATGGGTTCTGCCATTTCCGCCGTCCTGTATATGGTCTGGGGCGGTTCGAAGTGAACGCTGTCTTTTAAGGCCTTTACGGCAGCGTTTCTGAGGAATTCGATAAGGACGATGCCCGCCCTGCTGACAGCGGCGGTTTTAGGGCTTGTTCCCAGATTGTCCGCCTTATATATCTGGTTGTAGAAGCAGTAGAGCATGAAGTCCAGAAGATCGGGGACCACCGCCTGCGCGCCCTCGCTCTCCAAAAGCTCCACAAGGTGATTGTTGGCCATGGGAGCGTACTTCACCAGGATCTCTCCGACTATTCCCACCTTTGGCTTTATCAGGTCTTCGTGAATGGGGATACGGTCAAAATCACGGACCATATCGCGGCACATTTTCCTGAATCTGAAGATATTTATGCTGCCAGAGGACAGAAAATCCGTGCACTTCTTTTTCCATTCTTCATGGACCCTGTCCACGGAGCCGGGAGTGACCTCGTAGGGGCGCATGCGGTACACGCACCTTTCAAAGATGTCTCCGAACACGGCGCCGAAGCAGGCGTGGGTGAGCATCCTCAGATCCAGTTTGAACCCGGGATTGGTCTCTATTCCCTGCAGACTCAAAGCGATCACCGGCACCTGGGCCATATCGGCCTTTCTCAGAGCGCGCCTGATGAAGCCCACGTAATTGGTCGCCCTGCATCCGCCTCCGGTCTGGGTCATGACGACGGCGGTTCTGTTTATGTCATATTTCCCGCTGTTCAGGGCGTCCATGATCTGACCTATGGTGATGAGAGATGGATAACAGGCGTCATTATTTACGTATTTAAGGCCGGCGTTCACCGAGTCTCTGTTTTCATTTGAAAGGATCTCCACGTTGTAACCGCAGGATGACATTGCCGGGATGATCACATCCATGTGGATGGGGGAGAGCTGGGGTACAAGGATGGTGTAATTGTCGCGCATCTCTTCCGTAAATGAGACCTTTTCAATGTTTGTGGGTCTGATGACGCGCTTTTCGCCCTTCTTTTCCCTGATCCTTATGGCGGCCAGGAGAGACCTGACCCTGATCCTGGCGGCTCCGAGGTTATTTACCTCGTCTATCTTGAGACAGGTGTAGATCTTGTCGGATCCCGTCAGGATGTCCGATACCTGGTCCGTGGTGACCGCGTCAAGGCCGCAGCCGAAGGAATTGAGCTGGATCACGTCCAGATCGTCCTTGGTGCGCACAAAAGATGCGGCGGCGTACATCCTGGAATGGTACACCCATTGATCGGATACTATGAGCGGCCTGTCGGGATGTCCCAGGTGAGATACGGAATCTTCCGAAAGCACTGCCAGTCCGTAGGAGGTAATGAGCTCCGGAATGCCGTGGTTTATCTCGGGGTCTATGTGATAAGGGCGTCCCAGAAGCACAATGCCGTGGATGTGGTTTTCCTCTATGTATCTTAAGGTTTCTTCTCCCTTTAGACGTATGTCTTCCCTTGCTTTCTCCAGTTCGACCCAGGCTTCGGCGCAGGCGCCTATTATCTCTTTTTCAGGGATCTCCCGGAATTCGTTGATAAGGCACTGGGTCACTACCTTGAGGCTTGTAAAGGCGATAAAGGGGTTCCTGAAAGCCATCCGGCCTTCGGAGACGGATTCAACGTTGTTCTTGATATTCTCCGAGTAGGAAGTGACCACCGGGCAGTTGTAGTGGTTTGTGGCGCCCTCGGTCTCAAATTTCTCATAGAACACCGAGGGATAAAAGATAAAGTCCGGATTCTGGGTTATAAGCCACTCGATATGGCCGTGGGCGAGCTTGGCGGGGTAGCACTCGGATTCACTGGGGATCGACTCTATTCCGAGCTCGTAGATCCTGCGGCTGGAAACGGGAGAGAGTATCACCCTGTAGCCCAGCTTCGTGAAAAAACGGTACCAGAAGGGGTAGTTCTCGTACATGTTGAGGACCCTGGGTATCCCCACCGTCCCTCTGGGAGCGTTGTCCAGGGTGAGAGGCTCGTAGGAAAACAGCCTCTTCAGCTTGTAATCGTAGAGGTTCGGCACTCCGCTTTCCTTTTTCTGACGTCCCAGACCTCTCTCGCATCTGTTCCCGGAAATGTACTGTCTTCCCCCGGTAAAACGGTTTATCGTAAGCCTGCAGCTGTTGGTGCAGCCCTTGCATTTGGTGAGGCTTGTCTCGAACCTCAGGTTGTTGATCTGCTCCAGAGACAGCATGGAAGATGAGGCGCCTTCTTCATAGTGGTCCCTCGCGATGAGGGCGGCGCCGAAAGCTCCCATGATCCCCGCGATATCCGGGCGTATGGCCTCGCAGCCCGCGATCCTTTCAAAAGAGCGGAGAACGGCGTCGTTATAGAAGGTTCCGCCCTGTACGACGATGTTTTTTCCCAGCTCCTCCGCGTCCGCCACCTTTATGACCTTAAAAAGGGCGTTTTTTATGACGGAATAGGCGAGACCGGCGGAAATATCCGATACCTCCGCGCCTTCCTTCTGGGCCTGTTTTACTTTGGAGTTCATAAACACCGTGCACCGGGTCCCCAGATCTATGGGATGTTCCGCGAAGAGGGCGGACTCCGCAAATTCTTCAACGGACATGTTGAGGGATTTTGCAAAGGTCTCAAGGAAGGAACCGCAGCCGGATGAGCACGCCTCGTTCAGCTGCACGCTGTCCACGGCTTTATTTCTGATCCTGATGCATTTCATGTCCTGACCGCCTATGTCCAGGATACAGTCCACATCCGGATCGAAAAACGACGCGGCGGTGTAATGAGCGATGGTCTCCACCTCGCCCTCGTCCAGCATGAAGGCTGCTTTCATGAGAGCTTCTCCATATCCGGTGGAGCAGGTCCTTGCGATGCGCGCATCCGGCGGGAGAAGGCTGTACACCTCTTTTATGGAACTGATGGCGGTCTTCAGGGGAGAGCCGTTATTGCTGGAATAGAAGGAATAGAGGAGAGTCCCCTCTTCATCCGTGACGGCCGTCTTTGTGGTGGTGGAACCGGCATCTATCCCGAGAAATACGTTCCCGTGGCACTCCCTTATATCGCCTCTCTTGACGCGCGCCCTGTCGTGACGATCCCTGAATGAGTCGTAATCCTCCTTTGACGGAAATAAGGGCTCCATCCTCTCAACTTCAAACTCAATGTGTAATGACCCCGACAGTTTTGAAATGAGTTCCGACAGGGAGACCGTGACTTTGGGATCGGAGTTCATGGCTGATCCCATGGCGGCGAAGAGATGGGAGTTGTCCGGGATTATGGTGTGTTCATCATCCAGCTTGAGAGTCCTGATAAAGGCTGTCCTGAGTTCGGTGAGAAAGTGCAGTGGGCCGCCCAGAAAAGCCACGTGGCCTCTAATGGGTTTCCCGCAGGCGAGACCGGAGATGGTCTGGTTCACCACCGCCTGGAAAATGGAGGCGGAGAGATCCTCTCTGGATGCGCCCTCATTTATCAGGGGCTGAATGTCTGATTTCGCGAAAACGCCGCAGCGGGCGGCTATATTGTAGAGCGAGGTATAGTCTTTTGCGTATTCGTTAAGTCCTGCGGCATCGGTGTGGAGCAGGGAAGCCATCTGGTCGATGAAGGAACCCGTGCCTCCGGCGCAAATGCC
Source organism: Lachnospiraceae bacterium (assembly GCA_016288705.1). Taxonomy (GTDB): domain Bacteria; phylum Bacillota; class Clostridia; order Lachnospirales; family Lachnospiraceae; genus JAEELB01. The sequence continues at coordinate 9,282 of JAEELB010000147.1, read as the reverse complement.
GTTCATACGCTGTTCCACGTTCCCGTCTTCGAAATAGATTATCTTTGCATCTTCGCCTCCCAGCTCTATGGCAACATCCGTGGAAGGAGCGAGCTTCTTCAGGGCGGTGGAAACCGCTATGACCTCCTGCACAAAGGGAATCTCAAGGCAGTTGGCGAGAGTCAGTCCGCCCGAACCGGTTATGACCGGCTTTACCGTGACGTTTCCCGCCTTTCTGAAAGCATCCTGAATGAGCGAGGAAAATGTTTCCTTTATATTCGCAAAGTGTCTCCTGTAGTCGGAGAACACGATCTCTTCCCTTTCGTCGAGAAGAGCGATCTTTACCGTGGTAGAGCCTATGTCTATCCCGAGAGAGTATAGTCTTTCCGTTTCGGGCATCATGAGTTCCTCCTGCCTGTTTCCGCACATTCACATAATGATATTACAGAGAAAGTCAAAATGCAAACCGTACCGGAAGGCGTACGGGAACTTGCCTTACCGCGGGAAATGCTATATACTGACTTGCGGAACAGAGTAGGAAACGGCGCGTGAAGTGCCGGCCGTACAGGGAGTTGACGGCCGGACGAAGGGATTTCCCGCGATGCCGTCTTCGCATCCCGCTGGACCGCATGAGATATCCCCTTATGTGGAAACAGTGGAAAGGAGGTGTCTCATGAATAGTAAGTTCAGGAAATCTGTGATCTGTGGGGTTTTTATTGCCCTGTTCGTTGTTTTATCCTATGTGGAACTGGATCTGAGGGTGATGAAACTCACTTTTTCGAGTCTGCCCGTTGTGGTGGCAGGACTGGTCTTCGGACCGCTCGCCGGATTTACGGTGGGCTTTCTCGGATCCTTCATCCAGCAGATCCTCAAGTTCGGGCTTATGCCTACAACCATACTCTGGATGCTGCCTGTGGCGCTCAGGGGTCTGGTGGTCGGGCTGATTGCGAAGAAGTATGATTACAGGATGAATTATCCGCAGACGGTCGTTTGCATGGTCGTGAGTTCGCTTCTGGTCTCCGCCGCCAATACACCCGTGATCTATCTTGACAGTAAACTGTATGGCTATTACTCATTTGAGTATGTATTTGCAGGTTCCGTTGCCAGATTTATCACCGGCGCTGCGGTAGCGGTCATACTTTCCGTTATCGCGTATCCCGTGTCAAAAGCCCTGAGAAGGCAGATTTGACCGCATGTATTTAAATGATTATAATTTAAGGGTTCCATTGACCGGATGACGAAGATGTGCTGATCCGGGGATCGGCCCGGCGTTGCGCCCTTTGTCATTCCGACAATAAAAATAAGGAGAGAATGCTATGGAAGATGTATCAATGTACGCAAATCAGGGAGGCAATACGCTTTATACGGTTTTTTCGTTAATCTACTGCATACTTGCCGTGATCGCGATGTGGAAGATCTTCACGAAGGCAGGGGAGGCCGGCTGGAAGAGCCTGATCCCGATCCTGGATCTCTATATCCTCTTCAAGATCGCCTGGGGAAGCGGATGGAAATTCCTGCTTTTGATCATTCCCATAGTGAATGTGATCGTCCTGCTCCTCGTTCACTGGAAACTGGCCAGGTCCTTCGGTCAGGGAACGCTGATGTGCATCCTTATGCTGTTCTTCCCGAACATAGTGATGCTTATCCTTGGCTTTGGAAGTGCTGAGTATATCGGTCCGCAGTAAAGGTACGGGATATCATTTCAGGCATCTCCGCGCGCCCCTTCATCCGAAGGGGCGTGTTTATTTTTCGCCTGTTCTTTTATCTTGACATGATCCCGAATACACGATAATTATATTATCAGGTAGACTGTTTTGATCCGTAATGAGGAAAAAGAAAGGCAGAGTATGTGGACATCATCGAGCAGAACGGAACTTAAGGACAGCAGGAGAAGAGAACTGTTGGAAAAAGGGTATGAACTTTTGGCCAGCAGGGGAATTGAACCCATTACCATGCAGGATGTCGCGGACGCGGTGGGATGCGGTATCGCCAGTGTGTACCGTTACTTTGATAAGAAGCCGGGCTTTGTCATTGCGGTTGCCACATGGAAATGGGAACAGCTCAGAGACGAGACTTTCAGTCTCTGGTCCGGCATGGACACGGAAAAAAAGACGGCGGCAGAGCTTTTTGAGATGCATCTGGACGTATTTCTCGACATCTACAAAAACCGGAGAGATCTTTTGAGATTCAATCATTTTTTCAACGGTTATGTAATGTCCGAAAAAGTGGACCCGAAGCTGCTGGAGCCATATAAAGAGGTGATATTCAGCATCCGGGACTGGTTTCATAAGATATACGTGAAGGCTGAGGAGGATCACACGATCCGGACGGATGAATCGGAGGAGATGATCTTCTCGAAGACCCTCCATCTTATGCTGGCTGCAGTCACCAGATATGCCGTGGGCCTGGTCTACATACCGGAGACCGGTTTCGACCCTGAAGGTGAACTGGAAATGCTTAAGGAGATGCTGCTTGACAGGTATCTGACCTGATCAGGCTCTTCAAACTCCGGTCTCAAAGGCAGTACTGAAGTCAGGGACAGTTTTCTTTATAATAAAGCCACGGTTGCCCAGTGCGTGGAGCCGGAAAGCCGAAAGGAGAAGAAGGATATGAATAACAAGGGCTTTTGGAAGATCTTTTTATCGTTGCTGCCGGCTTTTGCAGTGATCCTTCCGGCAATGTTTCTTCCTTATTCGGCAATGCAGGTACAGGCTCAGGACGCCGGGGCAGATGAAGATATCGTCACCTTATCAACCCTGGATGACTGGCAGGCCTTTGCCACCTCGGTTAACAGAGGAAACACCTACGAGGGAAAGACGGTGGTGATGACTGATGATATCGAAATGACCTCTGCCATTAATAGGCTTGGGGTTTCGGTTGTAGATAATTTCATGGTCGGAAATAGCGAAGGAAACAGCTTCAGGGGGACTTTCAACGGATGCGGGCATACGCTTAAAGTGTATTATGCTTTGGACAAATCGAGTGGCAATTCTTCATCCCCTTTTCGATATATAAAAAATGCTACCATAAAAAATCTGATCGTGACCGGCACTATCCGAACGTATCATGAGAACAACGCCGGTATTTCCGCCCACACTTACGGCACCTGCGTCATTAATAACTGCATCAGCAGCTTCACATTAGATAACAATTATAGAGATGAAAACAGCATGCATGGCGGTTTTGTCAGTGTAGTGGAGGAGGGGCAACTTACGGTAAGAGACTGTCTGTTTGACGGAAAATTAACTTATTATTCAGATCATTATATCAAGGACTGCGGCGGTTTCATCGGTCTGGTGAGATCGGGAGCAGAACTTGATATGAATAACTGCCTGTTTAACCCGAACAAATTATATGTGGATACCGGTGAAACCAGTACAAGCCAGACTTTTGCAAGGACGGAAGAAGGGGCTGCCTGTACGCTTACTGGGTGCTACTACACTAAGACCGTCGTAAATGTGCAACAGGGCGCTATCGAAGTCGGAGAGGCAAGCGGTACTGAAACTGCTGAAAAACTGGCCGCTGCCCTGGGAGACCGGTGGGAAGTGACAGGCAGCGGAAGCAGCGCCAAAGCAGTTTCCATACTTATAAACAGGAATCTTTCCGACTCTCTGATAAGAGGCGTTGAGAGCATTTATACATACACGGGAAATGAGATCCCGATCATCTGCACTGTGCTTGCGGATGATCTCAGTGTCCCTGAGGAGGGTACGGATTATACGGTTTCCTATAAGCGTGACGGCAGAGACTTAGAATTCGTGCTGGATCTGGGTGAGTACGAAATGACGATAACTGCTGTGGAAGGCAACAGCAACGGCTATACCGGATCGCAAACAGTCTCATTTTCTGTGATGGATCTGCCGCTGATCATCAATTCCACGGAGGACTGGAAAGAGTTCACAGAGACCATACGGGACGTTACGGATTACAGGGGAAAGACGGTCACCCTGAATGAAGACATCACCGTCACCACTATGGCGGGGGATGCCGAACATAAGTTTTCCGGTACCTTTGACGGAGGTGGGCATACCCTGACTGTAGATTATTATGCGGATGAGGATTACTGCGCACCTTTCAGATACATAGACGGTGCGAGCATAAAATGCCTTAAGATTGACGGCGAAATAAAAACCGGCTATCGATATGCTGCAGGTTTAATATCACAGAGTACCGGTGACAGTTCCATACGAAACTGCATAAGCAGCATCACGATCAACAGCAGCACAAATGGCGGGGGATACCACGGAGGATTTGTAGGTGAAGTTAAGAGCGGGGAAGGGAAGCTTTCCGTAACAGATTGTCTGTTTAACGGGGAACTCCTGGGCGGCCAAACCGGTAATTGCGGAGGTTTTGTGGGATTGACGGAAAGCGACCTCGATCTTGAAAGCTGCCTTTTAGATCCTTTGAAACTGACCCTTAACAATAACCGTACCAACCGGAACTTTGCCGTGTACTCTCCTTCTTTTACACCCACTTTCAACAAATGCTACTTTACTGAATCAATTGGCTTCAGTGACATTCAAGGGATAGACACCGACCAACTGGGACTTGACGCAGAAGGGATCGTGGCAGGGCTTGGAGAGCGATGGATCGTGGAGGATGGCAAAGCAGTCCCTGTTACGGACTATCGTAACCTCAATGCAGCCGCCATAAGCAATGTGAACACATCATACCCGGCTGACGGCTATACGCTCCATCCCGAGCCTGTCGTGACTGCAATAAACGGAAAGACACTTACGGCGGGTTCGGATTACACGGTTTCTTACAGCCATGAGGATGATTCGGAGCCGGGGAAGTATTCTCTCACCATCACCGGAAAAGAGGGGAGCGCATTTTACGGCTCCAGGTCAGTTGATTATGAAGTGTTTAACTCCGGGGACAAGATGATCGACGGACTTGGGACGGGAGTTATAGAAAACCCCGTAGTCCTCGCTGAGGGTTCGACTGCCCCGTGGACAGGAAGCTATGTGTATTACGGGGAATATGATGATAAACCTGTCAGATACAGGGTCCTGGATAAGGCTGCCACGGAGTTTGGAGGAAACACACTGCTTCTGGACTGTGACAGCCTGCTTTACAATGAAAGCTTCTATACGGCCCAAAATGGCTTGAACGGAGGTGCATTCCTGAATAAAGAAGGATGCTTTACCGGGATTGAAAGATCTGCCATAGTTGAAAGCAATAAATCTCAAAAGGCCGATTCAGACGGTGCGGGATTTAATAATCTGGCTTTCAGCCCGTTGAAGATAACAAAGGTATTTCTCCTCGATGTGGCGGAAGCCACCAGAGGATCATATGGCTACGGCACAGACGCCGGAAGAATTAAATCCGGCGTAAACACTTCCGTCTGGTGGCTGAGGACACCGTATTTATCCAGCTATGGTGTAAGAGTGCTTGCTAACGGCGGTTTTTCATCCAATAATACTAATTATGGCTATGGCGTAAGCCCTGCGTTTAATCTCAGCCTTTCTTCCATACTCTTTTCCTCTCCGGTCCCGGGGGATAATGACGGAGAGCATAAGCTCACGCTTTTGGACGATAAGATAGAGATCGAGGTTCCTTCAAATTCCAAAGTGACCCGGGACGGAAATAAAGTCATTGTTCCGTACGCCGTCAAAGGAAACGATAATGTGAATGTCAACAGGATATCGGTCCTGCTTTTAAAGGATCCCTATGAGGCAGGTAAAGCTGTCGCCAATGGAAACGGGACAGGTATCCCTGAATACACCTACCTGCCTCTTGAAAGTGCACTTACAAATGACGGAACAAACGGCTGCGGCTCCTTCGTTCTTCCGACTGCTTATTTAAATAAGGTGTGGGGCACTGATTATCATGCCTATATAGTCGCCGAGGATGTAAACGGGACATACGCTACCGATTATGCTTCTACCCCTGTGAAAATATCGATTCAGCATGTCCACTCCCTGGTTTATGAAGCGGAAGGCGCGACCATAACTGCGACCTGCATTGAAGCGGATTGTCCTTTCAAGGATGGAAAAGCCGCTCTCACCATCAATCCGCCGGATAGTGTCTACGACGGCAGCCTTAAGGCAGCGCGCTTCACCGGTGATATCACGCTGCTCGGCACGCCTTCCATAAGCTATCAGGAAAAGACCGGTTCGGGATCCTGGAGTGAACCTGGGGCAAGTGAGCCCAGGAATGCAGGAACCTACAGGGCGCGTTTCACTCTCGGAAGCGGAAGCGGCGAAGCGGCTGCCACTATCGAATATGATATTCAAAAAAGACCTGTCACCATCACCGGACTTGGCGCTGCCGGCAGGGAGTATGACGGCACGACGGATGTGTTCCTGATCGGACAGGCAAAGCTCAGCGGCAAGGTGTCGGGTGATGATCTGAACCTGATTGAAGGCAGCGCATCGTTTGAGGATGCCGAACCGGGACAGGGGAAGACCGTGACATTTTCCGGTTATTCCGTTTCCGGAACGGATATCGGAAATTACAGTTTTTCCGGCCAGCCGGCAAGCGTGACGGCAGACATCAGAAAAAGGGCGGTCACAATTAAAGCGGCCGACCAGTCCGTGAAGGTAAATGGATCGATCAGAACAGGAACAGAACAGGTGGCTGTGACTGAGGGATCCATACTGACCGGGCATCGCCTGAGCGGGATCACACTTTCAGACAGCGGCACGGATCACGTCACGGAAAGCGGCACTGTGACGCCGGGAAATGCAGTCATTCTGGATCCTTCCGACAATAATGTGAACAGATACTATGACATTACTTATGTCCCGGGAAACCTGACCGTTACGAATGAACCTGTCTATATCTGCGGGGGAATAACAGCGAACAGTAAAACCTATGACGGCACCTTGTCCGCAAACATCACCGGAGAAGCAGTGCTGAAGAAGGTTTCGGACGATACCGTAGTTATCGGTCTCTCTGTTCGTGATATCAAAGCGGAATTCGAGGATATAAACGCCGGAAGCGGAAAGAATGTATATATAAGATCCGGATCATTGAGCGATCCGTCAGATTACACTCTCATCATCGGAAAGACCAATGAAACACTGAAGCTCAACGCTGACATTTCCCCAAAGAAGGCTGTCCTTTCCTGGAACAGTTTAAACTATGAGTATGACGGAACATATAAATGTCCATCTGCTCAGGTCACTGATCTTGTCCCCGGCGATATATGCAGTGTCACTGTCACCGGTGCGCAGACCGATGCGAATGAAGAGGGGGCTGCGTATACGGCGGAAGCGGCAGAGCTTTCAAACAATAATTACAGTCTGCCTGAAGAGTGGTCGGAAAGATCCGTTGAATTTACCATCGATAAAATTGAAATTAAAGATACGGAGATAGTGAAACCTCGGCCAATTTCCGGTCTAGAATATACAGGTGGTTATCATATGCTTGTGTCCGCAGGAGTAGTCAAAGGAAAGATCGGCACTATATACTATGCCCTGACGGACGAAAAGGTTTCCCAGGCACCGCCCATTGACGGGAAGGAGGATTCCGAGGGACGAAAATGGGACACAATTCTTCCTTTTGCAAAAGATGCGGGATCTTATAAGGTATGGTGGAGGGTGGCAGGCGACGGAAATCATAAGGATAAGGATCAGGTAAACCCTATTGAGGTGAGCATAGACAAAGTAAAGTATCCGAATGATCATGATCAGGATGATCCCGTGATCGAATATGTCCCCTACAAGCAGATAACGGAGAGCGCCACTCTGGAACTGCCAGATCTTCCGAATGGGGCATCATACACTTCCATACGGCAGGTGTCAGGGGATTTTCAGGCGTTTGATGTCTCCGTATCGGGCAGGATCATGACATACAGTATCCCCGAATACGGACAAAGGGGTGAAGCAGTGCTGAAGATCGATGTTCAGAATGCTGTCAATTATGAAGATTATGAAGTTTACGTGAAATTCATCACCGTACCGGAACTGGTCATCAGCGGCATAAATGACACCTATGAGTATACGGGAGATGAGATCGTTCTCAATTACAGTGTTTCTTTTGATGACGGTACTGAGATCACAGATTACGATGCCGTACTCTCAAGGAACGGCTTCATTGTTGATACGGTCCGGGAAAAGGGGTTCTATACGCTCACTGTCAGATCAAGAGAATATGAGCGGTCGAAGACTGTGGAGTTTTCTGTGGGAAAGCCTCCGCTTTCTATTGGCTCGGAGGAAGACTGGAACGACTTCGCAGACTGGGTGAACGGGGGTTATGATTACAGCGGCCGGGTCGTGGAACTGACAAGCGACATCAGCGTAAGCAGGATGGCAGGTGGCGTATATCATGTTTCAGAGGAAAAAGAAATATATTGTGTGTTTAGTGGGATCTTTAATGGAAACGGTCACAAACTGACCTTTTCAAACCATGAAGATACCGGGTTTGTCGCTCCTTTCGTGTATATTTCAAATGCAGTTGTAAAGAATCTGACAGTTACAGGCACCATCCGCTTCAACCATTCTTTTCCTTTGGCCTTAGCCGGCGGAATAGCCGCAGCCGTTTCAGGTGATTGCACTATCGCGCACTGCATAAGCAGCATCACCATAGATGCATCGTCAGTAACGTGGGACAATTATCAGGATTACGGCTACATAGGCGGCTTTGTCGGCGAAGTAGCCCAGGACGACGGTACCTTGAGATTCGAGGACTGCCTGTTTGACGGGAGCATCAAAAGCTCAGTTCCATTTCATTGTTTCGGCTTCGTTGGGTACTATCGGAAAAAGGTTGATTTCGTAAACTGCCTCTTTGATCCGAAGGAAATGATACCTCCGGATGAACCCGATGAACACGTCAGTGTTTTTGCACTTGATAGTTATTATTCCGAAACAGATTTCCGTCTGGATAATTCCTGGTACAGGTGGCTTCCGGATGGCGTAGAAGAGCAGGGAAATGACGGCAGCGGCCTGACGGCATCAGAACTTGCCGAAAAGCTTGGAAGAGGCTGGGAAGTGAGGGATGGAAGCCCTGTCCCGATCGTCGACTGGAACAGGCATAACCTTTATATTTCTTCCGTCAGCATGAAAACAGAGTATGTATCCGACGGATCGCCTGTACATCCCGTGCCTGCCGTAAAAGACCTTGAAGGGGAGATCCTGAAACAGGATGAGGATTTCTCCGTTTCTTACAGTGATGAGGATGATTCGGAGACCGGCAGCTATTCGCTTACTGTTTCGGGCGCGGAAGGAAGTGATTACTACGGTTACAGGACTTTGTCATATAATGTTTATGCCGCAAAGGACAAGTCCGTATACTGCCTTGGGTGTGTTCCGGGTGTGAACCCCGGAACAGATGTCAACCCGGGATCCGTAATCTTCT
>JAEELB010000146.1 GCA_016288705.1 Lachnospiraceae bacterium | reverse complement strand
TAAGGATGTAGCGAGACGAAGTCCGGAGGATCATTGTGGGCGTGAGCTACTACAGCTGAAGGGATTCGAGATCTTCGCACAAACCCGAAAAGTTAGGATAAGACGACCCAAACCCGTCGCCTTATCCTAACTTTTCGAGAATGCGGAAGCCCTGAGCCCGGTGCCGAGATGCCAAAGTTAGGATAAAACGACCAAAAACTGTCATCTTATCCTAACTTTCCGGGTATGCGGAAGCCCCGAACAGGAGCCCCGGGAAGCAAAAAAGTAGGACTGAAGAGCCGAAAATGGCGTTTTAGTCCTATCATTCACCGAAATGGAGACCCGAATCGCCACGTATTGGTAGGAGGAGAATGTCAAAAAGGCATTTGGACTGTGAATAGTAACAAATGACGGACCTTAGGCCTTCATAACAGACATGAGGCGGGATGCATCCCTGCATCCCGCCCGGACGACCTGCAGCACTTATTCGGCAGACCACACCCGTAGTCCTCTTCATTTCCCCCGGTCAGAGATCTGCCGTATAAGCGTACAGCCAGAGTGACCAAGCCGGCTTATTCCTGTCACTAGACTTGATGATCTTATAGAAAGCGAGACAATTATTTCAAACGGCGTATGGCATTTCAAGGGATCGTGCACAAATGATACAGTATGACGTATATCTGGCACACATTATGTAAACCATATTCCGAATACACACTCCATCTCGCACTCCGTGCTCGATGTTGTGCGTTCGCCATATGCCCGCATCTGCGTGCAAGCACGCATTCGGGCGCATGGCTCACTGCCTACACAAAAAAAGAAAAATACCGGCGGACATTCAGTCCGCCGGCATTTTTCCGACTGTGCTGCAGCCTCACACGAGGCCGATCTCTTTACTTTGCGTAATCCACCACTCTGCTTTCTCTTATAACATTGATCTTGACCTGTCCCGGATATTCCAGTTCCGATTCGATCTTCTTGGAAATATCCCTTGCAAGAAGGACCATATCGGCATCGGACAGCTGTTCAGGAACCACCATGACACGGATCTCACGTCCGGCCTGAATGGCAAACGATTTGTCAACTCCCTTGAAACCGTTGGCGATATCTTCAAGCTGGCTGAGCCTGTTTGTATAGGTCTCCAGAGTCTCTCTCCTGGCTCCGGGCCTTGCCGCAGAAATTGCATCGGCAGCCTGGACAATGCAGGAAATAAGTGATGTGGGCTCAGTGTCACCGTGATGGGATGCAACCGCATTGATGACCACGGCTCCTTCTTTGTATTTCTTACAGAGCTCAACACCCAGCTGTACATGGGAACCTTCCATCTCGTGATCGATGGCTTTTCCGATATCATGGAGCAGTCCCGCTCTCTTTGCGAGCCTGACGTCAAACCTGAGTTCGGATGCCAGAAGTCCCGAAAGCTGGGAAACCTCTATGGAATGCTTCAGGGCGTTCTGACCGTAACTGGTCCTGAACTTCATCTTTCCGAGAAGCTTGATGAGTTCAGGGTTCAATCCGTTCACACCCACCTCAAGAGCGGCAGCTTCACCTTCTTCCTTCATCTCGCTTTCGATCTCTCTTCTGGCCTTTTCAACCATCTCTTCGATCCTTGCGGGATGTATGCGTCCGTCTACGATGAGCTTTTCAAGGGCGATCCTGGCGATCTCCCTTCTCACCGGATCAAAACCGGACAATACCACGGCTTCGGGAGTGTCGTCTATGATGATATCCACCCCTGTCATCTGTTCAAGAGTGCGGATATTCCTTCCTTCCCTTCCTATGATACGGCCTTTCATATCATCACTGGGAAGCTGGACCACGGAAATGGTATTTTCGGATACATTGTCAGCCGCGCATCTCTGGATCGCGTCCACAATGAATTCCTTTGCCTTTCTGTCGGCCTCTTCCTTTGCCCTGGCTTCCATCTCCTTGATCATAACGGCGGAATCATGTCTCACTTCATCCTCTACCGCCTTGAACAGGTATTCTCTTGCCTGTTCGGATGTAAGACCGGAGATCCTTTCCAGTTCCTGTAATCTCTGTTCGTTCAGCTTGGAGATCTCTTCTTTTTGCTTGTTGAGCGACTCTTCACGACCGATGAGAGTCTCCTCTCTCTTATTCAGAGCCTCGGCCTTCTTTTCCAGGTTCTCTTCTTTCTGTGAGATCCTGTGCTCTGACCGCTCAACTGCTGTCCTCCGTTCCCTGAGTTCCTTTTCCTGCTCATTTCTGAGTTTTTCCAGGTCGTTTTTCGATCGTATGGCTTCTTCCTTAACCTCGACCAGTGATTCACGCTTCTTTTCTTCCGCAGTCCTTACAGCTTCATCAATGATCTGTCTGGCTTTCTCATCCGCTTTACCTATCTTGCCCTCGGCATCGTTTGTAAGACGATTCCTGGTGATGAAATAAGTAACGGCAGATGCTGCCAGCGCGACTGCGATGATCAGAATAATCATTACGTAGTTTGGCATTACAGGAGCACCTCCTTATTCAATTGTCATTGTGCACAGCGTCTATATGTACGAAAGCAAAATACTTTCAACACATCATATATGTTCCACCGGAAGGACCGACGAAACATACAAAGACAATTTTAATTCACATAACTATCTGTGTCAAGTGACATGGCTTTCCTGATCACTTCCCCGGAAAAGCCCTGCCTGAAGAGATAGGCAGCGTTCTTTTGAATATATCCCGGGTCGGTTTCATCAGGTCTGTACCTTCTGCTCCTGAGTTTTTCTATGGCAGCCTCCAGTTCTCCTCCCTCGTCCGGAATAGATGAAAGCGCTTCTTCGACAACATCCCGGGAAACTCCCCTTCCCATGAGATCTGCTTTCATCCGGAGTCTGGATTTCTTGCTGCTCTGCTGCTCGATGAACAATCTGCAATAAATCGCATCATCGACATATCCGTGTTCTTTGGCCCACTGAAGCGTTTCCTCTGCTGTTTCTCCGGAATATCCGGAATCGAGGAGTTTTTTTCTTAGGCGCTCTTCGGTATAATCCCTGTCCTTTAAAAGAGTCAGAGCTTTTTTCTGCGCGCTCTTCCGGTCTTCGGGATCAACGGCCTTTTTCATTTACCGTCGCCGCTTTCCGAAGCCTCGTCGCTGAGCTCAACTGTCTCGGCAGCCTTTCTGCCCTTTTTCTTTGCGGCCTTTGTATCCTCTCCCTCTCCCGCTGCAGGAGCAGCCGCATGTGAGAAAGGATCCTCGGGGAGACCGAAAAGCTCTCTTATCTTCGATTCTATCTCATTGCAGACGGCAGGATTCTCAAGGAGATACTGTCTGGCATTGTCGCGTCCCTGGCCGATCCTGTTCCCATTGTAGGAATACCAGGCGCCGCTCTTTTCAACGATATCATTTTCCGCAGCCAGATCCAGGATATCGCCTTCACGTGAGATCCCCTTGCCGAACATTATGTCGAACTCCGCATTCTTAAACGGAGGCGCGATCTTGTTCTTTACGATCTTCACCCTTGTCCTGTTGCCCACAACCTCGCCGCCTGATTTGAGCGACTCCACACGTCTCACATCCAGTCTTACGGATGAATAGAACTTGAGAGCGCGTCCGCCGGTGGTAGTCTCCGGATTCCCGAACATCACGCCCACCTTTTCTCTCAGCTGATTGATGAATACCACTATGCAGTTCGTGCGGCTGATGACAGCCGTGAGCTTTCTCAGGGCCTGGGACATGAGCCTGGCCTGCAGGCCCACATGGGAATCTCCCATGTCTCCGTCGATCTCGGCTTTGGGAACAAGAGCCGCCACGGAGTCTATGACCAGTATATCCATGGCTCCGGATCTGACCATGGTCTCAGCAATCTCAAGGGCCTGCTCGCCGCTGTCGGGCTGAGAGATGTAGAGATTGTCGATATCAACGCCTATGTTTGAGGCGTACACCGGGTCAAGGGCGTGCTCTGCATCTATGAAGCCCGCGATACCGCCTCTCTTCTGTACTTCGGCTATCATATGAAGAGTAAGGGTGGTCTTTCCGCTGGACTCGGGGCCGTACACTTCCACGATCCTGCCCTTGGGGATCCCTCCCAGGCCAAGAGCGATATCCAGACTGATGGATCCCGTAGATACTGTCTCCACGTTGAGGGATGAGGAGGAATCCCCGAGCTTCATCACCGTGCCCTTTCCGTAGGACTTTTCAAGCTGCGAAATAGCCGCATCCAATGCTTTTCTTTTTTCTTCATTTTCAAATCCCATAATCATTCCATCCTTTCTTTGAACATCTGTTCGTCTACATGATAAAACACATGTTCGACTTTGTCAATACCTCTGAAAAAACCGGCGATATGCCTGAAGGGATGAACAAACCCGTTTAACAAAACGGCAAGTGTTACTATAACACATTCTCCGCAAAATTACAAATAAATTCTATGGTTCTATCAGAAGCTCGCATTCCGCGGTAGCCGTGCCGGGTGAGGAAGCAAGGATCCTGTACCGTCCCTTTTCCGCGCCTGCGGGCACGATGAGCTTTGCCTTGGAATTGCTCAGCTTTTCAATGCTGATACCCGTGTTCTCCGCGCCCATCAGATGCCACGTGACATTATTGATGCCCGAGCCCTTGTCGAGCCTTATCATCTTCGTTGTACCGGCATCCTTCGGGCGGACCTTTACGGAGGGATCCCTGAACACCATATACTGTTCTCCGCCGCTTACCGTCACGCGAAGAGGCTCACTTACGATGTTTCCGGACTTTACGTAAACGAGCGCATCCCCGTCAGTCTTTCTCTCCGCGGTCAGATACCCGGAATCGGACACCTTCACTCCTCTCCCCTTTACCACCCAGGAAATAAGGCGGTCTTCCGTATAGCCGGATGTGGTGATGAGCTTCAGTTTTACGCCCTCTCCGACCTTCAGGGACACGGATCTTTCCCCATCGGGTCCAGTGACATCGAGGGAAGTCAGTGGTTTATTTACTATCACCTTCGTGACGTAGAAGGCGTAGGTATCGACGCCGTTGATATTTCTGCCTGCAGCCCAGGTGATGTAGGAAATACCCGGCTTTCGGGCGGTCACGGTGAACCTGTTTTTGGAGTAATCGGTGCATTCGACGGAGCATACGGACTCGTCGGATATTTTCATGGAGACCGTGGCTCCGGTAAAGCCTCTTCCCACGGGTCTTACCGTGATGTCTCTGCTGCTGCCGGCGGCTTCACCGTCCCCGGCTTTAATGGTGATATTTCTTGGGGCTTTCAGGCTGCAGCGTTTGGATGTGTTTTTAAAGGAGGGCCTTGAATCCCTGACAGTCACCTTTACGCTCACGCCGCCGGAGATGCCGAGGCCGTCGGTATAAGCGGTCACTATCGCCGTGCCTTCCCTGTTCCTTGCGGTCACAAGGCCGTTGTTAAGGTTGATGACACCTCTCCGCCTGCTCTTCACAAGCCAGCGTACCTCCTCGGAGCGGGCCGATCCCGAAGGCGTGACGTTCAGACGCCTGATCTCTCCGGGTTCCATAAATATCTCATCGCCCTCGATCCCGTCGAACGAAAGACTGCCTTTGTCGTCCGTGACAGTGACCAGGACCGTTTTTCTCAGATGTCCGCAGACAATGCTCACTCTCGAGAATCCGGGAGAAACTGCCTCAAAGAAACCTGTCAGTCCGTCCGCCGAAAGATTCTTAAGGCAGAGGACATTGTCGTTCAGGGAATTAAAATATACCGTATCGGTTATCTCGCCGGGATTCGGGGATGAAAGCTCCGCATACAGAGGGACATAAGAGTTGACAGACACGGTAATGGAAGTCACTTCCACATCCCTGCTCCTGATCACCATATGAGCAGCATGATTTTCGGATGCGGTCTCCGGCTTTTCGGTCACCGTGACCGCGCATTCCTTTTTCAGCCTTCCGTCTCCGGTTTCCGCGGTGATGACCGCCCTGCCCTCGAGAAGACCCGTGATGATGCCGGAACGGCTGACTGATACCACGCTGTCGTCCGAAGTAGACCAGATCACCGTCTGGTCTGCTTCATAGGGTCTTACGTCCGCTTCAAGATGAAAGGCCTCTCCCCTGTTGATGGTAAATTCTTCCTCATTCAGCCTGATGCTTACCGCTACAGGCGCGTAACTCACGGACACACGGCACTCGGCCTTCACTCTTCCGTCCGTGGAAGATGCGGTGACCACGGCGCTGCCTGCTTTTTCCCCGGTCACAACCCCCGTTTTCGATACGGAAGCCGCTGAACCCACAACGGACCAGACCACATCGCGGTCTTCGCAGTCCTCGGGAAGCACCTCCGCGCTGAGGGCTGCAGACTGTCCTATCCCCAGCGCCAGCTCGGTCTGATCCAGCTTTATCCTGCTGGCCATCGGATTCACGATGACCATGCAGTTTGCCATAACCCCGGAACCGTCCACAGTCCTTGCAGTTATATACGCGCTGCCCTTTTCATGGGCCTTTATCCTGCCGTTCCCGTCGACAGACACGACGGAAGGAGCATCGCTTGACCAGATCACATCCCTGATGGAAGCGTCCTCGGGGTAGATATCCGCCGTGAATTCCATCTCGGTACCCCTGTCGACCATAAGCGCCGGGTGATCGAGAGTCAGACTCTCGACAAAAGAAAACACCGGTACGGAAGAAAACCTCATTCCCTGAAGCATTGCGGTGATGGCTTCGCCCTTGGGGAATTCTATAAAGTTGCAGTACATTGCCACGGGGAATACGGCGCATTCCGTAAGAGTGTGGAAATTCATGAGCGCGGGCATATTCAGGACTTTCAGTTCCTCACAGCCGCTGAACATCCCCCTCATGCTCTGTACATTGCTGAAATCCGTCTTTCCGAGATCGAGGGTGATGAGGGAGGAACAATTCCTGAACATATGATCCGTTGCGGTCACCGCAGACGTTGAAAGCGATGTGAGGTCGAGATATTTTAGGCTCCTGCATCCGGAAAACATCCCGCTCATATCGGTAACCGCTGATGTGTCAAGCCCCTTCAGGTCCACCTTCTCAAGCAAAGGGCAGAAATAGAAAAGGGACTCAAGGCTTCTCCCCGCGTAGACCTTATTTCCGTCCACGCCGAAAGAGACGGAGGATGCGACAGTGGGAAATACGTTCTCCTCAAGTCTCTCTATGCACACATCGCAGGGCTCCGCATTGACCTCGGCCTTTCCGGGGATCATTATCTCTCTGTCCCTGCCGGTGTACCTTGTGAGGATGACCCTGCCTTCATTCTCCAGATAATAGAACTCCCAGTCTGAGAGCCATTCGGATGCGCCGTGTACCTCGGCCTTTTCTCTCTCATACCGATCCCTCAGGCTCGCAGGATCATCATATCCATCCCATGTATCCGACTGAACCTGCGTCATATCCTGACCTGTGAAGGCATCCGGCAGTGTCACCGGCAGACCCGTCAAAGGATCGACTGCAGTCCCGGGGATCACCGCCGGAACCGTCGCGCCGGTATCCGTTCCCGTGTCAGCGGGCGCCATAGGAGCTGCGACTGCGGTCTCCGGAAGCACAACAGGCGGGATCGTTCCGAAGACTGCCGGAGCGTCGGGGACAACAGGCAGGGTCCCTTCAACCGCGAGGGAAGTAAAGGGCATGGAAAACACAGCCATCGTCACCGCGAAAGCGGTCAGTATGGAGGCAAATGCCGTTTTACCGAAAAAGTTCCTCATTTCTCGGACAGATCCCCGAATTCCTTTCTGCTGAAGTCCTCAAGCACCGTCTGCCTGAGGAGTGTCAGCGCGGCTGCTACCGCCGACTCCCTGACTTTATTCCTGTTGCCGGAAAAATGGTACTCTCTCACTTCGCTCTTTCCCCGAAGGAAACAGCATATATACACAAGTCCCACCGGCTTCTTGTCGGTTCCGCCGTCAGGTCCGGCGATACCGGTAATGGACACCGCGACCTGAGCCTTCGCAACGGAAGACGCGCCCTTGGCCATCTCCGCAGCAGTCTTTGAAGACACCGCGCCGAATTTGTCCAGGGTAGATCCCCTTACGCCCAGGAGCTTGCGTTTTGATTTGTTTGAATAAGTGATAAAACCGGCCTTGAACACGTCGGATGCTCCCGGCACCCCCACAAGTCTCGATGCCAGCATCCCTCCCGTGCAGCTCTCCGCCACCGTCATGGTCAGGTCATTTACCTTGAGCATGTCTATTATGGACTGTTCAAGAGTTATGTCGTCATCGGTAGCGTAAATGTACACGCCGAACCTGCGCTTGAGTTCCTTGATAACGGGCTTCACCGTCTTCTTGGCGGTCTTTTCATCCGCGGCCTTTGAGGTGACCCTGATATGGACCTCCCCGGTCTTTGCGTAGGTGGCGACGGTGGGGTCGTCCTGATTGTCGATGATATCAAGGATAGCAGACTCGACGGCGCTCTCTCCCACGCCGCAGATCTTCACGGTCTGGGAGTAAATGACCGAATCCGATATCTCCCTGAGATAAGGGGTGATGCTGTTGTTCAGCATGGGGACGAATTCATTGGGCGGTCCGGGCATAAGGATGACCCTTTTCCCGTCCTTTTCGACTATTATCCCCGGAGCGGTCCCTTCGGGATTCTCCACCACCTTTGCGCCCTCGGGCACAAGAGCCTGCTTCCAGTTGTTGTCGGTGGGAGTTTTGCCCCTCTTTCTGAAGAACTCCTCTATGGCTTTTCTGGAGCCGGCGTCCTCTGTAAGCTTAAGTCCCATGACCTTTGCCACGGTCTCTTTTGTAAGATCGTCTTCGGTGGGGCCGAGTCCGCCGGAGAGGAACACTATATCGACCCGCTTCAGAGCTTCCTCGAGCACCTCCGTAAGCCGCTCCTCATTGTCTCCCACAACGGTCTGCCGGTAGCAGGATATCCCGAGGGAAGCCAGCCTCTCCGACAGGACGGCGGCGTCCGTATTTATTATGCTCCCAAGCAGCAATTCAGTTCCCACAGAAATAATCTCGCTAGTCATCCGCTCAATTCTCCATTTTTCCGATGATCATTTTCATCGCGCCCGTGATGCCGGAAATGCTCCTTTTTATTTATCGGAGGCGCCGAGCACCGCTTTGTTCTTTACCATGTAGTCAACAAGAGATACCACCGTCAGGATCACCGCAGCCCACATGACCACATTGGTCAAGACTTTGTACCAGGGCAGATTGAGCCCGGCCAGCATCAGTATCACCATGGCCATCTGGGAAACAGTCTTGGACTTCCCCCACATGGAAGCCGCTATCACGATCCCGTTATCCGCCGCCACAAGCCTGAATCCGGATATGGCGAACTCCCTTGCAACGATGATTATGGTCACCCAGGCGGGAAGTTCCCCCAGGGACGTCAGACAAATAAGAGCGCTCGTCACCAGGAGCTTATCCGCCAGAGGGTCCATAAACTTTCCGAAATCGGTTATGAGGTTGTATTTTCTGGCTATCATCCCGTCAAGGGTATCCGTGACGGAGGCGGCGCAGAAAATGGCGAGGCTGACCCACCTGAAGGATGGGTGACCCGGTATGTTCAACATAAAAACCACGAAAAACGGGATCATTACGATCCTCAGCATCGTAAGCCTGTTAGGCAGATTCATACTGTCCTCCGTGTAATGTGAATATGCGGGCGATCCATCTCACCTCACAATGTCCCGCATCTTCCCTGACCGGCAGAGGATTCATGCCCGGTCTTATATTTCCTCGGCCACCAGATCGTAGCCGGCGGATCCCGTGATCCTGCAGCTGACCAGTGTGCCGCTCATTATCTCTCTGTCCGCCTTCAGGAACACCAGTCCGTCCACATCGGGAGCATCGCGGTAACTCCTGCAGGCGTATACGTTTTCTTCAGGGAGAAAGCCGTCCACCATGACCCTCATCTCCTGTCCCGTCAGAGAACGGGCTTTCTCAAAGGCGATGCCCTGCTGGAGCTCCATAAGGGCTTTTCTGCGCCTCTCTTTTGTCTTCCAATGCACCTGACCGGGCATCGAATACGCTTTCGTGCCCTCTTCTCTCGAGTAAATAAAGACCCCGAGCCTGTCAAACCGCTCCGTTCTGACAAAGTCCATGAGGATCTCGTGATCCTCTTCGGTCTCCCCGGGAAAGCCCGTGATAAGGGACGTCCTCAGGGCTATACCCGGCACGGCGCTCCTCAATCTGTCAATAACGCGGTGTATGGACGCCCTGTCCGTATGGCGCCCCATGAGCTTAAGTATCCGGTCCGAACCGTGCTGGACCGGCAGATCAAGGTATTTAAGCACCTTTTCTTCGGATCCGATCACATCTATAAGCTCGTCGTCCACACTTTCGGGATAGACGTAAAGCAGCCTGATATGTTCGATGCCGTCTATCCCGCAGAGCTTCCTGATCAGTCCGGTCAGTCTCTTCTCCCTGTACAGGTCAATGCCGTAAAGGGAGGTCTCCTGAGCCACCAGTATCAGTTCCTTCACTCCTCTTATGGCAAGTCCCCTGGCCTCAGCCAGAAGCTGTTCCTCGGGATAACTCCTGTATGGTCCCCGGATCAGAGGTATGGCGCAGTAAGTGCAGTTCCTGTTGCAGCCGTCGGCAATCTTCAGATACTCGTACACGCCGCCGGTGGTGATGACTCTGGACAAATGCTGCCGCTGTCCGTCCGCCTGTCCGGATGTCCTGCCGTCCGGGCATCCCGTGATCATTTCCGGGATATCGAAAAATGACGACAGAGGGACCACCCTGTCCGCTTCGGGCATCATCTCCGCAAGCGTGTCAATATACCTCTCGGCCATGCACCCGGCGACGATAAGGGTTTTAAGACGTCCTCCCTCCTTGATCCGGGAGAGTTCCATTATCCCTTCAATACTCTCTTTCTTTGCTTCCTCGGTGAAGCAGCAGGTGTTGACCACCGCATGATCCGCCTCCGCCGGGTCGTCGGTCAGGGTGAGCCCCGATGCTTCCAGCTCGTGAAGAAGCTTTTCGGAATCAGTGAGATTCTTGTCGCAGCCGAGAGACAGGAGAAAAACCGAAGACATCAGTCCTCGTTTACTATCAAAAGCTTTCCCTGATCAAGCTCGTCGATGGCGGTTGTCAGAGCCTTCTGGCCCTCGGGGGCATCCACCATGGGATCCTCGCCGTCTATCAGCTGTCTGGCCCTCTTTGAAAGCGCCATAACGATGGAATAACGGCTGGACACAACGGGTTCGTTTCCCTCTTCCACACCGCTGTTTACGACCTTCATCAGGTCAGAATAAGAAGGATGAAGCATTTATTATTTCTCTCCTTTCATATGTCTCAGGGGCTGTATGAGCCCTTGTTCGCTTGTTTTGTGTCCGAAACTACAGTGACAGTATCCCGTTTCTCACGGATCCGATAAAATCTTCATTGTGCGAAGGTCTGAATTTCGCGGCTCTGACCAGCAGATCTATGGCATCGGCGCAGGCCGACACGTCATCATTTACAACCACCGCATCGTACTTTTCGATCCCTTCGGACTCATGTCCCGCGCGTTTAAGACGGTTTTTCACCTGTTCCTCCGTCTCGGTCCCGCGCCCCCTGAGCCTCTTCACAAGTTCATCCGAACTTGGCGGAAGTATGAAAATGAGGAAGGCATCGGGAAACTTCTCTTTTATCTGGAGCGCCCCCTGTATCTCTATCTCAAGCAGCACATCCTTTCCTTCCGAAAGCTTCCGGTCAACGTAATCCCGGGGAGTACCGTAGTATTTTCCGCAATAGCAGGCGTGCTCGATGAGCCTGTCCTCCTCCACGGCCTTTAGAAATGAAGGCTCGTCCGTGAAGAAATACTCTCTTCCGTCAACCTCTCCCGGCCTTGGATCCCTGGTGGTCATGGAAACGGAAAGGGCGTAATGATCGTACTCGCGGACCAGTTTCTTCATCACCGTTCCCTTGCCGGTGCCGGCAAAGCCGCTTACCACTGTTATGACGCCGTTTTCGTTCATAAGTGCCTCTCAATCCCTGTGTTCGGCAGGGTAACCGTCAAAAAACACACGCCTCCGCAGCGTGGGTTTATTATTTTACACCGTTTCCGGCAGAAATGCAACGGGCGCATTAATCTTTTGCAGGCTGCCGTAAAGGAAAAGGACGGTTTCCTCATCCCATATCCGAATGCGGAAACCGTCCTTCTGTTTAAAAACCTGCTGTGATCCTTACTTCGCTCTCTTCACCTTGATGGTGACATTCTTGGTCAATTCGTCTTTGTATGTCAGCTTCACCTTGATGGTGCCGCTCTTCTTGGTCAGGCTTGTGATATCTATCTCGGTATTGTCGTCCGAATTCACTGCCGCCGTGACATTCTTTGGAGCTTCGATCTCAACCTTCAGCGGGTCCACGAGCTTCATCCTGCCGTTTGCGAGCTTGACATAGCTCACGATGTTCGCCGTGCCGATCACCTTGTCATCTTCAGATGCGCTCTCCTTCGGTATGACCACCGCAGGGGCTTTTACCAGAGGAAGGGTCTTGGCAGCCTTGACGTTTTTAAGAGTCATGGTCACCGGCTCATCTATGCCTCCGATATACAATTTCAATGTCAGATTGCCGATATTCAGGTTGTTTTTTGCATTGTATTTTTCGCCTTCATAGTTGATGGCTATGTCGCCCACACTGTCGAGATTTGCTCTGAATCCTTCCTCCAGAACATTAGCCGATACAATGCCTCCGTTCAGGTTCCGGGTCATATCAGGCCTTACTATCATGCTCTGCCCTGTCACCACGTTGAGTTTCCTCTTCACCTTCAGTTTGATGCACTTGTCCAGCGCCACGTTGCTGACATTGATCTTCACCATGGTCTTTGCGTCTCCCGCTTCAAGAGTGACAGTGTACTTGCCGTTCTTTACACCTTCCTTATACTCAACGACCAGTTTTCCGTCTTCAACCCTGGCAAGACCGGTATTATCAGTGAGCGTTACATCTTCATCGTCAAGGGCTTCTCCATTTAAGCTTATGTCAAAGCTTAAGACCTGTCCTTTCGCGTTGGTGTTCACATCTATTATTTTCTGGTTTCCGATGTCAACCGTGAGCACGTCCTTTTGGGATGTCTTGACCGTGTATTTCAGGCTTACGGGGTCGGTTTTGTCCCAACCCTCCTTATAGATGTTTATCTTTCCTTTGCCTGCAGCGTTGGCCGTGATCTCTATGGCGTCGTCGGCTCCCTTCGCCACTGATTTGAAACCTGTGCCCGTCACCTCTACATCTTCAATGTCATAGGGGCCGAAGCCTCCTCCTTCACCCTTTATCAGGAGCGAAGTCTTGAGGACGCTCTCCGTGCCTTTTTTGATGGTGCCGGATACAGAGCTGAGCTTAAATACAGGCTTAACATAGCTCACGGGTATCATGTATTCAACGACTCCGTCGGCTCCCAGGTTGAACTCAAGTATGGCATTGGACGCATTGGATGCCTTCTTTCGGTCTCCCTTTCCGAGCTCTTCCTTAAGCTTCACCGTGATGGTAGATCCGTTAAGCGTTGCATCATAGTATTTAGCGGATTTTTTATTGGTGTTCGGAACCGGATACTCTACATTTGCGAAAATACCATAAACCGGATACTCGTGTTCCGAATCATCCTCAAAGAGGTTCCAGTCATCAGGCACTTCCGCGTAGTCGCTGATCACTGCTTTCACATAATCCGGCGCGAAGTCAAAATGATCATCATCTCCGATAACCCTGTACCAGACGTAATAGGTTCCCGCTTCTGTTGCTGTGGGGATGGATGTTTTCCAGCCGTCTGTCGGAGCAGTCTTGTCATCCTTGCCGATGGCATACTGCATCGTGCCGCCCTCGGCAACGCCCGCCTTTACAAGCTTCTGTGCAGAGCCGTTGTAGGTCAGGGTCTTTGCTGTGGGCGCGGAAGTCACTCTGGAAACGGCCTTGAGGATCTTGAAGGTCACGTCCACCGCCTTTGAGTCCTTGTATACGCCCTTGCCTGTAACGGTGACCGTCGCGGTGCCGGCGTTGGTGTTGTCCTTGTAGTCGACGGTGTAATCCGTATCCAGCGTCAGGGTGGTGTCCCCGTCCTTCACCGTCACCGTGGGGGTGATGGGCTGGCCGGTCCAGGTCTGGTCGGCGATGGGGGACACGGTGAGCACAGAAGCATCCCACCGGGCGTAGAGTTCGAGGTTCTCGGACAGCTTGACCTTGGCCTTGTCGGCATACTTCGTTCCGGTGCCGTCCGCCTTGGTGTTCCAGGCCGTGAAGCTGTAGCCCGGCCAGGTGAAGGGGTTGGCCTGCAGCTCGGTTTCCGTATTCAACAGCACATTCTGCTTCTTCGTTCCGGGAACAGAAGGTATGTTGCTATTGAAGGTGACGGTCACTGCCGAGCCCATCGTGGCCTCTGTATTATTGCTGTTCCACAACACTTTCCACCCGTTAATATCGCTCTCGAAGAACTCCGCCGGGTCGTCGTTCGGCATCTTTGTTTTAAAGCCGCTGGTGATGTCAACGCCTTCTCCAGCAGTTACGCCAATGGGCTTGGTGTTCTCCAGCCTACCCTGGACAGTGATGACATTAGAATCAAGTTGCACGTTATTGCCAGAGCCATTCACTTTGTTGTCGCTGATGTCAACATTGTCGGACAGGTTGAACGTTCCGCCTTCGTTCACATACACGCCGCCGCCGGCTGAGGCGGTATTGCCGCTGATCGTGCCGCCGGTCATCGTGAAGCTGCCGCCGCCTTTGACATACACGCCGCCGCCGTTGCCATACGAATTGTTGTCCCGGATCGTGCCGCCGGTCATCGTGAATGTACCTGCGACGTACACGCCGCCGCCGTTGTCATACGAATTGTTGTCCCGGATCGTGCCGCCAGTCATCGTGAAGCTGCCGTTGGCGTCGACGTACACGCCGCCGCCGGAGTCGCCGTGGCCGGCGGAAGTCTCGGAAGTCTTGGAGGTCGTGCAGGCGCAGATCGTGCCGCCAGTCATCGTGAAGCTGCTGCCGCTC
>JAEELB010000145.1 GCA_016288705.1 Lachnospiraceae bacterium | reverse complement strand
CGCCGGCGTATTTCCTCCCATGAACGATCTGCTCCATCACCTTAAGATAAAGAATTTCCAGAAGAGAAAGGTGGGCATCATAGAGAGCGGCTCCTGGGCTCCCACCGCCGCCGCGAAGATGAAAGAATATCTTGAATCCATGAAAGACATCACCATCGCGGAACCGGTGATCACCATAAAGTCCTCCAGGAAACCTTCCGATGACGAGGCGTTCAGGGCTCTTCAGGAGTCCATGAAAGAATAATGTGCGGCATAGCCGGGCTCTGCGGGCTCGAACATGAAAAAGCCCTGAGCGGTATAAAGATAATGACCGACCTCATGAGGGACAGAGGCCCCGACGCCCAGGGGGTGTTTTCCTCTGCCGGGGGTGAGGTGGTCTTCGGTCACAGAAGGCTCAGCATCATCGATCTGACCGAAGCCGGCGCTCAGCCCATGGTATCCGACGACCACAGGTTCATCATCACCTTCAACGGTGAGATATACAATCACGCGGAGATAAGGGATCGGCTGCTGAAGGAGGGCGGCCGCCCCTTCAGAGGCAGGAGCGACACCGAGGTGCTGCTCAGGGCCTTTGAGAGATGGGGCGACGGCGCTCTGGATGTGATAAAGGGGATGTTCGCCGTCGGGATCTATGACTGTGAGAGCAGGGAGCTCACCCTGTTTCGCGACAGGGTGGGAGAAAAACCCCTGTACTACGGCTGGGTCTGCGGGGGCTTTGCCTTTGCTTCCTCCATTGCGGCTATCTCGGCCCTTCCCGGTTTTGAAAAAGTCATTGATACAACGGTCCTGCACAGATATTTCCTCTACGGCTATATCCCCGCTCCGGACACTATATGGAGATCCGTAAAAAAGCTGGAGCCCGGGGCCGTCATGAGGATAAGGGCTCCCTTCACCATGAACTCCGTCACGGAGCACAGGAAGTACTGGGATGTGACGGAAAAGATGCTTTACGGCGTATCCCATCCCTTCAGGGGAAGTTTTGAGGAGGCTTCGGAGGAACTGGAGAGGCTCTTATTAAACTCCGTGAGATCCCAGATGGTGGCAGACGTTCCCCTTGGAGCTTTCCTGTCCGGGGGCATAGATTCATCCACCATCGTATCTCTCATGCAGAAGCTTGCCCCCGGGAGGGTCAGGACCTTCACGGTGGGAATGAAGGAAAAAGGCTTTAACGAGGCGGAGATAGCAAAGGAAACTGCGGGGATCCTGGGCACGGACCATACGGAGCTCTATATCGGTCATGACGACATGAAGGCGGTGATCCCGAGGCTTACGGAGATGTTCGGGGAGCCTTTTGCCGATTCTTCGCAGATACCCACATACCTTGTGAGCAGGATGACCAGGCAGCATGTGACCGTATCCCTTTCCGGGGATGCGGGGGACGAGCTTTTCTCCGGCTACACCAGTTACGCTTCCGTTTACAGGATATGGAACAAGATAAAAGGCTTTCCTCTTCCTTTAAGGAACGCGGTCTCAAGGGCTGTGCTGGCGTCCCCTCTTTCCAAAAAGGAGATCTACAGGATAAAGGGGAAACTCCTGTCGGCCGAAACTCCCGGAGTCGTCCACGATCTGGAATTTGAGACCGACCCCATAGTGAGGAAGATCGTTAAGGGTGATGAAGGCGTGAGCCCCGTGAGAAATCCGGGCGACGATGTGGATCTCCCGGACCCCAGGCTCAGCTGCATGCTCATGGATCTCATAATGTACCATCCCGACGACATCCTCACAAAGGTTGACCGGACCGCCATGGCGGTGTCCCTTGAGACCAGGATCCCTTTTCTGGACAGGGATGTGGCGGAGTTTTCATTTTCCATTCCGGTGGATATGCAGTGGAAGGACGGCAGAGGTAAGCAGGTCCTGAGGAACATCCTGTATAAATATGTGCCGAAGGAACTTCTGGACCGCCCGAAGAAAGGTTTTTCCATACCGGTGGAGACCTGGCTCAGGGAGGGCTCTCTCAGGAACTGGGCCATGTACCTTATGGACGAAAAAGCCGTGGCTGAAACAGGCTGTCTTGATCCCGATGCAGTAAAAACGATCCGTGACGACTTTTACCTGCGGGGCATATGGAGACCCCAGGTGTGGTATATCCTGATGTTCATGGACTGGTATGAAGAGTTTGTCAGGAAAAGCAGCGTGGGGTCATCTTTATGACTCTATGATGCCCTGCCCGTTCATCCTGATCATGCCGGGCGTGAAGATGTCGGCGCATCTGCCGTTGTTCAGCCATCTGGAGGGGGCGATGACTTCGCCTCCTTTTTCTTTTCTGAGCCACCAGCCCCACCAGCTGAAGGTGGAGTTGGCTATGATGTGGTGCCTGCAGTAGCTGATCAGGTACATGTCCTGATAGCCCGTGTACTCCTCGGAACAGGTCACCGGCACCACGCCCATTTCTCTGTGGCTCTCCACAAAAGTGTCCGCCCAGCGGCTGTCGTCCGTAAAGAGGTAGAAAACGCAGCCCGGGTGGCGTTCCCTCATGTAATTCATGGCTGCTTCATAGTAGGCGTCCGTGCAGATCCCGCCGTAGACGTTGTCTGATTTCAGATAGTCCCCGCGCCTCACGTGGATGCACACGGGCTCGCCCTCTTCACTCCGTATGCGTCTCTTCATGTCTCTCGTTTCATCGGAGAAATTCAGATCGTCGAAACGGAAAGCGCTCCTGACGTCGTCCCGGATATCCTCAAAATACTTTTCCGACTGGAAATTCCCTATCAGGTATCCGTCGCGCATTTCAAGTATCTTTGGATCGAAACAGCCGTCCTTTTCATAGTACTCCAGGGACTTTCTGCCGGTAAAACGGCGTCTTATCCTGCTGGACAGATCCATGAAGGAGTCAGTGATATCCCTTATCTCTTCATCCGTCGCCCGGGGATAGGTGAGACCGAACACCGCAAGCTGAATGGGCCTTGCGTTGTCGAGGCGGTAGGTGGTCACATCGTCGAAACGGACGGTGCGGCCCAGACTTTTCAGTTTAAGGTAGAGGGCGTACTGGAACATCTGGTTTCCCAGTCCCCCCGACATCTGGATTATTATCAAACCATGTCCTCCGCAACCCATAATAAGCGAATTTGAGCGTCCGAGTCAAGAGAGAGGGGCTTTGTTGACTCCCGGGGCGGGTCACGCCGTCGTTATGCTTTTTTCGTCTCTTCTGCGGGGACTGCCGGTGTGCAAACCCGCTCTCTGTGTGGTATGATACGTGGCATGAAAGTCAGTGAAAATGGGCCGGACAATAACCCTCTGGTAAGCGTTATCGTCGCTGCCTACAACATAGAAGAATATGTGCAGAGGGCGCTGGATTCCCTGAGGGACCAGACCCTGAAGGATATTCAGATCATCATAGTGGACGACGGCTCCACCGACGGGACCGGCGCTGTCTGCGACCGTTACGCTGAAGGGGATGAAAGGGCCCTGGTCATCCATCAGGAAAATAAAGGCCTGTCGGGGGCTAGGAACGCAGGCCTCAAAGCCGCCCGGGGGAAATACATAGGATATCTGGACGGGGACGACAGGGCGGAGCCTCAGATGTTTGAGACCATGGCGAAAGCCTGTGAGGAATCGGGTTCCGAGGTCGCGGTCTGCAGATATCTTGTCAGCGGTGAGAATGCGGAAGGCCTTCCCGAACCCACCGGGGAAATAAAGACCCTCTCCCGGGAGGAAGCGCTTCATTCCTATATCAACGGCGAGGGGCCGGTGATCTACAACTCTGTCTGGAGCAAGCTTTTCCTGGCTTCCCTTGTGAAGGACATGACCTTCGTCGAGGGAAAGAATTCCGAGGACATTCTCTATACCACCGGGGCGTTTCTCAGGTGCAGCCGGGTCTCTTACATTGACATCCCTCTTTATGATTATGACACCGGCAGGGCCGGGAGCATAATGAATGAAAAGATCGGGGAGCGGCGGGTAAATGACGAGATCCCCTTCTGGAAGCAGCAGATAGTCATGCTTGAAGAGTCCGGGCTCCGTGAGATGGCGGATGATGCCCGCAGGGCTCTTGCCCGGAGGGAGATGTTTTACTGCCAGGAACTGAACGACGGAGGACAAAAGAAATACGCGGACATCATTTACGATGACATGGCGAAGGACAGGGAAGGGATCCTTGAACTGTTCTCCGGAAAGAAGATCAAGAGAGGCGACCGTGTCAGGATGTCCCTGTTTTTGAGGGCGCCTGATACCTATTACGGCATCGACAGGCTCTACAGGCGGATCGTTCTTCCCATGAGGCGAATCTTGAAAAAGGTGTTCCTGCCCCTGGCATTTATCGTCATCTTCCTGTTCCTGCTCGTCACCCTGTCCTACATCCTCAGGACCAACGGCGAAAATAAGGACCGTATGTCGGGGTTTTACGCGGAGAGAAAAAACTCTCTCGATGCGGTGATCTTCGGGTCCTCCAGCGTGTATCCCTTCTACGCGGCCCCGCTGATCTACGGGGAGCACGGTTTTGCCGTCTATCCCGTGTCCACCGACATGCAGAGACCCGCCGCCGGGATTTGGCTCACAAAAGAGGTGCTGAAATACCAGAAGGACCCGCTCTTCATTTACGAGATGCGGATGTATTCCGGGACTGACTGGGACATGACCTCAAACATGGCTTATACCCGGAATGTCACCGACAACATGAAGTATTCCCTGAACAGGGCGAGGGCGATAAAGGCGCTGACCACGGGAATAGAGAATCCCGAGGCGGTGGTGGAGGATCCCCTGTCCTGGTATCTGGACATCTTCAAGTATCACGGAAATTACGGCCTTCTGCTAATGCCCTACGAATGGAGGAACTGGAGATATTCAGCTTTGTCGCCTACAAAGGGCTATTCCTTCAAGGAGGGGGTCGGCCCCTGCGAGCTCACGGACTGTTCCCGTGTCGCTGAGTCCGCTCCCATGCCCCCCGAGCAGGAAGGATACCTGAGGGAAACCCTGGAATTTCTGAAAAACGGCGGATACAGGGCTTTATTTGTGGTCTCGCCCTATCTTGAGGACGAAGAGCATAAAATGATGTATAATCATATGTCGGAGATCGTAAGCGCATACGGTTATGACTTTGTGGACCTGAACGATCATATCGGGGAGATTGGCCTTGACCCCTCCGTTGACATAGCGGATTACGGGGTCCATGTGAACGCTCTGGGGGCGGAAAAGGTGTCCTCTTATTTCGGCGGTCTTCTGGAGACCCGGGGTCTCACGGATCACAGGGGCGACAGAGCTTACGCGTCCTGGGACAGGGCGTATGAGGATTATCTTTCCCGCATGCCCGAAGTCAGGGCGGAGATCGGGAGAAAGGTGCGGGAAAAAGAATATACGGTCCGGGAGTAGGACGGGGACGGCGGACCGGGGAATGGATGCAGACCGGGAATGCGCCGGCAGAGTCCGCATCCTCAGGAAAGCGAGGTAACGAACTGAAAAGTCTGTTTGGCAGGGTGTTCGGAATATTGACAGGGAAGCAGAAGAGGCAGATGGCAGGCCTCTTTATCATGATGCTCATAGGGGCTCTTTTGGAGACCATGGGTACCAGCCTGATCCTGCCCTTCATCGAAGTCGCCATGAATCCGGAAAACGCCCTTTCCCACAAGAGCCTTAGACGGATCTATGACGCTCTGGGGATGAGCGACGTGAACCAGTTCCTGATCATGATCGTCATCGCCCTCATCATCGTGTATCTTGTGAAGAACATATATCTCTACATCATGTACCGCACCCAGTACACCTTTGTGTACAACGGACAGTTCAGGGACGCCGCCGGGGTCTTCAGGGATTACGTCAGGAAACCCTATGAGTTCTACCTGGACGCCAATACTCCCGTTATCATGCGTCACATAGTGTCCGACGTGAACGGGGTGTACAATCTGATCCTCACTATGCTGCAGCTGTTTACCGAGCTTATCATCTTTGCGGCGCTCTTCATACTTTCCTTGGTCATCAATTTCAGGATGACCCTGGCCATGACCCTGATCATAGGCCTCATCTTCATGATAAATAAAAAAGTCTGCGCGCCGGTCCTCCAGAGGTACGGTCATGAAGGACAGGAACACTCTGCCCTGGTGACCAGATGGCTCATGGAGGCCATGAACGGAATGAAGGAGACCAAGGTGCTGAACCGGGAGGGCTATTTTGTCCGGCAGTACGAGCGGTCGGCCGAACACTTAAAGGACATTCAGATAGACCAGAACTCCATGGGGAATGTGCCCAGGCTCTCCATCGAGACCGTGGTGATGTGCGGGATCCTGGCCATAGTGGGGGTGTTCCTGGCAGCAGGCGGGGATCTTCAGGGTATGATAGGACAGATAGTGGTGCTGGCCTACGTGGCCACCAGGATCATGCCTTCAGCCAACCGCATTACCCAGGCCGTAAATAATATCGCTTACTTTTCACCCTGTCTGGATTCCGTGGGAGGGATAATAAAGCATACCCACGAAACGGATACTGACAGCCTGTACGGAGAAACGGATCCGGAGATCACTCCGGTGATATTCAATAACGATATAGTCTTCGACAGGGTCAGCTACCGCTATCCCAACACGGAGAAGGATATCTTCAGCGGGGCCTGCCTCAGGATCGAGAAGGGGAAGTCCGTCGGCATCATCGGCCCTTCCGGGGCGGGCAAGTCCACTGCCGTGGATGTGCTCCTGGGCCTGCTCCTTCCCCATGACGGAGCAGTCAGGGCGGACGGGGCGGACATAAGGGAAAACCTTCCCGGATGGTATGACATAATCGGTTACGTCCCCCAGATGATGTTCATGCTGGACGATTCCATCAGGGCTAACGTGGCCTTCGGTCAGGAACCCGGAGATATAGACGACGACAGGGTCTGGGCAGCCCTTAAGGAAGCCCAGCTGGATGAGTATGTCCGGAGTCTTCCCGACGGGCTTGACACCGGAATAGGGGAGCGGGGAGTCAGGATCTCCGGCGGTCAGAGACAGAGGATAGGCATCGCCCGCGCACTCTACAACGACCCGGAGATAATGATATTTGACGAGGCTACGTCGTCTCTGGACAATGACACCGAGACCGCCATAATGGACGCCATCGAGCGCCTCCACGGCAGGAAGACCCTCATCATCGTGGCGCACCGGCTTTCTACCATAGCCAACTGCGACTCGGTCTACCGGGTTGAAAACGGTTCCTTCATTCCGCAGAAGCGGATCCCCGGAACCCAGGAATACGAGGATGCTTAGGTATTTCCGGAAGGTGCGGGGCCGACTGGAGAGCGGAGCTTGGGAAAATAAGGTTGCATAACTGATCCCGGGCAATAAAGACGACCTAAAGGTGCGACGGCATACAGGAGGTGATAGTGTATGGATATTCAATATTTATTGTTCCTTCAGGGTATAAGGGAAGCCACGGGGGGAGTGTTTGACGAAGTCCTGAACGTGATCTCCAAGGTTGCGGTGGACATCATGCCGTTCCTGCCCTTTGTTGTGTTCTGGTGCGTGAGCAGGAAATGGGGTTATCGCTACCTTGTGACTTTAGGTCTGGGAGAATTGGTGAACGGGATCATTAAGCTCACGGTCTGTGCCTATCGTCCCTGGATCCGTTCGGATCTGGTGGAGCCTGCGGGGGATTCCAAGGTGGCCGCTACGGGTTACTCATTTCCGAGCGGACATACCTTGAGCTCCACGGTGACTTATGGGACCACCTTTGTCTGGCAGAGAAAGAAGAGAAAATGGCTGGCGGAGATATGCGGCGTTATGATAGCATTAACGGCCTTTTCAAGGAATTTTCTGGGGGTGCACACTCCCCAGGATGTGATAGTGGGATTTACGGAAGCGGTTATCATCATTCTGATCGTGGGTGCAGCCCGGGAGAAGATAAACGGCGATGAAAGAATGCTTGATATCCTTTCGATCGCAGGAGTTGTTGCTGTCATACTGACATTGATCTATATAACACAGAAACCATATCCCATGGATTACGTTGACGGCGTTCTTCTCGTCGATCCCGGCAAGATGATGAACGACTCCTTTAAGGCCTGCGGCGCTTTTCTCGGTCTGATAGCAGGCAGTTATGTCGAGAGACATTATATTCATTATGAAGTCCCGGTGGGATCAAAGAATCTCCCTATCCTGGGCTTTACCGGGTTCGCCCTGGCGTTTGTCTGGAAGGAATATCTTGCGCCCGTCACGCTTGTGACGGACCTGGGGGGACACTGGGGGAATCTGATCTCCAGGTTTATACTCTGGATCTTCGCTGTGGCTGTCTGGCCCGTATTTATACGGAAATGGGCTGATGACTGAAAAGAAAGGAACTGAATGGCTGAATACAGAAACGGAAAACTGTATCTCCCGGATGTGACTCTCACGGCTGTCACCAGCGTCAAGGTGGGTCCCACCATAATGGCGCTCCTGTACAGCATGAGGGAGATCGAGTTCGGGGACGTGCTTCTGATCACCCACAGGAGGCCCTTCCTCCTGCCCCGCGGGATACGTTACAAGCATATCCGGAAGCTTAAGGAGATAGATGACTTCAACCACGCCATGATCTATGAGGTGGGAGCCTATATCGAGACAAAGTTCATGCTCCTGATCCATTACGACGGCTTTGTGGTGAACCCTCAGAGCTGGGATGATGAGTTCCTGAAGTATGATTACATCGGGTCGCCCTTCCCCCTTCCCGTGGACGATTTTTCCTACAGGGATGTGGACGGCCACATCTGCCGGGTGGGAAACAGCGTGTCCATCAGGTCGAAGCGGCTCATGGAACTGCCCGAAAAAGCGAAGATCCCCTTCGAGGCGGACCACGGTTTTTTCAATGAGGACGGCTTCATCTGCTGCAAGAACAGGCACCTGTTCCTGAGGGCGGGTATGAAGTATGCACCCCTGGAGGTGGCCGCCAGGTTCGGACGGGAGAGGGAGCTCCCGGAGCACGAGGGGGTGGAGCCCTTCGTATTCCACAAGTGGGACGGGCCCAACGCCGGTTACCCCAGGTTTGACAGGTGAAGGGATGATCTACGACTGCTTCCAGTTCTTTAACGAGCTGGATATCCTGAAACTGAGACTGAACATAATGAAGGATATCGCGGATTATTTCGTGATATCCGAGTCTGTTGTCACCTTTTCCGGGGACAGCAAGCCCTTGTTTTACGAGGAAAATAAAGACCTGTTCCGTGAGTTCCGGGACAGGATCATCCATGTGGTGGTGGAGGATACACCAATGGATACGGATGCCTTCGGAAGGGACCACCACCAGAAATGCGCCGTTGCAAGGGGCCTTGTGAACTGCAGCCCCGATGACATCGTGATCTTCAGCGATGCGGATGAGATCCCGGATCCTGAGACGCTTAAGAAACTTTTGCCCTCGGTTGAGGAGGGCCGCATCTACATGCCTGCCCAGAGGCTTTTCTACTGCTATCTGAACCTGGAGGATGTGTCCGGAAAGAATCTGTCCGTAACCGGTGAATTCGATGATGTGCCCGAAAGCGAAAGGAAGTGGCTTGGGACGAAGATCTGCAGGTACGGCATGCTGAAAGACAGGACCACCGAGAGCCTGAGGGATGCGGAGAGCAGGTCTGTGGGAGTCCGGGTGGAAAACGGAGGCTGGCATTTTTCCTACATGGGAGGTACGGGAAAGGAATCCGTGGAGGAGAGGCTCAGGTACAAGATAAAGAGCGCCGCCCACCAGGAATACAATACCCGGAGGTCATTGTTTGAGGCGTCCCGCAGGATCAGACAGAAGACGGATATGTTCGGCAGGGAGGCCGAACTTAAGGTTGTGCCTGTGGATGACAGCTATCCCGCTTATCTCAGGGATCATCTGGATGAATACAGTTATCTCCTTTACAGGGAGCCGGGTTTTCTTGAAAAGATCAGGTACTCGGGGACGGAATTCCTTCTGTCCCTGCGGGACCGGATGAGGGATAAAGGGAAATGAAACCCTGTATGATATCCCCCGGGTATTCCGCTTCCCTGAGAACGGGGAAGGTGCTCCCATGCTGACCGGAACGGCTCTTCTCCCCGGACAGGGAATGGGAAACAGGCTCTTTTGTTATGTATCAGTAAGAAGCCTTTCTCTTGACGCAGGGGAGGATTT
>JAEELB010000144.1 GCA_016288705.1 Lachnospiraceae bacterium | reverse complement strand
GTATTTCTGGGCTTCTCGATAGAGAGACTGGCCTACAAGCCTCTGAGGAACGCTCCCCGCATGTCGGTCATGATATCCGCCATCGGTGTGAGCTATCTTCTGCAGAACACCGCCACCTATGTGACCGGAGGCCAGCCCATGACATATCCCGATATCCCGTTTCTGTCGGATACCGTAAACGTGGCGGGGACCCAGACGAAATGGGTGGTCATCTTGCCCCCCGTGCTGGTGTTCATCCTGGTGGTTGCTCTTACCCAGCTGATCAACAGGACCAAGGTGGGAATGGCCATGAGAGCGGTCTCAAAGGATTTTGAGACCAGCAGGCTTATGGGGATACGGATCAACACCGTGATCTCCGCAACCTTTGTCATTGGTTCCGCTCTTGCCGCCGTGGGTTCCATATTGTTCTTCACAAATTACCCCGCCATCACGCCTCTTGCCGGGGCCATGCCGGGGCTGAAGGCATTCGTGGCCGCTGTTTTCGGCGGGATCGGATCCATACCCGGCGCTGTCATCGGCGCCTTCATCATCGGGATCTGTGAGACCATCATCAAGGGACTTCCTTCGTCATGGGATGTTTCGGTGTTTTCGGATGCGTTTACCTTTGCTTTGCTGATCGTGATCCTGGTGTTCAAGCCCCAGGGCCTGTTCGGAGAAGCCGCCACCGACAAGGTGTGATACGGTTCCTTAAGGCGTACCGGTGAGAGCGGCCGCCCGCGTTTGCGGCTTTGCGGCTGTTTCATTAAGCATGAAGAGGATTTAAATGAAAGAAAAGAATAATATGCTCCCCGCTCTTTGCGGGATAGCTTTAATGCTGATCCTGGTGATCCTTCTGGAGAATATCAGCAGTCTGATACCGGGGCTGCCTCAGGTGTTTCAGCCCACAAGCCCTCTGTTCACGGTCCTGAAGAAGGCCGCCGTCTATTCTCTTGTGGCGGTCTCCATGAACCTGCTGAACGGGTTCACCGGCCTGTTCTCTCTGGGACAGGCGGGGTTCATGCTGCTTGGGGCATATACCTACGCCATACTGACGGTGCCTGCGAGCCAGAAGGAGCAGGTATATTACCTTTTCGGGGGCTGCGCCTTCGATTCCTCCCTGATAGACGTTTTTGAAGGGATATTCGGAACAGCAGGTCCGGGAAGAGCGTTTTCCATGGTGCTGGGGTGCGTTATCGCCCTGATATTGGCAGGATGCGTGGCGGCGGTTTTCGCATGGCTCATAGGATTTCCGGTGCTGAGGCTTAAGAGCGATTATCTTGCCATTGCCACTCTGGGATTTGCCGAGATCCTCAGGGCCATTTTCCAGTGGCAGAAGCTTGGGCCGGTCACCAACGGCGCCAATATGATAAAAGGGTTTCCTACCTTTTCCAGCTTCAATATCACGGACTCGTCGGGGAATGTGGTGCTGAGACTGTCCACATTTGTGCCTTTCCTGGTCACTACCGTCTGCGTCACCATTATCGTGCTGCTCATCAACTCGTCCTACGGCAGGGCGTTTAAATCCATCCGGGACGATGAGGTGGCGGCGGAGGCCATGGGGATAGGCCTGTTCAGCCACAAGATGCTCTCGTTTGTAATCTCCAGCTTTTTCGCCGGAGTCGGAGGCGCTCTCTTCGCCATGTACGTGGCCAATGCCCAGGCGAAGGCGTTTACCTCCACCATGACCTACGAGATCCTGCTGATAGTGGTCATAGGAGGGATCGGATCCGTGTCGGGATCCATCCTGGCCACATTCCTGTATGTGGCCTGCTCCGAGTGGTGGCTCAGATTCCTTGACAGCGAGATGTATATAGGCTCCTTCCGGGTGCCGCTCCTCGGGAACGGTTTCCGCATGGTGGTGTTCTCCGTGGTCATAATGGTGATCGTCCTGTTCTTCTCACAGGGTATCATGGGGAACAGGGAGCTGGACATAACCGCGTTGTTCAAAAAGAACTCCCGGAAGAAGGGAGAGAGTGAGAATGGGTGAAAAGACTGCTTTACATCTTGAAAATGTGACCATGCAGTTCGGAGGCGTGGTCTCCGTAAATAATCTTACGCTGGATGTTCCGGAACACAGGATCATAGCCCTCATAGGGCCGAACGGGGCGGGGAAGACCACCGCTTTCAACTGTATCACCGGGGTGTACCGGCCCACAAACGGACTCATAGAGTATATGGGAGAGCCCGTCGTCCGCAACCACCCCACAGGGAAGGACGCAAAGAACTATAAGGGGGAGAATGCGGAGAAATACGCGGACCTGAAGCCTCTTTCTCCCACTCCGGACCAGATCACGAAGCTCGGCATAGCCCGGACCTTCCAGAACATACGTCTTTGGAAGAGCATGACGGTATTTGAGAATGTGCTTACCGCAAAGCATATGAGGGCAAAGCAGAATGTGTTTTCGGCCACATTCCGCGGGAACCGTTCCGAAGAAAAGAGGATGCGGGAAGAGACCATGGAACTCCTCGTCGAGCAGGGACTTCAGGATCACAGGGATGAGCTGGCCACGAGCCTGCCCTACGGGCTGCAGCGCAGGCTGGAGATAGCCAGGGCTCTGGCTACGGATCCCAAGCTTCTCCTTCTGGATGAGCCCGCCGCCGGGATGAATCCCCAGGAAACCCTGGAACTTGCGGAATTTGTGAAGGAGATAAGGGAAAAGTATGATCTTACGGTGTTCCTCATCGAACACCACATGGATCTGGTCATGAACATTTCCGATTACATATATGTGATCGATTTCGGGAGCGAGATAGCTCAGGGCATTCCCGAGGAAGTGCAGTCGAACCAGAAGGTGATCGAAGCCTATCTGGGAGTTTCGGATGAATGATGACCGCGGAAGAGGAACATGTAAATGAGCAATGAGACGATCTTACATATTGACGGGCTTGAGGTCAGCTACGGGGGAATAGAGGCCGTCAGAGGCATCACCTTTGACGTGAACAGGGGAGAGATAGTCACCCTGATCGGAGCCAACGGCGCCGGGAAGAGTTCCACCCTCCGGGCCATATCCGGCCTTGTGAAGCCGAAGGCGGGGCGTATCATCTTTGAGGGTGAGGATATCGCCGGATCCGATTCCACGGCAATAGTCAAGAAGGGCCTGATGATGGTGCCGGAAGGCAGAAGGATATTCCCGAACCTTACGGTCCTTGAAAATCTCAAGATAGGCGCATATCTCAGGAAAGATGACCTGGAGAAAGATATCGAAATGGTATACGGTTATTTCCCGAGACTGAAGGAGAGGTCCTGGCAGGCCGGCGGAACCCTTTCCGGAGGTGAACAGCAGATGCTGGCTGTGGGCCGCGCCCTCATGGGAAGACCCGAACTCCTCATGATGGATGAACCCTCTCTGGGTCTTGCCCCCATTGTGGTACGGGACATTTTTGACATCATCCGGAAGATACATGAAGACGGCACAACAGTGCTTTTGATAGAGCAGAATGCCAATATGGCTCTTCACGTGGCGGACAGGGCGTACGTCATAGAGAACGGCAGGATCGCCATGACCGGATCCGGCTGGGAGCTTCTGGAGGACGACAAGGTCAAGGCCGCCTACCTTGGGACCGCGGGGTAAAGGACTGATCCCGTTTTTGCCTCAGCGCTTGACAATGCGGGATTTTTGAAGGATAATCAACACTGTTTTTTAGATTAAGAATTTAAGGAGGTTGTTATGGAAAAAAGGTTTAATAAGCATGTATACGTCTGGGTGTTTACTTGGCTTCTCGGCGAACTCGGAGTTGACAGATTTATGAGAGGACAGGTGGGTCTTGGGATCCTCAAGCTCATCACTGTGGGCGGCTGCGGCATCTGGTGCATTGTTGACTGGATCATCGCTCTTACAAAGGCTTACGGCGCATCCTTCGGACAGGATGAGGAGATAGTCTTTATTGACGGTCAGTACGCAAAGTGATCCGGGACTGATATGAAAGAAAAAAGTGCAGTCTGCTCCCGGGCAGGCTGTACTTTTCTTTTTGTGTATGGAACACAGATACGGGATCAAAGATATAAGGGAAATGATACCCTATGTTCTCGCTGCGGGAATATGGGGATCGCTGTCATATCTGGGGATATACCGCTGTCCCCTTGACTTTGCGGTTGGAGTACCCTGCCCGCTGTGCGGCCTCACAAGGGCCGTTCTGTCTTTTCTCGGAGGGGATATCTCCCTGTCCTTTTATTACCATCCTTTATGGCCTGTCCTCCTGATATCAGGGGTGCTGTTCCTGCTTTATTCTCTGGGGATCATCCGGACGTCGAAAAGAGCGGTGGACACTGCTGCCGTCATCCTGTGCGTACTGCTCCTCGTATGTTACGTCCTGAGGCATGTGCAGGGGTCGCCCGTGGTCAGGATCCATTTCGACGATTCATTGCTCCACGGGGTCCTTGTACTGTTCCGGCAGGTATTCCGCTGAAATGTTTTTTTAGGGCCTGCGTAGTCCGGAGAAAAACTGCCCACGGTTGGCTTTTTCCGCGTAAAACTGTATAATGCTGAGAGATGGAGTCCTGAGACAGATAACGTCACTGCCGGGCGGGGCGTCTTTGGTCTGCCCGGAGCGTATGGAAGATACGGAAAATGAAAAAGGTATTGATCACCGGCGCTGCCGGTTTTATAGGCGCAGCTCTTTCCCGAAGACTGTTGGAGGAGGATCCCGGTACTTATGTGACGGGTATCGATTCCCTTACGGATTATTACGATCCTGCCCTGAAAAAGGAACGCCTGAAGGAACTGGAGGTCTTCGGAGAAAGGTTCAGGTTCGCCAAAGGCGACATTGCGGATCCACTGTTCGTGGAGGACGTTATGAGAAGCGTTCATCCCGATACGGTGGTGAATCTGGCTGCTCAGGCGGGAGTGAGATATTCCCTGATACAGCCCCAGGCCTATATGCATTCAAACATCACGGGCTTTTACAACATACTGGAGGCCTGCCGCTCTTATAAGCCCGGACATCTGGTATACGCCAGTTCATCTTCGGTCTACGGCACTGACGCCAGATCCCCCTTCAGGGAGGACGCCGCGCTCTTGAGCCCCGCATCCCTTTACGCCGCCACCAAGATATCCAACGAGGCTATGGCGACGGCTTATTCCCATCTCTTCGGGATCTCCGCCACGGGCCTCAGGTTCTTTACGGTTTATGGCCCCAAAGGCCGGCCCGACATGGCTTATTACAAGTTCACCGTCAGGATGAAGGCGGGGGAGAGGATCCAGATATACAATAACGGCGACATGCTGAGAGATTTTACCTACATCGACGATATCACGAAGGGGATCTCTCTCGTGATAAATGCCGGAGGGAACGGAGAGAGCGGGATATACAATATCGGCGCCGGGCATCCCGTCAAGCTTCTCGAATTCATCGATATCCTGGAGGATGAACTTCTGGAAGCGGGAGTGATAGAGGAACGGCCGGAAAGGGAGTTCCTTCCCATGCAGGCGGGAGACGTGCTTGAAACCTGGTGTGATACCGGAAAACTGGAAGAAAAGTTCGGATACAGGCCGGAAACGGATCTCCGCACAGGACTCAGGGCCTTCGCCCGCTGGTACAGGGAGAGATACTGCGTATGAAGGGAAAGAAGCGTTTCCTTGTATGGCCTGCCCTGCTGCTCTGCTGGCTTCCCTGTTATATCTCTTATTTTCCGGGTATCTATTCCTACGACATACCCTTTCAGCATCTGCAGATCCTGGGACTCGCCCCCTGGAACAATCACCAGCCGGTCATCCACACTTTATTCTGGGGCCTGTGCTGGAAGGCAGAGCTCCTCACCGGCTATCATCCCGCAGCGCTCATAGTATACTCCGTTCTGCAGATGCTCCTGCAGTCCTTCCTTTTGTCCCTGGTGGTGATGAGACTCGGGCGTTTCGGCAGGTTCGCTCCTCTGGCCGGATTCCTGTGGTACGCTTTGATGCCGGCGCTGGCGGTATTTGCCCCGGTTACGGCAAAGGATGTGGTATTTGCGGGGCTCTTCGTGTTCTGGCTCACGATGCTGCCGGATCTTTACGAAAAAAAGACAGTCAACCTTAAAACGGTACTGCCCCTGATAATAACGGGCCTGTTCATCTGCCTTCTCAGAAAGAACGCCCCTTACGTGCTCCTGATGACGGCTCTGGTGTTCCTGCTCCTGAAAAAGACCTGGCTTTCCATTGGGGTCTTCATTCCCGCCATCCTTTCATTTTTCATCACGGGCTTTGTGTATGGCTGGGTGGGGGTGGAACCTTCCTCCGAGGCGGAGATGCTTTCTGTCCCGATGTCCCAGCTGGCCTCGGTCTACAATGACGAGGATGCCCTCATCACGAAAAAGGACAGATCCGGGATAGAGTACTATATGTCTCCCGAGGCGTACAATCCCAGGATCGCCGACCCTCTGAAGGATACCTTCAGGACGGATATGTACAAAAAGAACAAGGCGGCCTTCTGGAAACTCTATTTCCACGTATTTTCCGAGGAGCCGGTCAGGATGTTAAGGGCCGGGCTCATGCTTAACGAGCCCTACTGGAATCCGTTCGTGCCCTTTCCCGATCCTTACGCCCATATACGGTACATAGAGACCTACATCTCGGTGGAGACCAGGTACAGGGTGGAATGCGCGGGAGTACTGCCCCACGTTCACGATCTGTACGATTCCTTCGCGCGGCATGATAACAGGCTTACAAATTCCCGCTTTACGGGCTGGCTGTTTTCTCTCTGGTTCCCGGCCTGGTTTATCCTGGCGACCTTTGTGGTGGCTGTTGTCAGACAGAGGTCGGAACTGTTGTGCCTCTATATTCCTGTATTGTTTCTGTTCATAACATATCTGCTGGGACCTTTGGCGAATTTCAGGTACCTGTACTGTTTTGAACTTATGCTGCCCGTAATGGGGTGCGCCGCCCTGGGGAGAGAGGAGTTTGCGGGTTGAAAGAAAGTCTTGGGAAAATGAGACTCTGTGTCTTTGCCGTCACCGTCATCCTGCTGGGGCTCATGCTGATCTCCGCCCCTTATGACGTGCCGTCGATGGATGATTTTTCTTTTTCGGTGAGGGCAAAGCAGGCTCTTGACGCGGGAAAAGGACTTCCGGGGGCAGTGGCTGCCGCTGCGGAAACAGCCGCCTACGACTATGTGAACTGGCAGGGGACCTTTTCCTCCATTTTCTTTATGGCGCTGATGCCCGGGATCTTCAGGCTCAGGGCCTATGCGGTGACTCCTGTGATAATGCTTTCCCTCCTGTTCCTCGGGATAATGTATTTTTTCAGATCCCTGTCCGGTGATGAGGAGGATCTGATAAGAATGGACATTACCGGGCTCATGGCTTTTATTTCCGTCACCCAGTGCATGCCGGATCCGACGGAGGGCATCTACTGGTACAACGGAGCGGTGCACTACACCCTGCCTGCGGCTGCGGCTCTTCTGTTCTGCGGGAGCATGGTCAGGATATCCCGGGGGACCGGAAGAAGGGCGCCTGCCGTGATAATGATGATCACTGCTGTGCTCACGGGGGGCGGGAATTATGTCACCGGCATCGTTCTGGCCCTTCTGATAGTCTCTTATCTGGTCTTTGTCTCCATGAAGGTATTCAGGGAAAGGGCTTTCATGTTCTTCCCCGTGGCTTCCTATCTGATCCTTTCGGCAGCCTTTGCGCCTCTCTGGTACGGTTCGGGAAATATAGAGGCGGGCAGGGCGAGGGACGCCATCTTCTGCTTCTATATTGTGGCTCTCACCGTAAACCTGATCCTGTTTTCCCAAAGGGAGAGAAGGGCTGCGGAACTCAGGGATATTTTGGAGCCGGGCGCCGCAAGACTGCGGCTGATGATACCGGGGATGGCTCTGTTCTTCATCTGCTTTATCCTGAATGTGGCCGCCCCCGGAAACAAAGTGAGATCCGCCACCATGGAGTCCTTCGGAGCGCTCCATTCCATCGGACTGAGCCTGTATTCCGGGTTTACCGTGCCCTTGAGGGAATGGACCGACTGGCTTCCCGCCCTGGCTCTCATCCTCACCGTGCTCATCTTCTCCGGGGTGCGTCTGAAGAAACTTGCGATCGTAGTCCCGCTGTTCGTGATCTTCCTGGTGATGTCCTTCAAGGGCGGCCCCGGGAGATATACGGCCCTGTCCTCCCTAAAGTCGGTGTCCAACGGCGACGCCGCCGTATATCTGGATCAGGTGCGGGACAGGACTTCCTATATAGCGCATCTTACGGGGGATGAGGTTGTGAAGGCCTACTCCATCAGGCCGGAGCCCGTGTTCGAAGGGGATATCACCGGAGACGAGACCCAGTGGGTAAATCAGGCTTACGCCAGATATTACGGCCTTCAGAGTGTGAGGACGGAGGGAGAATACTGATGGGCGGGAAAAAAGAGACTGTCAACGGCGGCCGGCGGCCGGCTCCGGCGGTGAAAGACATATCCGTGCCTTTTATGGCCTCGGTGGGGGTATCCTATATCGCTGTCCTCGTGTTCATGTTGCTGACCCCGATGCTCACGGACGACCTGTCCTACTCGGTAGTGGTGAGGAGGGCTTCCTCCCTTTGGGAACTGGTGCTGCAGGAGAGAGACCAGT
Source organism: Lachnospiraceae bacterium (assembly GCA_016288705.1). GTDB lineage: Bacteria > Bacillota > Clostridia > Lachnospirales > Lachnospiraceae > JAEELB01. The sequence continues at coordinate 1,109 of JAEELB010000144.1, read as the reverse complement.
ATATGAACTGGACGGGGAGGAGCATGGCTCATCTCCTATTGAGGATATTCCTGAAACTTCCCCATCCCGTGTTCTGCGTTTTCTCGGCGGGGGCTTTCACCGGTCTTTCCGTTTTTATTTACATGAACGCGTTTAAGAGAAAAAAGCATGATCTCAGGCTCTTCATCCTCATTCAGCTCATGCTGTGGCTTACGGGAGTGTCATTTTCGCAGACCGTTCTGTGGGAAACCGGTTCCTGCACCTACCTCTGGGGGTCATTTGTGATAATGGGCTTCGTGACCGCCTACAGGGCGGGACTTTCAAAGCCCGACAGGGGTGCAGCGTTTTCCGTCCTCATAACTGTCCTCGGTTTCGTGGCGGGATGGTTCAACGAGAACACCTCCGCCGGCGGGATATTCATATGCGGAATGTTCCTGCTCCTGTGTCTTCGGGAGAATAAAAGCGGCTTTCTCCGGCCCTGGATGGTCACCTCCCTTGCGGCCTCGTGCATTTCCTTCTGCATAATGATAATGGCACCCGGCAACAGGATCAGGGCTTCCTTTTCCGAGGAAAACCACTCCGGACTTTACGGGATGGCTGCCCGGATACAGAAGCTCACCCTTAAGGTAAATGAGAACTTCTTTGTGCTGATCGCTCTGATAATACTGGCGTTCATACTTTTGAGAGCTCAGGGAGTCATGCTTTCGGAACTCAGGGCCGAACTCATCTTCCTGGCAGCAGGCTTCCTCACCGTTTACGCCCTTGCGGCGGTGGCCTCCGCGGAGGACAGGGCGCTGTTCGGGGCAGGGATATTCCTGATCACCGCTTTTGTCTCTCTGTACTCGAGGATCGCGGAGGAAGAGACGCTCATAAGGACTCTGAAGACTGCCTCCGTATGCATCGCCCTTTTGTATTTCTTCTTCCTCTACGTGGATTCCGGGGCGGACCTTGCGCGCATCTGCAGGGAGAGCAGGGAGCGGATGGCGTCAATAGGAGAGCAGGTGGGACAGGGAAATAAAGACGTCAAAGCCGAGTTCCTGCACACCGAATTCGACAATCCCTATACCGCGGCTTATGAGTCCGAGATCACGGACGATCCCAAATACTGGATAAATGTGGCCTATGCGGAG
>JAEELB010000143.1 GCA_016288705.1 Lachnospiraceae bacterium | reverse complement strand
TTCGGGCGCTCCCGAAGATGCAATACTTAGGATAAGCCGGCCGTTTTTTCCCGTTTTATCCTAACTTTTACGGTTTGTGCCTTCCTTCGGGCGCTCCCGAAGATGCAATACTTAGGATAAGCCGGCCGTTTTTCCCCGTTTTATCCTAACTTTTACGGTTTGTGCCTTCCTTCGGGGCACTGCCCGGGGACCTGTCTGAGGGACGCTCCCGCTCTGGCAGAAAACGTTGCGGTACTAACGCTGCTGAGGAACGCAGCGCAAGTACCGACGTTTCCTGACAGCCCTCAGACAGGCACCCGGGACAGGTGCCCCGTATTCACAGCCCATGCGTGCGTCCAAGGTCGGGACAGGTGCCCCGTATCCACAGAGCCTGCGTGCGTCCGTAGTCGGGACAGCGGCCCCGTATCCACAGCCCCTGCGTGCGTCCGTGGTCGGGACAGCGGCTCCGTATCCACAGGATCTGCGTGAGACACGTCCTCAGCGGACGTGGATGCGGTAGACCCCGTAGGCCCCCATGATCCCGGCGATACGCCTGACCCTTACCTTCTGACCGCGGGCAGCGTAAAACTCCGCGATCCAGTCAGTGTCATAGTCCAACCTGCATATGAACTCGGCCTTCCCGGACAGCAGCGCCTCGTAGGGATCCGTGATCCCGTAGGCTTGAAGCTTTCTGTCCCAGAGAGGGCTTCTGCAGGCCCAGCCACCCATTATAGCACAGTTCATCGGATTCTGTCCCATGGTGCCGCCGGGAAGTTCCTCCGAAAAGTCCACCGTGGAATACACATCCTCGAAGAAAAAGATATCCGGATGAGACGAGCAGTAGGCCTTTATTGCCGTGTCTCCGGCGTTCCTGAACCTCCTGTCGTTCAGTTCCTCCCTGATGGCCCCGTCCGACACGGGCACGAGGAATGTCAGGGATATAAGGCATATGACGCTGTAGAGAAGGGCCGTGAACCGTCTCTCCTTCCTCTGCTTCCCCCTAAGGGCCAGTATCAGGAACAGGAGCACAAAGGCCTCGCAGATAAAAAGTGAAAATGTGATGCGGTCCGGATATCTCTCTCTGTAGATCACGTAGAGATACAGGGCCGACCGGAGGATGAACAGTCCGGGGCAGATCAGGAGATACCGGTATTTTTTCAGTATCACGATACTGAAGGCCACGGCGGAATACAGCACCAGCAGGGTGATATTCTCGACTCTGTACGTCCTTCCGGGCAGGATCTGCCTCAGATATACGTAGAGCGCGATCCTGAACCGCTGGAGAGGAGGCCTGCGGAGAGAGTGGGCGTACCCTGCGATCTCCTTCAGCACCCGGGCGTCCACCCTGTCGTCGATCCCGAAATTATAATTCTTTATCACCTTCACATCCGTCCTGTCCAGTCCCAGGTCCGAATACATCGCGGAGGCGCTCTCCCAGGCAGGTATGGTCTCGTAATCGTAAAGCTCTGTCCTTGCGTCAAAGAATTTCCGGAATTCACGCCACTCTTTCCCTCCGCAGGATATCCCGTTCACCAGGAACAGCAGCAGGAAGGCTGCGGATACGGCCAGAAATCCCGGCAGCACCTCCTTCATTTTCTGTTTAATGGGTATCCCTGATCTCAGGAGTTCCCGGTATAATACGGCCAGAATGAAGAACGGCGTAAGAAAAATAGCCATGAGAGGCCTGAGGCACAGCGCCATCCCGCAGAGCAGTACGGTTCTTACCACCACTCTCCTCAAGTAAACCGACTCTTCGGTGCAGAACAGGAAAATGGCGGTAGACATCAGAAAAGCGCTGATCACGGTATATTGCATAAAGACCACGTGAGGCGCTCCGAATACGATAAATGAGAGGGCCGCAGCTGCGGAACACAGTATCTTTCCGGGCAGGGTCCCGGAGAATGACAGCACCCTCCCCGTCATCAGGAACATGGTGATAAAGACCGATACCAGGAGAAATATCCCGTACCAGTCGGGAGAGGGGAACAACCTGTACATAAGGCTGATCACAAAGGACAGGGGCGACAGCATCTGTATATCCAGCGCCTCCGGTCTCCCCGTATACACGCCGGAAAGGATGTCCTTCAGCATCACATCGTCATTCATGTCATAGTGGAGCCTGTACCTCCAGAGAGTGAAGATGATGCAGAACAGTGTCACGGCGACGGAGATCAGGATGTTTCCGTATTTTTCGTTTCTCTCCTTCATCTCCCGCTCTCCTCCGCATAGACAGACACGCCATGGCCCTCGTAGATCTTGCCGTAATCATTCTCCTCCATGAAATGCATGAGGCTTTTGTATTTTTCATCTTCGGAGGGGGAAACGGAGATAAAGACCACCGGCGATACCCGGGACGCATGTTCCATATCCCTGTCCCACTCCGGCAGAGTGTAGGTGTCAAGCGACGGCCAGATGGTGGAAAGAGCGCTCTTAATATCCAGAAGGTAGGACAGTCCCGGGATATTTCCGTAAAAAATCCCCTCCCTTCCGGCAAAGCCGTGTTCCCGGACAAGCGCCGTGAGGTCGTCGATGAGTCCGGCGTTCTCCCTTGTGGTGGAGACCCCGGCAGCCCTCTTATTTTCCGAGGAAAAATAATCCCTCTCCTCCCCCCAGTATCCGTCCTGAAGGGCGAAGTTTAAATGAAACAGGCTCCCCTGGATCAGCATCATTGCTGTCAGGGACAAAAGACAGGCTGTGACAGCCGGCTTCAGATGCCCGGTCTTCCTCTCCTTCAGAAGGTCCACTCCTGCGGTCAGGGCGAAGGGCCCTATCAGGAACAGATCGTCCACCACGGGATACAGGGGGTTATTTGCCCCTAGGGGAGTCGGGGCGATGGTCAGCAGGATTGCCAGAGCCCAGGCCTTCATCAGCCTGCCGCGGCCCTTTGCGATAAGGGTGTAAATAGCCAGGGCCGCCGCCGTTATCACAAAGATCACGCCCCACAGATAGACCGCATTGTAATGGTAATACTTAAAGTCAAACATTCCCCTTCCCCAGGCGTAGCGTATCCACAGGATCACGCCCCCAAAGCCCAGGACGTAACAGAAGCGCTGTCCTCCCTTCCCCCTGCCGAAGAGGCGCCGGGACACAAGGACAGTAAAGGCCGTCACTGCAAAGAGCGGGAGCAGGAAAATAAGGGCGTCGGCGTAGGAAGAAAGGATATCCGTGAGCATGGCTCCCGCCTTGTAATCTTCCGCGTCTCCCCCTTTCATGGTGGTGTAGGTCCCGAGCATGGACGTATAGGAGGAGAAGCCGTAATTCAGGCTTATCATCAGGATGGGGATAAGGTATCCGGCGCACCAGCCCCCGAGGCAGAGGAGAAAGTCCCTTATCCTTCTCTTTTTTTCATCGAAAATGAGGACGGCTATCAGCAGAGCGTTTATCACGTTTGGCATCCTCACCACAACGTTCAGTCCGAACAGGACGCCGGAAATGAGCAGGAGTTTCCCCGCTCTCTTCTCTTCCTCTTCATTCACGCCTTTTACAAGGAGGGCTGTACCGACGGATAAAAGTATGATGGAAAGCCAGTTGTAGAGTATCACCGTGGGACACCAGGCAAAGGAATCGGCGATAAAAAGCCCGAGGAATGTATTTCTTTTCCCGAAGGCGTCCTTCAGGAGCATATAGAGTATTAGGAGGAAACAGGAGACCATAAGGGATGTATATATCTGCATCCCGAGAACGCTGTCTCCCCCGGGAAGCTTCTCCAGGATAAAGCCCGTCAGGTTTGCGAGAAACGTGGCTATCTCCCAGGTGCCGCGAAGTCTCCCGAAAAAGGAATAATTGCCGAGAGCGTAAAGAGTGTCCGCGATGGAGAGCCCTCTCCCGCAGGTGAAAAGAGGCCAGACAGCGAGAACGACAGCGTGCAGTACCGGATTATCAGAAAGCCGTTTAAGCCTGTCCATCTTCACGGCACTCCTCATATCCTCCGGATAAGGGCGAAGAGCTTCTGTCTCAGAAGGTCACAGACACAGCCCGCCGCAAGCACTGTCAAAGCCGCGGCGAAAGTGGCCGGTATGAACAGGAATGTCCCCCTGACCCTGTCCGCAAATATCCACCCGGGCCAGATGCTGCGCACCAGGGGATGCTCATGTATCAGGTACGCCCCCAGCACGTAAGGGGATATTTTCCTTGCGGCATCGGAAATGAAGCCTTCACTGAGAGTCAGCTGCCTGAACATGCAGAACAGTCCTATGCTGGCAGTCATGCACAGGAAATAGTTGCAGGTATAGGGCATGCCGGAATAGTATTTAAGACCCTCGATCCCGTTGGCGGCAGCCCTTCCGGCGGCAAAGCTTATCAAAAACATGGAAAGGCAGCTCACAACGTAAGTGAGGAACGGCATGTATCTCTTCTCAAGAAACCAGGCTCCGTACAGCTTGATATATCTGCCCGCCAGGAACATCGTGATCATCCACAGAGCATCGTATCCGTACCTGTCCGTGGGCATCACCACGGGAAGGATGGTCTTCTCCACCGACTCAAAGAAAATGAGGAAGAGCAGGGCCTTTTTGAAATTGTTCCTGCCGATCTTCTCCACGCCGTAGGAGAGAAAAGGAGACAGGATGTAGAGAGTGACATAGGAGGTCATGAACCACCAGCTCTCCGTGCCTATGGGGAAAAACAGGAAAAGGATGTCGTATTTATCTATATCCGCCATGGATACGGCCCCGGTGAGCACCAGGATGACAGGCACCGTCACGGAGTAGAAAAGACACTGCAGGATCAGTCCGATAAGTCTCTTCGGACTCCATTTTTCGGGAGTCAGAAAGTAGCCGGAGAGCATGATGAAACAGCTCATCCCGCAGAGGCAGAAGGCTTCGATGATCCAGGCCGTAGCGTTCACGCCTGTCATGGCCGCTTCCCCTTCATGCCAGGCTGTCAGCATCCCGCCGTGGTGCATATAGTGGAGGACCGTGATCATCAACATGCACACGATCCTCAGAAGTTCGAAATTAGCCTGTCTTTTTTTCTCCTGTTTCAATTTCCGTCCCGTTCCGGAGCAGTCCCGTCTCCGGTCTTCTTTTTTCTGAAGACTATGAGCTTACTCAGGATATAATTTGTCACTATGACCACAAACTGGGCGATGAATTTGACTATCATGCGGCCAAGGCCCTCGTTATAACCCATCATCGTGCACCCGGCCCAGATGATCACATCCTCCAGGATCAAGGTGAAGAGCCTGGCCGCCACAAATGACACAAACTCCTTCAGAAAGCCCCTGGGGTCGTAGACCCTGCTCCGGAAAACGAAGAGCTTATTTGTGACAAAGGTGAACAGAACGCATATCACCCAGTCCACATTATTGGCAAAGACTTCATTCCACCCGAAGCTGTCCGTGAAAAGCCAGAACAAAAACAGGCTCAGGAAGAAAGCCACTCCTCCCCAGAACAGATAATCAATGACCTCCCTGTTTTTCCTGTAAAGATCCAGTAGTTTTTTCATTTTCCTCCTCTGGCTTTTACCGCTCCCTGCGGACCGTTCCATCCTCCACTCTGTAGATCATGTCGCATTTCTCTATCGTCGTCAGCCTGTGGGCGATGATGACCAAAGTCTTACGTCCGTGAAGCCTGTTGATCTGATCCATTATGGCCTTTTCGGTATCCTGATCCAGAGCGCTGGTGGCTTCGTCCAGCACCAGCACCTCGGGATCGTCATAAAGAGCCCTGGCAATGCCTATCCTCTGTCTCTGTCCGCCGGACAGCCTTATGCCGCGCTCCCCTATGCCCGTGTCAAGGCCTTCGTCGAGAGACTTCACGAATTCATCCAGCTGGGCCTCCTCAAGAGCCTTCCACACCTTGGCCTCGTCTATCCTGTCATCCGGAATGCCGAAGGCCACGTTCTTCCTTATGGAGGCGTCCATCATAAAGATCGTCTGGGGGATATAGCCTATATTTGCGAGCCATCCGCGGTAATCGGAGAATATATCCGTGCCGTCGGCGAGGATCTGACCCTCCTCGATCTTCAAAAGCCCCAGCATTATAT
>JAEELB010000001.1 GCA_016288705.1 Lachnospiraceae bacterium | reverse complement strand
TGTATATTCCGAATGATTAGACCACCCATCACGGTCATTTAGATCACTCATCACGGTCATAGAGACCATTTGTCACGGAAAGGTGATCATCCATGATCAATCCTATTATAATGATCAAGGCACACATTAGTGTGACTATTTTCATATAGGAGGATGATGATCATGGTAGATTATCGCGAAATCCTGAGGCTCACAAGCCTCAAGTACACCCAGGTCGAGATTGCACAGTCGCTTCATTGCTCGCGTAACACGATCAGGGAAGTCGTTAGCCTGGCCACTGAGAAAGGTATCAGCTGGCCGCTTGACGAGGAACTCACCAACCAAAAGCTCCAAGAGATTCTGTATCCGGAGCGCTTTGACAAGGCGCAGGTTTACATGGAGCCAGACTACAGCTACATTCACAATGAACTGGCCAAAAAGGGAGTCAACCTTAGGCTTCTACACAGTGAATACATCGCTAAATGCGAAGCCGCAGGACGAGTCTCATATCATTACACCCAGTTCTGTGACAATTACCGTGTCTGGGCAAAAAAGTCCAAAGCAACGATGCGGATCCGCCACAAGCCCGGTGATGCGATGCAGGTGGACTGGGCGGGAGGGACGCTTCCCATAACAGATCCTGTGACAGGTGAGATCGATCCGGCATATCTGTTTGTATCCGTTCTCCCGTGCAGCTGTTACGCTTACGCTGAGTTGTGCGGTGACATGAAGTCAAACAACTGGCTTATGTGTCACGTTCATGCCTATGATTACTATGGTGGTGTTTCCCGGCTTCTTATTCCAGATAATCTTAAGACCGGCGTGACCAAGAATACCAGGCTGGATACCATCTTAAACCGCAGTTACATAGAACTTGCGGATCACTATGGTACCGCGATAGTACCTACAAGGGTAAAGGCTCCAAAGGATAAGGCTCTTGCTGAAGGAACAGTTTCCTATGCTTCTACCTGGATACTCGCGTCTTTGCGAAACCGGACATTCTTTTCGCTTGGCGAAGCCAAAGAAGCTGTCGCTGAAAAACTGGAACTTTTGAATGCCTATCCCTTCAAGAAACGGGAAGGCAACCGCCGTGATGCCTACCTCAACGAAGAGAAGGAGTTCATGCAGCCGCTTCCCGCCAATCCATACGAACCGTCCGTCTGGTCGGAACAGACAGTTCCACTTGATTATACCGTAAATGATGGATTAAACAAGTATTCTGTCCCGTATGACCTTATTGGCGAAAAAGTCAGCGTTCGTACGACCAACAATACTGTTGAGGTTTTCTTTAATGGTAACAGGGTTGCTGTACATCAAAGGGATCATATACGCAGGCGTGATCCAATCATGGCAACTGCACATATGCCTGAAAACCACAGGCAGTATCTTACATATACAGAGGATGACTTCCTGTCTTGGGCAAGAAGCATCGGGACTAATACCGAAAAGGTAGTCCGCAGCTTCCTTGAATCAGGCAGGGCTCCCGAACAGGGATTCAAATCCTGTGCCAGCCTTAAAAAATATGCCGACCGATACAAGGAAGGACGTGTTGAGGAAGCCTGCAGGCAGATCCTTTCCTTCAGTGGTGAACCTTCCATTCGTGGGATTGCCGCACTGCTCAGGAATCCTATCACTGAAAGGCCATCGACAGAACCGCATTCATCTCCTAACCGCCGCAGCCGTGGTATAACCCGGGGTGCCGGACAGTTTAAGAATGGAGGTGAAGCATAATGATCAATCAGGAAACCATAAAAACACTTCGCGTCCTCAGGCTGCCAGGTATGGCTAGGGAATTGGAATCCCAACTGGAGAATCCCCAATACTATCGGGAACTGTCCTTTGAGGAACGTATTTCCCTCTTGGTAGATGCGGAAAGCGCTGCCAGAAGGACAAACACCATTAATCGCCGCATAAAAGATGCCAGACTTAGTGAAAGCACTGCGAGCATCGAGGCCATAGAGTACTATGAGGATCGGGAACTCGACAAGGGTCTGATCCTCAGACTGGCCACCTGTTCATTTATCCGGGAAAACCACCACGTGATCTTAAAGGGAGCAACCGGTGCAGGGAAATCATATATAGCTAATGCCCTCGGGATAGCCGCATGCAGGAAACTCTACAAGGTGCGTTACGTCCGCCTGCCCGACCTTCTCACTGAATTCGCCGTGGCAAAGACGCTGAACACCACTAACAAGGTCAAAACAGCCTATGCAAAGTTTGATCTTTTGATCATTGATGAATGGCTCATGCGTCCGCTTGATGAATCTGAAGCTTATGATCTGTTGGAGATCATTGAAGTCTGCAGCAAAAAAGGTTCAATCATAGTCTGCACACAGTATGACACGGATGACTGGTATTACCGCATTGACTGCAACCGCTCAGAAGATGAGGAAAGTGCTGTTGCTGAAGGTATCCTTGACCGCCTAATACACAATAAGTATTCAATCCATGTAAAAGGACGTATCTCAATGCGTAAGCGTCATGCTTTCTTTGGATCCTCGGAAAGCGAGGTGAGCCATAATGAATAAGTCTTCTTACATTGACCTGATAGATGAATTCGACTGTGCCGATTCATGTGATGCCGTGATAGCTTTGTGCGAACTTGTCGACAACCTTGTAAGGGATGTCCAATTCCTCGAACTTGAGGTAATAAGCACACGGTATCTGTTAAGCCAGTATCTGGATAAGGAGGAGGGAGAATTGCTCCGTATGGATATCCTTTCCAACCTTACTGCCAGATATGAAGGAGATCCCGCTTATGAGATGTATAAAACCATTATGTACAGTGGCGGTGACCCGATGGAATTCCGTGAATATTCAACAAAGGTTCAAATGGCTATAAAAGGCGAATGGCCTTGTTTCCATTAACAAGTAACTATTATAATCCTGAGCAGGTCTGTATGGCTTGCTCGGGATATATCAAAATGATCTGATTTCCGTGATAAGTGGTCTCTTTATCCGTGACAGATGGTCTGATTGAGCGTGAATGCTGATCTACTTACGCGGAATATACAAGGGTAAACAACGATATCGAGTAAGTGAGATCTTTTGATATAATCTTCCTACATTTATGCCTGATTCAACCGTTGCAAAAAATGCAACCATTGGATCTATGATTAAATCTCGAAGGTATCGGACTGACCCTCGGTTGCACTAAAAAAGACCTGCCACTGCTGACAGGCCTTATGCCACCATTCCGTTTTACTACGCTCTTACAATCTTGCGATTCTTGTATGGATTCTGTTTTTTGCACTCCTCCAATGTTTCCAGAAGTTTTTTCTTTGCATCCTTAGTTCGTTCAAGAAACTCTTTTTTCTCTACTTCGGACATCTCTGACTCCCTCTTAAGAATCATTTTGTCCATTTCTCCAATATGTTTCTTATTCATCTTGATGCCCTCCTTTCAATAATTCGTACGAAAGATCAATTTCGTTATATACTTCTGTAAAGGCCCGATCAACATCAAGCCCTCTATAATA
>JAEELB010000142.1 GCA_016288705.1 Lachnospiraceae bacterium | reverse complement strand
TATCCGCCACGAGGGGGATGTGTATGTTCTTTTTGATCTCGCGGACAGAAGACGCCGCCTCTTCCGTGGGCACCGTGCACCTTACGATCTCGCACCCCGCCTTCTCCAGCCTGAGTATCTGGGCAACGGTCCCTTCCGTATCTTCCGTCCTTGTATTTGTCATGGACTGTATCAGGACCGGAGCGCCTCCTCCGATGACCCTGTCTCCTATCCTCACCTTTCTCGTATGTTCCCTGTCCGTCACGTTTTGCCTCCTTATAGATTCACGCAGAATGATACTCCCATACTCCCTGTGCAAAAAAAGGCTCATGGGAAGAACACACCTTTTTCATCTCACACAGGAGCGACTCCACATCGACAAATCTGTTTTCCGGATCACGGTCCGTGCACCGGTCTATGATCTCCGGGAGCCTTCCGCTGATTTCCGGGGATACTCCCGAAAGCCCGCCCGGTACAGCGCCTCCCGCAGAGAGCCTGCCCGCCTCATCCCCTGAGAGCATGTAACGCATGAGCATGCCCCAGCCGTAAATATCCGTTCTTTCATCCAAAGTCTTCCCCAAAAGCTGCTCGGGGGCGCAGTATCCGGGAGTCCCGCTCCTGATGTAGGAAAGAGCCCCCGATCTGACGGAGGATCCGAAATCGATCAGCGATACCCTGCCGTCGGGAGACAGCAGGACATTGCCAGGCTTTATATCCAGATGCAGCACGGGCCTGTCGAGAGTGTGGAGGTACCTGAGGATCAGGAGAAGCTGCATCCCCGTGTAAACGGAAGACAGCCCCGAACCGGCCGCCACCGGGCTCCCCGGCATACACTCCGTCACGACAAAGCATCTGCCGTCTTCTTCAAAATAATCCACAAACCCGGGCACTCCGGGATTATCCAGCCGGAGCAGTATCTCAGCTTCATTCAGCGCCGCTTTCAGCGCTCCCTCATCCGACTGTTCCGAAACCTTGACCGCCACGGCACCGCCGCCGTTTTTGTCTTTTCCGAGATAAACCCTGGAGAGTCCGCCCCTTCCGATCTCGGACAGGATCAGATACCTGTCCCGCAGAACGCTTTGGATCAATGGATGATCCTCATGATATCGTTATACAGCACTATCACCATGAGGATCATGATGGCCACCAGGCCGGCCAGGTTGATGAGTCCCTCCTTTTCCGGAGGTATCCTCTTTCCGCCCCTTATGACTTCGACAAATAAAAGCAAAAGCCTTCCCCCGTCTATTGCGGGAAGAGGCAGCAGATTCACGATCCCAAGATTCACGGACAGAAGGGTGATGATCTCAAGCATGGTGAGTATCACGCTCGGAAGGCCGTAGGGCTTCACATCCTCATAGGCATCGCCTATGAAGTCGGCCACTCCCACGGGTCCCGACAGCGCGTCCATCCCGACCCTTCCGGTGAAGAGCATGGAGAGGGATTTCAGGGTATACCTGAACCAGTAATCAACCTCTATGGCTCCGTACTGGAACACCTGGAGTGCATTGCATTTCAGGTTCGAGCCTCCCCCCACTATGCCGATATAGTAACGCTCATCCTCCTCGCTGTATTTGGGGGTGATCGTCACCTCATGATCCTCGCCGTTTCTCCTGTAGATCAGAGTCACGGGGGAGCCCTTATCATTCAGACTGCTCTCAAGACTGACTTCGCGGTAGATATATGTCCTCTCGCCGTTCATGTACCTGATCTCATCGCCTGTCATGAGACCGGCTTCCTCCGCCGCGGAATCCTCCACGATTTTCTGGATGACCGGAAGATCCGCCCCCGAAAAGGCCACTATCACCACAGATGTCACAAAGGCAAGGATGAAATTTGCAAAGGGTCCGGCAAATACGGTGGCTATCCGCTTCCAGACGGGAGCATTCTGAAAGGAATGCTCATCTCCCACGGCGCCGTCCTCATCTTCTTTGTCAATGTCCAGAGGCTCAAGCCCGTCGAATATGCATGCGCCGCCGAGGGGAAGGAGTCTGACGGAAAAGAACGTATCGCCCTTTTTCTTTTTGAACAGGGCCGGCCCTGCCCCCACGGTAAATTCCTTTACCCTGATCCCGCATTTCCTTCCCACCAGAAAATGACCGCCCTCGTGAGCCACCACGATGACGCTGAAGATAATGAGAAATATTATGACAGTTACAAAAGTATTCATTTTCCGCTCCAGGAGGAAGCGCATTCCCGCGCCTCCCTTTCCGCTTCGAATATGTCGTCCAGGTCAGGTTCGGCGATCACACGGTGACTGTCCATCGCCATGGAGATTATATCGTAAATGTCCAAAAATCCCGCTTTGCCCTTAAGGAACATGGAGACCGCTTCCTCATTTGCGGCGTTGAACACCGCGGGCATGGTGCCTCCCGCTACGGCGGCTCTCATGGCCAGCGGCAGTCCCCTGAACACATCAGTATCGGGCTTTTCGAAGGTCATGCTCCCAAGGGTCGTGAGATCCAGCTTCGCCTCGTTCCAGTTCATCCTCTCAGGGTAGAAGAGGGCGTAACTGATGGGCATCCTCATGTCGGGAAGCCCCATCTGCCCTATTACCGCGCCGTCGGAATACATGACCGCGGAATGCAGGATGCTCTGAGGGTGTATCACCACCTCAATATCCTCCGGTGCCACATCGAACAGCCAGGACGCCTCCATGACCTCAAGGCCCTTATTTACAAGTGAGGCGGAATCTATGGTCACCTTCTGCCCCATCACCCAGTTGGGGTTTTTCAGGGCGTCCTTCACCGTGACCTTTGAAAGAGCGTCCCTGTCCATCCCCCTGAAGGTCCCGCCGGAAGCGGTGAGTATGATCTTTTCGACGTTCTTCCTGCTCTGACCCTCCAGTGACTGGAATATGGCGCTGTGCTCGCTGTCCACGGGAAGTATCCTGACCCCGTTCTTCCGGGCAAGCTCCGTGATGATGCTGCCCGCAGCAACAAGCGTCTCCTTATTTGCGAGCGCCAGGGTCTTTCCCGATTCGATGGCCGCTATGGCGGGGCGGATGCCTATCATCCCCACGATTCCGGCTACCACCATATCGCATTCCGGATCCGAGGCGACCCTCAGGAGTCCGTCCTCACCCGCACAGACCGTTGTGTCCGTATCACGGATCCTGTCTCTCAGATCCTTTGCCGCGTCCTCATTTCCCATGGAGACAAAGGCCGGAGAAAACCTTCTGACCTGTTCCTCCATGAGTTTTACGTTGCTGCCGGCCGCCAGGGAGGTCACCTTTATCCTGTCACTCTCCCGTCCGGCGATGTCAAGAGTCTGGGTCCCGATGGATCCCGTGGAACCTATGACGGATATCTTTCTCATCTGAATCCTCCAAGCCAGATCACGGTCATGACGTAAACGGCGGGCGCAGTGAAGAGCACGCTGTCAAACCTGTCCATAACACCTCCGTGTCCGGGGATGATGGTCCCGTAATCCTTTATTATATGGTCTCTCTTTATGGCGGAGGCCGCCAGGTCTCCTATCATCGAAGGGATCGAACAGACTCCGCAGAAGATCGGGAACAGATACAGGATCTCGCTTCCCGCAATGCCCCTTGAGGACACCCAGAGCGCGTACAGAAACCCTCCGAGAGCGGCGGCCAAAACTCCGCCGACAGCGCCTTCAACCGTCTTTTTGGGGGAAAGGGTGGGACAGAGCTTGTGCTTTCCCATGAGCATCCCAAAAGCGTAGCCCCCCACATCGCAGATAGATGAGCTGATGAAAATGAGCCAGACAGTCACATCCCCCATGGGG
>JAEELB010000141.1 GCA_016288705.1 Lachnospiraceae bacterium | reverse complement strand
CGCTCTGAAGAACGTCCGCCGTGACGGATCGTTCTGCTCCCGCGCAACGCCCGGCGGAAAACAGCCGATACAGAGTTCATTCTATCACATGGCGGGGGATTATTCCATACGGGTTTCGGGCAGGCGGAAAAACCTGCAGGTCACGGCAGGAAAGAACCTCCGGCTCCGCAGGGCGGGTGGACAGCCAATCGTGTTTAGTGCGTATGATCCGCAGAAACCCCTGACTCCGCAGGGCGGGTCTCAGTTTGCCGGAGCAGAGGCGTCAGCAGAGCTCTCATCAGCCTTATCCGCCGCCACATCCTCCGCGGTAAAGTTGAAAGCAGAGAATATGCTGCTGCCGGTGGCGTAGACGGTAGAGGAGTCCCCGATCCGCACATAGTACTGGCTGGTGACGGGATTTTCATCGCCAACGGCCACCACCGTCTCCTTTCCTCCGGATTCCCTGAGGGCCACAGTGATCTGCGGCGAATCAAGACCGAACTGTGAAAAGTCGGTGACTCCCTCCATAGCCTGATCGGCAGAGCTTTCACACAGATCGTCCAGTTTCTGTCCCACCTTGTCAGAGTCCGTATCAGATCCCGGCTCTGCAGGTGTCCATTTGTCGCCGTCCTTATTGAAAGTAAAATCCCCGTTCGCATTGGTCACGCTGAAAGACTCTATGCCGCTCACCTCCGGGAGTCCCTCTATAGACACCGACTGCGTCCCGGTCTCCGATGCGGCAGACTCCTCCGCCGCATCATCATTATGCTTTTTCAGCAGAAAAAAGCAGACGATAAGTATTGCAAGTACCGCTACCGCGGCGATCATCTTTTTCAAAATGCGCTCCTTTCAGACAGAATCACCGGCCTTACAGTTTTCTTCTCCTGTTCCAGATGATCACCCCCGTTATCACAAGGGCGAGGGGCAGCAGCACCACGAGACCCAGGAGCCAGAGGCTGGCAGTGCCCGTGGAGAACAGGAGTCTTTCACTGTCATATTCCTTTACCGGAATGGTAATAAGAGAAGAGTTGTCCTCGGATACCATGGCTCCCAGCGTCCCCGAGAACAACGCCTGATTGTAGCCCGCGACGACGCTGTCCGCGTTTGAAGTGAAAAGCGATTCCGAGCCGTAGACCACCACCATGGTTCCCGGGTCCTCTGTTCCCGCGGAAGCATCATCGCCGTCGCCCGCTTTTCCTTTAACGGCCTTTACGCCCACATCAAAGGGCCCCTCGGTATCGCCCTCTGAAAACTCGCTGCTGTTGTTCCCTTCCAGATCCGCTCTGGCAAATGAATCCGCGGAAGTCGTGAGAAGAGGGGTCACGGTCACGTCTCCCGCCGACTCCGCCGTCATTCCTTTCGTATAAGGCATAAAGACATATCCGTCGGAAACGCTTTCCGTGATGGTGTCATATTCTATCCCGGGAAGCAGATAAAGGGGATTCTGGGCGTAGATCCTGTTCTCGTCCTTTTCGACCACCACGCCGTCCACTACCTTTATCCCGTAATCCGACAGGAGCCCTTCCAGATGAGTCTGCCCGTCCACAGCGGAATTCAGTGTGACCAGGAGCTTTCCGCCTTTTTCAAGGTATGCGGAGATCTTTTTCGCATCATCCTCGGACAGATCCTTCTCGGCGCCGTTTATCATCAGCAGCGAACAATCCTCGGGAACGGCGTCCTCAGCCACAAGGCTCACGGAATCCTGCTCAAAATTGGCCTTTTTGATCACATCGGACACCAGCGGATCAAGTTCCTGCTCTCCATGGCCCTGAAGCGCATATACCTTTGCATGCTGATCCTCAGTGACGTACTGTATGGCGCTTGTGAGCTGACCTTCCGCGTCATAGCCCGTCTCCTCATAAGAATAGGTCTGATAATTCACTTCGTATCTGTACAGTTCGTCCGCCTGTATGACTTTTGAGATATCCCCGGAGGTTACGATGACAGATCCGGCGTACACCGGCTCCTGGGTATATTTCGTGGTAAACTTGGGGTTTGCTGTGGGATCGACGTACTCAATGGAAATGTGTTCCGAAATGTCCCCATACTGCCTGAGGGTGCGGTCCACCGTTTCGTCCTTATTATTCTCATTGTTCAGCACATAGAGAGTCACATCCCTGTCCAGCTTGGAAATAAAATCCACCGTCTGCGAAGTAAGGGTGTTGAGACGGCTCTTTGTGATGTCAAAACTCCTGTATTTCTCGGGAAGCATTGAAAAGATCAGGTTCACGAACACAAGAATGGCCAGGAACACCGCGACAGCGCTCAGGCTGTAGGCACCGGCAGTGATATGCTTTAGTGACACCTGGTATCTGCGCTTCTGTATGGACTGCACGGTCAGAAACAGGAAAAATACTATGACTGACAGATAATACACATATGACGCCAATTCAAAGGTCCCGCCTATGGTCCTCTCAAAGGGCGTGGACATATCAAAGACGGTCAGGACCTTTGTGATCAGATTTCCTTCCTGGGAGACCAGGGATTTCAGGCCGGGCATGAAGTATCCCATTATCAGTATTCCCGCGGACAGCACCGCCGCTATCACCTGACTCTCGGTTATGGAAGAGACGAAGAGACATATGGCGATGCATGCGGCCCCGTAGAAAAAGAAGGCCAGGATCGCGGCGTAGGAAAGCCTGAGGTCGGGTTTTCCGGCGGTAAGCATCACCAGAGGGAACAGGCAGACGATCGCCATGGGAATGGCAAAGAGCCCCAGAAGTGACAGATATTTCCCGAGGACTATGCGTCCTATGGATACCGGACTGGTGAGAAGGAGCTGGTCCGTCCTGGTCCTCCGCTCATCTGAAAGAGACCTCATACAAAGCACGGGGATACCCACTATCAGGATGAGCGTGGAGCCGGTCATGGCGCCGGTCATATCGGGACTGCCCTGCATTATGTCATACACAAAGAAATAAAGGCTTGTAAAGAACATCATCAAAGCCATGAACAGAAAGCCTGTCACGTTTCTCAGACCGGACAGGAAGTCGCGTTTAAATATGGCCGTCATGAGAGATCACCTTCCTTTCCGTCGTCATTTTGCTCTCTTTCTTTCGGTTCACCGGATCCCGGATCTGCAGACCCGGCCTCCTCCGGTCCCGCGTCTGCGGTCTTCGTTTCGCCGGATGAAATGTCCGACGGCTCCGTATCCTCTGATTCTGCGTCGCCTGACACACCGGACTCGGACTCCGCATCTTCCGGGCTTGCATCTCCGGATACGCCGGACGCAGGCTCCCCATCCGCAGGGCTTGCATCTCCGGATACGCCGGACGCAGGCTCCGTATCTCCTGACTGAACATCTGCAGATTCCCCGACATCCGGATCCTCCGAGGTAAGCCTGAGGAAGACGTCCTCAAGGGTCTGCTCCGTTTTGCTGATCCTGACAAGAGGGATCCCCGCATCCGCAAACCGCCTGAAGACATCCGCCCGTATCTCACGGGATCTGTCCTTCAGGATAAGTGTGAGGCCTTTTATATCCCGGCCTTCATTTTCCAGCGAAAGGAGGGTTATATCTTCGATCTCAGAAATGCCGGACAGGGTTTTCTCCATCATCTGAGGGCTGCAGGACGCGGCTATCTCAAGCCTCGTGCCCCCGGACAGTTTCCTGAGTTCATCGGGAGTGCCGTTTGCCACCAGCTTTCCTTTTGAAATGACCATGAGGGTGTCGCACACCGCCGCCACCTCCGAAAGAATGTGGGATGAAAGTATGACCGTGTGATCCTTTCCCAGATCCGTTATCAGCGTGCGGATCTCTATGATCTGCCTGGGATCAAGGCCTACCGTGGGCTCATCGAGTATGATGATATCCGGAGATCCTATGAGAGCCTGAGCCACCCCCGCTCTCTGCCTGTATCCCTTTGACAGGTTCCCAATCAGACGGCCTGCGACCCCGGAAAGCCCGGTACGGGATTCACAGCGATCCGCTTCCTCCCGTCTTTCCTTTCCTTTGATCCCCTTCAGTTCCGCCACGAATATGAGATACTCATCCACCGTCATATCCGTATACAGCGGAGGGATCTCCGGCAGATAGCCTATGGACTTCTTGGCGAGATCCGGCTCCTTGTATATGTCATGACCGCTCACTGACACGGTACCTTCGCTGGGGGCGAGATACCCCGTCATCATGTTCATGGTGGTGGATTTTCCGGCGCCGTTCGGTCCCAGAAAACCGTAGATCTTTCCGCGGCCGATGCCGAAGTTCAGATCGTCGACTGCGGTCAGTTTCCCGTATCTCTTTGTGAGACCGGATACCTCTATTATGTTGTCACTCATTTCTCCCTCCCAAGATATGTTTATCATCAACTGACAACCGGTATTTCCCGTTTTTCCTGACAATTATGCCACTATAGAACTCATTTGTGAAGAAAGTGTGTTGAACACTCTAAAAACTTACTGAAATACAAAACAAACAGCCACAAACCCGCATAACAGCCACCCGAAACCATATATAGGCATATTAAACCGAATCTATAACACAAACCAATTTCTTGAAATTATGTTCCATAACACAGTGCGAAATCTCAAGGAAGAAAGTGGCGGAGGCCCTGTATGACCTCCGCCACAATATGCTTTCTTCCTGGTGGCTGCCCACCCTCAGTTCATCGGTTTCAGGCTTTTACCCATTGGCAGCACCACCTTCACATTGACGGTCTCTGTCTTCTTTCCGCATTTGACCGTAAGCTTCGCGGGCTTGCCTGTCTTCGTGACCTTCGTTGCATAAATCACGCCGTTCTTCACGGTAATGCCGCCGCTGCCTGTGAGTTTCAGTTTTCCCATATCCGTTGAAAAGTAAGGGTCTGTTACGATCTCCACAACGCCGGACTCGCCCTTTTGGACAGTAATGCTCTTCTCTGTCCCGGATTCTTTCACTGTAAAGGTCCCGCTGTTGATGGCGACTGATGAGACAGGGCTCGTCACAGTCACCTTGCATACCTGCAGGTTCTCTTTTTCCCCGCTGTTGGATGACTTGCTCTCCACTATGATATACGCAGTTCCCGGAGATTTAGCTGTCAGATTGACTGCCGCCGTTCCCTTCTTGTCACTCTTGTCTTTGGGGTCAGGGATCAGGTCTCCTGTCACGCCCACCGCCACAACGCCGGGATTTGTGGAGGCGACACTGGTGATATTGAAATCTCCGCCCTTCATCGACAGTTTCTTGTCTTTGGAGGTCACATTGATCAGGAGCTCTGCCGTGTTCCCTCCCGCCGTGGTCACCATCTTGAGCGACTTTTTCTTAAGCGCGAGTGAATGTGTCTTGTCTGTGGATGAAGCCTTTGGAATATTTACAGGAACCACCCTCACATTTACGGTCTTTGTCACAGGCTCCTTTTTCGCCTTCCATGTAGCGGGATCTGTGACCTTGACAGAGGCAGTGATCACGGCGTTTGTGACCTCTTTTACTTCCTTTGCAGTGATAACGCCGTTCTTCACCTGCACGTTCTTGTTATCGGACTTCCAGGTCACCTTTCTGGAGTCAGTGCTGTCGTAAGGCGCAAATAAAACCGAGACAAAAGTCTGCTCTCCGGCCTTCATTTCAATGGTCTGAGCGTCTTTTCCATTTACATCCAGCATATCTCCGGTTTCTCCTGCAGACTCCCCTTCAGCGATATTGATATTCTCACTATCACTGACTTCTTCGTTATCTGCGTTCAGGATTGCAATATTTTCAGTGGGCGCAGACACCGTAACCTTGCAGGCCGCCTTTTTGCTGCCGCAGTACGCAGTCACAGTGGCTTCCCCTATGCCCATGGGATAGAAATTCCCGCTCTGGTCCACTGAGACTATGGCCTTATTTTCTGTTACGTAATATATCTGAGGCAGAGCACCCCCCTTGGCGGCCTGTGCCACTGCCGGGAAGTTTGCGGCTCCTCCGTCCCGCTTCAGGATGAGCTTATTCTTTGCGAATTTGAGGCTTCCGACCTTGACCTTCGTGTCCACGCCCGCAGGAGCCTCTGTTCCCTCGATCACCTGGGCTTCGATGTCTGCCCTGAGGCGTTCTTCAAAGGATACTATCACATCCCTCTCTCCCATGGTAAAGGCAGTGTTGGCCGAAGTGGGATCCTTGGGCTCTGCGCCATTCAGGTTCCACTTCACAAACTCGTAACCGGTTCTGGATGTCCAGTCAATATTGATGGGCTGCCCTGCCTTTGCGGATCTGGCATAGCCGCTCAAAGTCCACGCAGAGGCCCCGCTCACCACGTTCACCTTGTGGTACTCTGTGCCGATCACCGGTCCGGGTTCATCCTTCTTCGGGATCACGATATCAGCCCATACAGCCTCCTGCTTGCCCTCTGCATCCAGGAAGTATTTGAGACAGATGGTACACTGCCAGTACTCGATATTCCCTTCAGAGGTCGTCGTAGGTTCTTTGCTTTCATAATGCTTAAGCGTGTGTATATGTTCCCATGCGGGATACAGCGTTGTATCCTTCGTAAATGAAGTCTTTTGTGACAGGTCATAATCCTTTTTGCCGCCGTCCGTAAGGGTCCAGCCGACCTGTCTGAAACCATTCCTCGTAAATATCGCGCCTTTCAGTGTGACTTCCGTGCCGATTCTCGCTTCCTGGGTCACGTTATCCCCTTTTCCGCTGCTTCCCTTGTCGTAGGTAATGGTGATCTTATCCGTGAATACGGGGTAAAGGGTCTTGGCGCTGCTAATCGCAATCTCCTCCTCCAGTCCGTAAGCAGGCACGGATGCATTATCTTCCTCTGCCCAGCCGATCTGTACGAAGCCGTCCCTCGTATATGTCACGCCCTTTAGTTCAAAGGGGCTGTCTTTGGCCACCAGTTCAGTGTATTCATCCGTTTCCTTTGAATTCGCCCCCGGCTTATAGGTAAGGTTCACCCCCACAGCCCAGTGAGGATAGAATGTCACATCCGTTTCATCACTGTATTTTCCTCCGAGGGCATAGTCCTTATCACCACCCTCCGTAAGAGACCAGCCGTCCTGAACGTAGCCATCCGTCCTCCTGTAGAGCGCCTTTTCAAGTGTATATGGCACTCCTGCGTCCCTGGCCACATCTTTAGGCTCTCCTGTGCCAAGGGAATCCGGCCTGTAAGATACAGTCTCCAGGGCAGATACTTCGAAATATCCGATGTTGCTTTCTCTGCAGTGCAACTTGTACCCATTCGGGGGAATGACGGTCCTTACCGTATAGAAACCTGCCTTTTCTGTCCTGTATCGCGACGAAGGGATGAATACGCTGATGGGGCCATTAACGGCGAGCTTGCTGTAACCAGGAAGGGCGGCCTCACTGTCATCTAAGAGCACGCTTCCACCAAACACGTTTACAGACGGATACTCTGAATCTCGTGAAGATTCACCTGTGATGCAGTAATTATGCCCTATCACTTCAAGCCTTCCACCGTTCACAACTATATTCCCAAAAGACACGGTAGGAGTCTGAACCGCCTCTCCATTATTCAGAAAGATTCTGTCAGTACGGGGCACAGCACGGACCAGACCCCCATTGATAGTCATTGTTGCGTAAGAATTCATCTGCAGGATGCATCTGTGATGCGCTTCTGCATAAAGGGAACCTCCTGACACGGTCATGCTTCCGGGTATCAGAGCGCGTCCATTGAAATATGCTTTATAATCATCAATGGTAGATATGAGGGATACTTCTCCTCCGCTCTGGACATAATCATCACAATACACACCCCGGCAATAAGACGATACATTTACCTTTCCGCCCCTGATATTCATTGTGTCCGCATAGACTCCGTATATGTGCCCTGCGCTGTCAGGTTCGCTGCCGCCGTCAGCGGTGACCGAGACCTCTCCGTCATTTACCGTGAAGTCATTCCAGGGGCGAACACCGTAATCCACACCCCTGACCGTAAATATCCCGCCGTTTACAATGACGGAACCGCGAGCGTACACTCCGGTGCTGCTATCACCTGTGGCATTGGCTTTAAGCACGCCGTCATTCATATATAAGGAATCATCCGCAGAGACTCCATAATCCACAGCCACGATCTCCACCGAAGCACCGTTAAGGATAACGTTGTAAGCGGCTATCCCGTCTTTGTCTGCCGAGATATCCAGATGCCCCGTACCGGAAACAGTCAGGTCTCCGTACACACGGATCGCGGTTTCAAGCTTTGCTGCACCATAGCCTATGGAAGATGCGCCCACCAGCACCAGGTTCAGCTCGCGGTCAGAATAGATCCCGCAGTTTTCATATTGGGCCTCGTAGACGGAATCGAGATCAAAGTCCGTAAGTGTGAGCGTCGAAGTGGCCGGCACGTATTTATAGCCTGTACCGGTCAGATTTTCATCAGTTATAACGGTAGTTCCCAGATGCAGGTAGGCATCTTCTTTCACAGTCCCGCCCGAAAATGAAGCGTACTTATAGTCAGTGTATCTCTCCGGATAATCCGATACAACTACAGCGCTGTCCTTATCGTTCCCGGCTTTTACTGTTACGCCTTCACCCACATATACAGGGTCCGTGGGTAACGGCATCATGGATATGCTTCCCACAGCCGCAGTTGCCCCTGTAAGGGATATGTCTCCTGCAAGGAACTTTACGGCGTAACTGGAGGCTATTTCCATTTCTTCCGGCATAAAGCCTGTATCACCTTCAACACAGAATCCGGCGTTTCCTTTATTGATCACAGTGACCTCTCCGCCGCTGAACACAACAGCGTCAGCCCCTTCAGATTCTGCGACAATGCCCGCCGGCATAACGGTCTGAGCTTCGTCACCGCTTCCCTTCACAGCAGAATCACCGGTAGTCACAATGCTCAGCTTCCCACCCTTGATCCTCAAAGCCTCTGAACGATAAGATAAAGCAAATATCCCGGCTGCTTCCGAAGAAGTCACTACAATGTTCAGTTCGCCGCCTTCAATGAGATTCCCTGTCATATTTCCGAAGAACGTATTGGAATATATGCCGAAGTGCCCTGCGTACAGGTTAAGCATCCCCGCTCTCTGGCGGAAAGAAGAGCAATTAATGCCTATATCGAGCTTATCCGGCGTATCCGCTTTTCCTATATCAAGTGTTCCTCCCCCTGTGCATTCAAGAGAAATGCCGTCCAGATAAATGCCGTATTTCAGGTTTTCATTGGCGCTGAATCCGGGATTTATCACATTTTTCCCGGTAAGAGTTATGGTCAGATGGTCAAGCCCGTGATCTGCCTTTTCAGAGGTCTTGCTTACGGCGTGGATACTCATTTCCTCCCACCCCGGGCCGTCATCAGGATAAGGATTTTCATAGGTATCGCTTTCGGCGTATATCCCTGCCTCAATGATATCGCTTTCACCAAGATCCCGTGATATAAAGGAAGCCAGGTTCAGTCCGTTCATACTGAGGAGGGATCTGTCCGGGTCGAAGCTCACAGTCCCGTCTCCCAGGATATTGTCCTTATTTGCATATGTAACCTGGGTGTCTCCGATCCACAGGGCGAAGGTTTCAGCAGACCGCACCGGATACAGGATCAGATCCTCTTCAGCCTCGTAATAGTTCCCGGCCTCATACTGAGGTTCCGTTCCTCCCTTTACACTTGTCCAGCCCTTAAGGACATATCCCTGCGCCTCAAAGATATCTCCCTTTATTACAGCCTTTGTGCCGTAATATTTTATCTGCTTCACCGGATCCGCGCCTGCTGCTGCAGCATCCGGCATATAGGTTATGATGCTGTTTCTG
>JAEELB010000140.1 GCA_016288705.1 Lachnospiraceae bacterium | reverse complement strand
TTCCAGGACATCCTTCTCTTCTTTGTCTCTATTGAAGAATATGTCTGTCTTGAAATCCCAAGAATGCCTGCCAGCTCATCCTGAGACAAAGCAAGCTTTGTCCGCAGTACCGGCAGTTCATCCACCAGTTTGGAGATCAGTATTTCTCTTTTTTTATCGCTGATGTTTGAAGGCCCTGATCCATTTGACATTTCATACTCACCATATTCAAAACAACTTGTGGCTATCAGCCGCCGCGACTCCGGCGGACTCTTCTTTACCGATAAAATCGACCATTTTGCCATTTTTATCGGGTCCTCGCGGCACCGGCTGAGCCTTCCCACCCGATAAATTCGATGCTTTTGCGTTTTTTATCGGGTCGCCGCAGCCCCGGCTGAGCCTTCCCACCCGATAAGTTCGACGTTTCTGCGTTTTTTATCGGGTCGCCGCGACTCCGGCGGACTCTTCCTTACCGATAAAATCGACCATTTTGCCATTTTTATCGGGTCGCAGCCTTCCTTCGGCAGCCTCCGGAGCGAAACCGTATCAACAGCGCATCAGCAACAAGACGTGACCACAGATACAATTCTAATGAATGTCGCATTATTTGTCAATCTGTAAAATCCGTATACTGCCCGCTCCACTACCCGCTAAAGAACCGCAAAGGAACGCCCGCAAAAGAGCCTCGCAGAGGCATGGATAGAATTTTGTAAAATATACTTGACAATATTCCATAAACGTTGTATCCTGTTCCGGAGCAGACAACAAGACATACAGGCGCTCATAGCCTGCCGATGCGGTCACAAAAAAGAACCGGACCCACCGGCACAGCAAAAAAAGAAATCGGCCCCGCCGGAACAGCCGAAAAAAGGAATCGGCCCCACCGGCGCAGTCGGAAAAGAGATCAGGGCATAGGCCCGGAACGGAGGATGAGATGAATATATTTACTTCAGCAGGCGCAGCAGTCGGTCTGATGATAGGACTGTTGATATGCGTGGTATTGTTCCGGTTTGCGAACAAGGACAAAAAGATCAGGACCGAATACGACGAGAGGCAGAAGATGGTCAGAGCCCGCGCATACATGCTTGCGTTCTACACTGTCATGGTCTTCGAAACGGTAATGGTGATCCTGGGCATGGGTGGATTCGAGCTTCCCATAGCCTCCTATCTTCAGCACTTTACGGGGATCATACTCGGATGCATCGTGCTGGGAGTCTACTGTATATGGCATGACGTATACTGGGGCCTGAACAGCAACAGGAAAAGATATTCCGTCATAATGATCTTTGTCGGCATTCTGAACTGCATTCCAATAATCGGAGCGCTGAAAAGCGGCACTCTCTTCATGGACGGAAAGATGGGCATGCCCGCGCTCAATATCATGGTGGTGATCATGCTCATCATCTTTTCACTGACGATTCTGATCAGGCACTTTGCGGATCAGGCAGAAGCCGGAAAAGAGGAATAAGCCTATGAAGAATCTCAGACTGAAATCCGCAAGGGCTGCAAAGGATATGTCCCAGGAGGATCTGGCCGATATATGCGGTGTTTCGAGGCAGACGATAAGCGCCGTGGAAAAGGGCGACTACAATCCTACGATAAAGCTGTGCATCGCCATCTGCAAAGCGCTGGACAAAACACTTGACGAACTGTTCTGGGAGTGACCGGACAATGTCCTGATCTCCTCAGTGAAGCGATTCCCTGTATTCCGTGGGGGTCATCCCGAAAGTCTGCTTAAATGACTTGCTGAAATGGAAGGGATCGTTATACCCTACGGCCGAAGCGACCTGCTGCAGGGTCATCTCTCTGTCATTCATCAGCTGTTTGGCTATTCCCATCCTGTAATTCCTGATGTACTTTGAAGGGGTTATCTGCTCCACCCTGTTGAAGACCTTTGTCAGATATGATGAGGAATAGCCCAGGTTCTGCGCGATGGTGTTGAGATCGATATCCTGCGAATAATTATTCCGCACATACTCTTCCACAAGTTTCACTATCTCTTCCGGAGAGAGGGCAGCTTCCGGTTCGCTCCCGGATCTCGCCCCGTCGTATATATCGGTAAGTGAAAGTTCGAGTTCCTTTAATACCCTGTGCAGTTCATCCTTATCAACAGGTTTCAGCAGGTAATCCCTGACGCCGTAGTGAAGGGCCTCCCTGGCGTACTCAAATTCCGCATAGCCGGTAATGATGACGCATTTAACGTTATCCATGGTACGATGTATCTCGGCTGCAAGTTCAAGTCCGGACATGACAGGCATGGAAATGTCCGTAAAGACAGCATCCGGAGGCTGCTGTCTTATGGCGTTAAGAGCATCTTCTCCGTTTGAATAGATACCGCAGACTCTGAAGCTGGGATTATCCGCCTCAATATGCTTTGCGATGTTTTTCGCGATCAGTTTCTCATCTTCCGCTATTATCACGCGATATTTTCTTTCACCCATTTCTCATCCCTCTGCTTCCGTTGTATCCTGCGGATCCGCATCAAACTCTCCCCCTATGGTAACAAGAGCCCCACCTTCAATGTGGTTGCTCACGCGGAAGATATGCCTTCCGTGATACAGCGTTTTAAAGCGCACATATATGTTCATCAGCCCCATACCGTTTATCTCAAGGCCGGGGATCATATCGGTTTTATTGATGTAGTCTATCCTGTCATTTATCTCCTTAAGGTCCTCTTCAAGGAAGCCGGGGCCGTTATCCCTTACGGTTATCTCCCAGAAGGTCCCCGTCATCTGGCCGTCCACGCTTATTATCCAGGGCGCGCGCACATTTTTCGTGGCGTACTTGATGGAGTTTTCGACTATGAGCTGAAGGCACAGCTTGGGTATCTTTATATCCTTCATCTCATCCGGTATGTTTATATCGTAAATAAGATCGTCCTCATACCTTATCTTCATGCATTCAAGATAATCCTCCGCATGCGATACATCTTCGCTTAAGGGCACCAGGGGCTCCTTGTCCGAAGAGATATATCTCAGTATCCTCGATATGGTCTGGCACATTTTTGTAACCTCTTCATTCATGCCTTCATCGGCCATTGCGGAAATAGTAGCCAGAGAATTGTAGAGAAAATGAGGGTTCATCTGTGACTGCAGCGCCAGGATCCGGGACTGCAGCCTTTGATTGTTGAGGACTATCTCCCTGTTCATGGAAGCTTTGGCCCGGTCATGCATATCCATTACCGCCGAATACAGCGTGTCAAGTTCTATGATATTGGTATCTATCTTCTCAAGTGAACCCGTAAGCATGCTCTCCTCGTCCGTATGGAGGGAAGAAATGCTCGAATACATCTTCATCACGGGGATCGTAATGATCCTTGAGACCACATACGAAAGAATGAGGATAAAAATGACAAACCCCGTAAAGATCAGGATGTTCGCCCTGATAAAATCATATATGGGACCGTAGACGTCGCTGTTGTCTATTGCTATCAGGGTGGTAAAACCGGAGTATGAGGATACATTCACGAACAGATGCGTATTCCCGTCATACGGGATGTGACGCGGTTCATCATAAACCTCCTGACCGCCTCCCACCGCCAATTGAGCGTACTCCTCCGCCATGTCATCACCAGTGAAGCTGTATATGCTCTTTCCCGTCTGATCGTAGATATATATCTTCTCGTTGTACGCTCCGGTATCGATCTTCCCAAGCTTTGAAATAAGAGAAGAAATAGAGTGTTTAACCTCTATCACTCCCCGGGGCTGATAATAGTTTGACTGGTACACCGACGCAACGGTCAGAAACCTCGATCCGTTGTCATAGGTGAAGAACTTTGAAAGGCGCTCATCTCGGTCGCAGAACACAAGGCGGTTGTCGTCGCTGTTTACAAGATCGTCATACCAGGGCTTTTCATCCACGCGGTCCCCGGTATTCGAATTATCAAGGCCGACGCCGACACATCCGCCTTCGAGGGGATACAGGTATATCTGATCGACAGGACGCGAAGGACCCATGATGGCCGTGAGCAGATCGGTGAGCACTTTTATATTCTGCATCTCGGAGTAATTTCCGTCTCCGCTTGAAACCGGTCTGTTCATGTATGCGAGGAAATGCTCCTTGACGAGATTTGAATAGGCCACATTCTGCATCACGGTATTTACGTTCTTTATCTCCTCATCCATAAACGCCGACGCCGTCTGCGTATCCCTGCTCACCGTTTCAAAAGCCCGGGTTTTGATCTTATGGGACTCGGAAATGATGAAATAGCTGATGTATACCAGAAACACAACCGTAACAAGCAGGAAAAACACAAGCTGCAGCGTAGTCTGCACGCTTCGTTTACTTCTTCCTATCATGATGCCCCCGGTAAAAAATACACATGTCAGATTCCTTTTTTATCCATTCTGAATGAAGCATATATTGATTAAGATAATCACACAGGCAATCTATGTCAAATGTCAGTAACTGTTGTTCACCAAAAAATGGGAGGTTAAAAATGAAAAAGAAGATAATGGCTTCACTACTGTCTCTTTCTGTGGCTATGGGGATGCTTGCAGGGTGCGGACAGAGTGCTGCGCCAGGCGCGGCACCGGCGGCTTCTGAACCCGCCGCGGCCAAGGACACCGCCCCCGCCGCCGACAGCGCCGGATCGGGCGACGATGTGACCATCACCTTTATGGCCAGCCAGGACTGGATCCAGGATGCCGAGATGGAACTTGGCAAGAAATTTACAGAGGAAACAGGCATCAAGGTGGACTATCAGATAGTTCCATCCGACCAGTATGAAAGCCTTCTGATGACGAAGATCAACGCCGGTGAGTGCACCGATATCTTCGGAGGACAGAGCTCACAGTTCTCCATAGTCACACAGTTTGACGTTGAAAAAAATGCAGTCGATCTCTCCAACGAAAGCTGGGCAAAAAATGTGGATCCCGCCGCAGCGGTTGAACTGTCCGCAGGCGGCAAGCTCTACGGCCAGCCCATTCAGGACGTTTCGGCGTGCTGGGCAGTCGCTTACAATATCGCCCTGTTTGACAAGCTCGGACTTAAAATACCCACAAATTACGCCGAATTCTGCGATGTATGCGAAAAGATCAAGGCGGAAGGGATCATCCCCATCTACGAGTGTGTTTCGGACGGATGGCATCATGTGTGCTGGACCGAAGCAGCCGTAGCCGCAACCCAGGCAGACCCTTCATATCCCGACAAGCTCAACAATAACCAGGCTACCTTCGAAGGAAACAAGGAACTCACCACCATGTTTTCACAGTTAAAGGAAATGGCCGACAAGGGATACATGGGCGACAACTATATGTCAAACGAATACGCTGACGCGCCCGCTTCAATAGCAAGCGGCGAATATGCGATGGTCCTTTACAACCAGGGTCTCGGCGCCGAGGTCAATGCGGCGGATCCCAGCTTCCCCGAAGACAATATAGGGTATTTCGTCAATCCCCTCTGCGACAACCAGGCTCTCAACGTCAACTATTGCGGCCCTTCAAGGTTCATATTCTCCGGCTCCAAGAACATCGACGCCGCCAAGAAATATCTTGAGTTCATGGCTTCCGATGACAGTCTTGCATATATGACCGAGAACGTGGGCAAGTTCAATCAGCTCCCCTACTCCAACGCTCCCTCGGCATACTCCAAAGTGGTCCAGGATTTCTATGACAGATACCCCAACAAGGTGGCTGTTTTCCAGGCTTCCGTCAAGTATTACAACCCCGCCTGGATGGATATAGGCGCCGATATGTCTGCAATGTTCCTGGGTGAGATGACTCCCGAGGAAGTCCTTAAGGATATTGATAAATTAAGAGCCGAACAGGCAGCTGCCGCATCGGATCCCGCCTGGAAATAATGACGATCAGTGACTGAGATATTGAGGCTGTCTGACAGCGATCAGGCAGCCTCGTTTTTTCGAGAGGCAAATCCTAATGAATAAAAGCAAAAGATATCCGGGATATTTTGCATCCGGCGCCCTGATAATATATTTTGTTTTTTTCTTTCTGCCGGGGATCATCGGTGTGGGATACTCCTTCACGGACTGGTCGGCCTACTCCGACAAGCTTCATTTTGTGGGGTTCCAGAATTTCAAGACCGTATTCTCATCCGATGAGAATTATATGAAGATCATCTTTAACACCCTGTGGTTCACCCTGGTCACCACGGTACTCAAGAACGTGATCGGCCTTATCCTGGCCCTTCTTTTGACAAAGTCGATCAAGTTCCTCAATCTGCACCGGGGCATAGTGTTCATGCCGTCCGTATTGTCAACGCTCATAATAGGCATGATCTTCAAGTCGATCCTGGATCCCAAATCCGGCCTGTTCAACTCATTTTTAAGATCCGTAGGTCTCGGGATGCTGGCGCAGAAATGGCTGGTGTCGTCGGAGCTTGCATTCGGATCGGTAATGGCGGTCGACATCTGGCGCGGAGTGGGATACATAATGACGATCCTAATAGCGGGGTTACTGTCCATTTCCACAGACTATTACGAAGCGGCTTCCATAGACGGTGCAGACGGATGGCAGAAGTTCCGCTACATAACCTTCCCCCTGATCCTCCCGACGCTTGCCACAACGACCGTATTGAACGTCATCTACGGGCTGAAGGTGTTTGACATGGTTTACGCGCTGACCAACGGCGGTCCCGGAAAGGCGACCACGGAGGTCCTGTACACCGCGGTGTTCAAGAAATTCGGCACAGGCCAGTACGCCGTGGGCACGGCTCTGTCGTCCGTAATGTTTGTGATAATGATATTTGTGGGCATTTACATGATCAGGATCATGACGAAAAACGAGGTGGAGGAATAATGAAAGCTAAAAAGACCGTAATGGCGATCATCAGGAACATTATAGCATGGATCTTTTCTGCCATATGTCTGATCCCGCTTCTTCTCATCCTGTTTAATTCCTTTAAGGACAAGAAGGCTGCGTCAAAGATGAACCTGTATCTCCCGGATCTTCCAATTCAGTGGAGCAACTTTGTCACAGTGATCGAAAAGGGCAAGCTGGCGGCGTCCTTCATCAACAGCCTTATCTATTCGGCAGGATCCGTTGTGCTGTGCGTGCTGTTTGCTTCCCTGGCCGCTTACGTATTGTCAAGGAACAAGACAAAGCTGAACAGGTTCCTGTACATGTTCATCGTCCTGGGCATAACCCTTCCCATAAATTACGTCGCCCTCACCAGAGTGCTCCAGTTCCTTCATCTCAACAACACCGCCATCGGGATCATACTTCTGTACACTGCAATGCAGCTCCCGTTCATGACCTTCCTCATTCACGGTTTTGTTGCCAGGGTTCCGGTTGAACTGGACGAAGCCGCGGTGATCGACGGATGCGGGCCCGTGCAGCTGTTCTTCCACATCGTGTTCCCGATGTTAAAACCCGCCATAGCGACGGCTACCGTTCTCACCTTCCTCAATACCTGGAATGAGTTTGTATCTCCCCTGTATTTCCTTAACAGGACGGAACAGTGGCCAATGACCCTGTCCGTGTATAATTTCTTCGGCATGTATTTTAAGGACTGGAATCTTGTATGCGCGGATATCCTGCTCACAAGCCTTCCCGTTCTGATAGTCTATCTTTTCGGTCAGAAATACATAGTGTCCGGCATGACGGCGGGAGCAGTTAAAGGATGAATACGCCGCGGACGGTTGAGCGCTTAAGTGAAGATGTTACCCGTGTAATATACTCCGCCCCGCCGGACGGGTCAGGGAGATTTGCGGATGACGTTCCCATTGATTTTACGTGGAACGGAAAACGGGTGATAAGCCAGTCAATGGTGTCATTTTCGCCCGTTACGGTATACAGGTATGAAGCGGACGATTCCGTTCTCCGGAAGAAGCAGACCGCAAACGGTGAAGTGGCTTATTCCGACAGTCTGGCGAAGGTCCCCTCTCACGGAGCATTTTCCGTAACGGTCGAATTTGAGACAGGAAGCGATGAGCTCCTGCTCGGATTGGGCCAGTATGAGCACGGGATATACGATCACAGGGGCCATACGGAATATCTGTATGAATCCAATATGAGGATAGCCATACCCTTTCTCGTCACCACGGGAAATTACGGAATCCTTATCGACTCGGAGGCGGGAATGATATTCACCTCCGAGGGAAACAGGATAAGATTCTCCATAGACTGCGCAAAAGACCTGAAATACTATATCTTCACGGGAAAAAACATAAGCGATATCATCAGATGCTACCACAGGGTCACCGGTATGCCGTCAATGTTGCCCAGATGGGCCTTCGGATACATTCAGAGTAAAGAAAGGTATAAAACCGCTTCCGAGCTTGAAGATACCGTATCGGAGTTCCGTTCAAAGCACATACCCGTAGACTGCATTGTCCAGGACTGGTTCAGCTGGGAGGACGGATTATGGGGCGAGAAAAGATTCGACAAAAAACGCTATCCCGACCTTCCCGCCACAGTCAGGAAGCTGCACGAAAATAACGTGCGCTTCATGGTCAGCATATGGCCCAACATGAGTACCGATTCCGTGAATTATGCACAGTTTGAAAAAGCCGGGCTGCTGCTCCCCAATTCAAACCTCTATGATGCGTTTAACGAAGATGCAAGAGCACTCTATTGGAAACAGACATGCGAGGAGATCATGAGCAGCGGAACGGACGCCCTGTGGTGCGATAACGCCGAGCCCTTCTCCGATGCTGACTGGAGCGGCGAAACAAAAAAAGCCGAGGATGAGCGGTACGCTGTCGTCCGGGAAATGTCAATCCGGTCAATGGATCCGGAAAGGCTCAATTCATACGGTCTTTATCATGCAAAGGGCATATATGAGAACTGGCGGAGGGACATCCCCGGAAAGCGGGTCGTGAACCTGACCAGATCCGGATATACGGGCATACAGAAATACGGGACCATACTCTGGTCCGGAGATATCTGCGCGACTTACGATACTCTGCGCAGGCAGATAGCGGAAGGCATCCGGATGGGGCTCACCGGCATGCCCTACTGGACGCTTGACATAGGCGGATTTTTCGTAGTGGATGACAAATACGAAAACCGCGGATGCAACGATCAGTCACATAAGCCTTTATGGTTCTGGCACGGAGATTTTAACGAAGGCGTCAATGACCCGGGATACCGCGAGCTGTATGTGAGATGGCTTGAATTCGGGACCTTCCTCCCCGTCTTCCGCTCTCACGGCACCGACACCCCCAGAGAGCCGTGGCAGTTCGGAAGCGAAGGAGATATGTTCTATGACGCCATAGTGTCCCATATTAGACTGAGATACAGGCTCATGCCCTATCTGTATTCACTGGGCGCTTTGGCTCACCGTGAAGGCGAGCCGATAATGAGAAGCCTTCTGATAGATTTTCCAGATGATGAAAAGGTCCGCAGTATCTGCGACGAGTACCTCCTGGGCCCTGCACTGCTCGTGGCTCCGGTGTACACTCCCATGTACTATAAACAGGGCTCAGAGCCCATAAAATACAGCGTAAAAAAGCGCAGGGTCTACCTGCCTGAAGGATGCGGATGGTATGACTTCCACACAGGAAAGCATTACGAGGGCGGTCGTTATCTGGATGCGGACGCTCCCATCGACAGGATCCCCGTATTTGTCAGGGAAGGATCTATAATCCCCATGTCCTCCGATATAAGCCACGCAGACGAAAAGAACGGGCTTCCCGAAGTGATATATGTGTATGAGGGCCGTGACGGCGAATTCACACTTTATCTCGACGATGGCGACGGCTACTCGTTTGAAGAAGGACGTTACTGTAACGTCAAACTGTCTTATTCGGAGCGTGACCGCAAACTGTCCCTTTCAAAGACAGGCGGTCATCCGGTGGATGACCGCTTTGCTGTCAGATATATAGGATGACGCTTCCCCGTTCTTTCCGTTAAGTTCCCTGCTCGGCAGAAACCTCGTCAGTCGGTCATTCCTCTGGAAATCTGGCTGATGGTCTCCGCCATAGCGCTCAGTTCCTCGATACTGGCATTGATCTCTTCCATCGCGGCGCTCTGTGATGAAATATTTTCATTTATCCCAACAGTCTTGTCCACCATGATGTGGATGGTATCGGACATTTCCGCCAATGAAACGAACCATACATAAGGCTTTGAAAAAGCATATGCGTTCTTGCCCCTCAGAACATGCGCCCGGAGGGGCAAATCGAGTAGGGGGAATTTAATCCCCCTCTCACACCACCATACGTGCCGTTCGGCATACGGCGGTTCAACATAACTTCAAAGCATGACGCTCATTATAGTAATCGAGGCAGCTTACAAGTCCTGCTTTTGCAAATAC
>JAEELB010000139.1 GCA_016288705.1 Lachnospiraceae bacterium | reverse complement strand
GAACAGAGCTGTCATCGTCTCCTTTGTTATTGTTAAATACCGAACGACTGATAATCCGTCTTCCCCAGGCACGTGATGATCAGCTCTGCGGCCAGTCTCCCCGTAACATTTCTGTTGTCCAGTAAAGGATTGGTTTCGACCAGGTCTATCGCCAAAAGCCTGTGGATATCAGAGAGCATTTCACAGATGATGAATCCCTCTCTGCTCGTTAATCCGTTCAGCACAGGCGTTCCCACCCCCGGCGCGTCTTCCGGATCCAGTGCGTCCATATCAAAACTCAGATGAATGCCCTCCGTTCCATCCGTCACAACGGCGATGGCATCCTCCATGATCTTTCTGATACCGGAAATGTGAATATCACTGATCGCATATACACTGACCCCTTTGCTTTTCAGTTTTTTTATTTCCTCGGGGTCCATCTCCCTTGCCCCGATGACAGCCACATTGTGAGGATCGACCCGTGCCTCCGTAAAACTCACCAGCGAATCCGGTCCGCAGCCGCATACAGCGGACAGCGGCATGCCGTGGATATTTCCCGTCGGGGTGATCCTGTCATCATTAAAGTCTCCGTGAGCATCGATCCAAAGCAGGCCGATCTTTCCGAAATGCTGTGCGGCAGCGCTGACCGAGCCGGCGGCAATGCTGTGATCCCCTCCCAGAATAACGGGGAATTCCTGATCTTCATGGATTTCCAGCACCCGGTGAAACAGCCGTTCATTGGCTTCATTGATCTCTTTTTCATAGCGCATGCGCGGATTTCCTTCGGACGTGGCCACCATGGGAAGAATGTCCCCGCAGTCCTTGACCTGATACCCGATATCACGGATCATCCGGATCAGGCCGGCATGACGGATCGCGAGAGGCCCCATATCAACGCCCTTGCGGACAGCTCCCATATCCATCTGTGATCCGATGATCGAAACGGTTTTTTTCTGTAAGCCCGAAACCATTTTCCTCCTCGCAATTCATATAAGGACCATCATAAACGCTTTACAGATCAAAGAGGCTCATCTGTGTATACTTGTCCGGCAGCTCATGCATGAATCCGAAACAGTCATCCGGGGTTGAAAGGATCCCGTTGTCCCTGCAGATCCTCCGGAATATCTCCGTCAGTGCTTTTGCATTCGGACTCGGCAGCTCATACGCGTTCCCATACCGCCTGATGTACCGTTCCTTCATTCCCGGAAAGTACCTGTCAAGCGCAGCGTAATAATACTCCCGATCGCCCTCCCGAAGCGTCAGGCCCATGCCAAAATCGATCACACCCTTTACACCCGTCCGGACACACGCATTCAGGATGGCAGTGATGTTTTCTTCCGTATCATTGATAAACGGAAGTATCGGTGTCATCCATACGACCGTCGGAATACCTCTTTTCCGCATCTCCTCCAGCACTTCGATACGGCGTTTTGTATTGCAGACATTCGGCTCCAGTATCCGGCACAGGTTATCATCAAAGGTCGTGAGCGTCATCTGTACCACGCATTTTGCGCGGCGGTTGATCTCTTCCAGCAGGTCAATGTCCCGGAGGATGCGGTCTGACTTTGTCTGTATGGCCAGCCCAAATTCATTATCACGGATGATCTCCAGACATTTCCTGGTCAGTTTCAGCTCTTCTTCACAGTGCATATACGGATCCGACATCGCCCCGGTTCCGATCATGCACTTTTTTCTTTTCGACTTCAGCGCCTTTTCCAGAAGCTGCGGCGCGTTCTGCTTTACCTCGATGTCTTCGAAAGGATGCGTAAACTGATAGCACCTGCTTCGGCTGTCACAATAAATGCAGCCGTGCGTACATCCGCGGTAGATATTCATCCCGAAATGTCCGCCGCTTCCGGTCAGGATCCCTTTGGCATCCACAAAATGCATATACGCTATCCGAAATCACAGTTCTGCCGGATCTTCGGGCATCCTCAGTCCCACCACCCGCAGCTGTAGAAACGGTCGATATGACCTCCGGTCACACTGACGGTAAAGGTACCGGAAAGCGCCGGACCGTTTTCCATGTACTTGTCCGGATCCGATTTCGCCAGGTCAAGGTTCTTCCGGAACCAGGAGAGCGGCGTGTCGCCCTTTTCGTAGCCTCCAAATGTGCTCATGTCGCAGGCTTCGTCGAAGACTGTTCTTTCGTCCACAGTCAGCGTCCAGTAATACTCATACCCGACCGGATCATCGATCTGCACGCTGCGCAGAGTGACTTCATATTTGTCAGCTTCCACTTTATCCAGGCTGTACAGCGTATAGATCACCCGGTGGGAAAGACGTCCGCCGGTCTCCTTGACATAAGCGTCCTTAAAGCCGGCCTTTTTCACGGCAGCGAGCAGATCATCCGCCTCGGCCTGGTTATCGCAGCGCCCGGCAGAAACGCAGTAATACGGCTGCGGATTCAGGTTTTCCCAGTCCGGCGAATAGGCTACAATGGCCTCAAACCCCGCCTCTTCGAGTTTCTCCAGCGCCGCGGCCGCTTCGTCATCTTTTTTATATGCACCGATCCACACGCCGTAAAACGATGCGGACGCTCCTTCCACGGCTTCCATTTCCATCATGGGAGATACGTAATCCTCGTTGTACCCGGCAGCGCTGACCTGCACATAGGTGACCACCGGGATCTCCTCCGGCGTGATCCGCTCAAAGGTGAGTTTATCGCTGCCCTCAAAGGGCCATTCGCTCTCGTTATAATGACCTTCTGTCCACAGGGTCAGGGTTTTATCGTCCGCGACCGCCTCTCCTTCGAGCATATAGGGCATACCCCCGGTCTGCAGCAGGGAATACGTGCCGGAGAGAACATTTCCCGCCTGGTATTCGTAACTCCCACCGCCGAACATTACCTCCTCCGCAGGCGATTTCTGATAGATCATGAAATTCATGTGATCCTGGAATTCGAGATAGACCG
>JAEELB010000138.1 GCA_016288705.1 Lachnospiraceae bacterium | reverse complement strand
TCACAGCCTCGGCAGCAGGGTTCGTGGATGAGAGCGGGGAGGTCACGATAAGTGACGGCTCCGCCGGCTGGGATGCGGCTCTCACCCCTGTCAGTTCCGGAGGCGGCGGAGGCGGCGAAGAAGAGAAGCCGAGAAGAATTTACATAGATGTAAGCTGCCTGAAGACCGGCATGAAGCTGTCCAGGGTAACGATCAGATATACCAACGGCAGTTACACCGGGCTGACCATGACAGACGACAACGGTGTCGCAGTGCTTGAAGATCTGCCTGATGACATCTGCTCCTTTGATGTAAATAAGGACGGTAAGAAAGCCGGCTGGCAGGGCGCTACAGCCACCACAAGGGACAACGGGGTCGAAAAGAAGGGGGACCTTTACGTAGAATGCGCCCTGGAGCCTGTATACCAGACGCTGGATGTCAATGTAAATGGATATGACCCCGTAAAGGATAAGGACAACCAGCCTCTGGCAGGAGTTAAGGTGGCTCTTAAGGGACTTCATCCCGAGAACAAAAAGATCGTTCTCGTTGATGACAAGTATGCCTATACTGATGCTAACGGAAATGTGAACTTTAATGACCTGGCGCCCATCACCTGGGTGGTATCCGCCGGAGCGACTCCCTACACCACGGTCACGGAGACTGTGCAGTCAGACAAGTCGGGAAGGCTTACCAAAAACCGTCTTACCCTGACTCTTCCCTTTGTGGGTTCAAAGCTTAAGGTCAGACCCACCTCGGATTATGCCGATAAGGATATCTTTAAGAAGACTTCAGGAAACGGCTCCTCCAGCTCCAAGCCTTCAAGCGGCGGCGGCAGAGATATCCTGAAGGTGACTCTCACAGGCGTAGCAGGAACAGTCACTGAAGGGATAAGCCGCGAATCAGAGCTGGATGATCAGGGTGTGGCGCTCTTTGAACGTCTGTCACCCGGCGCTTACCAGCTCTCGGCAGCAGGGTCGGTCAAGAAATACGTGTCTGTACCCGCCGGAGCGGACGGCAAGGAGATATACAGCTCTACTGAGGATACCAGATACGGTCCCAAGTATTTCTATGCGGAATTCAACGGCTCCGGCAGCGCTAACACCCGTTATGGAAAGACCTCTGAAGTGGAACTTAAGCTGACCGCCTCTCCGGTTTCATTTTCCGGAACCCTTTACAAGGCCGATATGAACAGGAATGGGGAGATAAAGGTCACTCCCTGTAAGGACGTGAAGCTCACTATAAGGCCCTCCTACTACTATCAGCAGAACGGGGCGAAGGAGCAGGTGGTGAGGACTGATGACAGAGGTTATTATTCGACTGTGCTGAATCCCGGCCTTTACGGTGTGACTACTGAGGGATTCTATTCCGATTATTTCGGTGGTCATCTGATATACCACACCGGAGCCACCGACACCTGTTACTATGACTATAATGTCCGGGGCTGGCCATGTTACGGACAGTGGGTGGGAACCAGGGAATCCGCCTGGGCCTGGCTCTCCTCGGGCACGCAGAAGCCCTACGCCGATATCGCAGGCATGAACCTGTCTTCAGGGGACGTGGTGGCGGACCTTGTGATGATGGAAAAGGTTTTCAACTAC
Source organism: Lachnospiraceae bacterium (assembly GCA_016288705.1). Classification (GTDB taxonomy): domain Bacteria; phylum Bacillota; class Clostridia; order Lachnospirales; family Lachnospiraceae; genus JAEELB01. The sequence goes on along the minus strand of JAEELB010000138.1, from coordinate 10,201 downwards.
TCTCTTGGAAGATATCCTCTGCCGCAGGGTGGCGGCTTTGGAAATGAAACAGCCTCCGATATGCTCCGGATAATGGGGATGGAACTGGATACCAATCCTGACCGTACAAAAGTGTATTACAACAAGTACTACAGATTCAGCCACCATACCGAGTCCAACGGCGCTACAGTCACCATGTCCGCGATGGATCTGCTGACCAAAACCATGACCGGTAAGAGGTTCCCCGCTGTATTTACAAAGCTTTCTCCGGGGGATTATGTATTTACCTATGATTATGATAATAAGAGGTTTTCACACCTGAATCTGGATATTTTGAGGTATAAATCTCAAAACTGGGAGCCCTATGACGGAGTCAGGGAGGTCAGGTTCTATGACTTCCCGTCCCCCGGAGAACTTCCTGAGTATGGTGATTTCCCGGAGGACTATGTGGATATAAATAATAACAACGATCCCTGCCACAACCCCTGGCCCTGTACCACGGTTTATGACGGCGAGGCCGGTCTGCATTTCAATGAAGATACGGCAGGACATCGCACCCTCGACGAACTCTATGACGAAGATCCTTCAAACGGTGAGATACAGTTCAAATTCTTTGCAAGAAATCAGTATACACGTGCGCATCTGACAGCGGAGGAAAAGGAGGAGCTCCTCAAGAGATCGGATATAAATGATTTCCATCTGGATACGTACAGTGAGAAAAATGAACTGGAACCGGTTTCATCGGGTGAAAATGATGAGGAACTGATCCCTTCCGGAAGCCCGGAAGAACCGGAGACAGAGTCTTTGACGGCAAATGCTTCCACTCAGGAAACAGATACGGATGAAGACGGGCTGGATGCTGCGGGCGCCGTTTACATTCCCGGAGGTCCCCGTTACGCCTGGTATTATGATGATGACGCGGAGCATATGGCGGATAAACCTGTGGAGGATGACAGATGGATCTGGGGCGGCCTCTTCGCCTATACCACCGATAAATGTCCCGGTGTCCTGTTCTATATGCCGAATTTCGCTTATCAGCAGGACAGAAGAGATCCATATCAGGATAAGGATCATGCAGCCATCCCCGACGGAAATGTTGAACTGTTCTTCAACGCTCCGGAGGGCACCAGCCGCCACGAGACCTTCTTCCCCAATGCCACCGATCACAGGAATCTCCAAAGGTACGGCGCCACCGAAAAGAAGGATCTCTGGTTCAAGGTGCCTGTTCCCGAAAGCGGACTCCAGGTGAGCGCCATAAACTTCGCTTCCGGTGTTTGCCAGAACGGAACCGTACTCAAAAAGAGCGATATTGAAAAGTATCTGACCGCGGAGAGTGTGGAAGTGAAGTCTGTCTACGAGTTCAACGGGGAAAGGATCCTTGACCCCATAGATGTCCCGGTGACAGTGACCATCGGCGGGAAGTCCTACCAGAGCGGACATATCTATACCGTGGACAGCGCCTTCTCCTACAGCGTGGACAATATTACCGTGAACTCCGAGGAATGGGAGTATGTTAAGGAATCCGGCTCTGTGCAGGGCTATTATGATGATGTAACTGATAGAGCTGTGCTGCAGGTGCCCCTGACACGTAAACCCCGGTTTGTAGATTTCAAGCTCACAGATACTTTTGGGAATCCCGTGCAGAATGCGGACATTTCCATGACCGGCCTTAAGAGGGGCTATCCTGTGATCGGAACCACTAATGAATATGGTGAAGTTACTATCGGACACAGGCCTCAGTACGGTACAGGCGATGTTGATGAAGTGCTCACCTATCAGGACTACACCGTCCGTATCCACGCAAAGGGGTATGAGGACAGGGTCTATGTCATCACCGCTGACAAGTTTAACGGGGAGGAGACCATTGATGAGGATCAGCAGGTGGCCAGCATCAACCAGCCTGAGATTAAAGAGGACACCCTGGAGATGGACAAGAAGGGTTCATTCCTTCCCGGAGTAAATTTTACCGCAACTAAGGATGAGGTGGTGTTCTACTTTAACAGCTCAAAGGATAATGAAGCACTGTTCCTGAACATCGGGGTCGAGATGGAAAGGGCTTCCGAAGATGTCGTGAAAGAGGTGTATTTGGTAGACAGAAAGAAGTTCGTGAATGCTGACTGGTCTGACGAACCCACGGAACTCCGTATGCCGTCGACAAAGGACGCGCAGTACAATCCTTCGGCGGTCTATGACTGGATAGAGAGGCTTAAGAATGGCGACCTTGGGGAGATCTTCTGGAGGTGCTATACGGACTCTGCCATTGATCTTGATTACAGTGTGAATACGGATAAGCTGAGTGCGAGGATCCCCCTCTGGGAGCTTCCGCCTGATGATTTCTGTCCCTCCATTATAGCAGTTACAGCGAAGGGCGCCATCCAGATCTATAATAAGGAGTACGACGATAATGATCCCGAGCAGCTCACGGGGATAAGGCTTACCGGCAGGCAGGCTATGATCTACAACGTCATAGCTGATATGGCTGGGGCTGTGCCTGTGGAACTGGAGATGACAGAAGCCGTATCCTATATAGCAATGCCCACGGGCATGATAATACCCCGGACCTATTATACTGCCACGATCAAGGAGGACAGCAATGGCTATGTGGATTACGATTACAGGCTGAATGTGGACCTGATCCAGGGCAGCGTCACTCCCGCGGGGCAGTCTGCTCCCAACCTGTCCATTCTGTCCGGGATATCCGGCGTCGTGATAAACGGCGAGAGGAATATGGCTCTTGCAGGTGACAAGAGGAGGTTCGAGGAGAGGTTTAACGTCAAGGCGTCAAGGAAGAACATGGATATAGATAAATACCTGCCTGCCCTGGTCAAGGCCTTCCCTGTAAAGATAAGCTTTGACCCCGATCCCACGGGAGGCTTTGGCTACACCGGCTCAAAGAACCTGGATAACAAGAATCAGATCACCCGTGATTTCCAGAAGATGGAAGCGAACGCCTATGCCGGCCTTAAGGGAGAGGTGAGCGCCTTCTCCGCGGCTGGAAAGTTCGTCCCCGGGGTCGGGACAGTCCTTGAATCCCTGGAAAAGAGCGGGGCAGCGGATATGGGCGTTCATCTGGTGCTCAGCGCAGGTGTGGACGGTTCATATCAGTATGAATTCATTCCTGCCAATACTCCTCCTGTGGATGAAAGGGTGGATATCGCTGTAGGCGCCGGGGCTGCGGCAGGAGTATATGCAAAGGCTCGCGGAGGAGCCCTTGGCGCGGAGGCAAATGCCAGGGTCGGAGGGGATAATCCCAAACTTCCCGACATGACGGAGCTCAAAGCCAGCATCACCCAGAAGGACGGCTTCGAGCTGAACGAGATAAAGGGAAAACTGGCTGCCGATGCAAAGATCTATATCCAGAGCTGGTTCATAAACGGGCAGAAGGATTTTACATTTGCCGAAAAGAAATTCAGCTACAAGTTCGGAAAGAATGACAACGTAAATGATTCTGCCATAGCCATAAGCGAGATAGACGTTCAGGAGAATATGCTTGCCAGGGATGATTATCCTGCCACGGAATATAACTCTGATCCATCGTACAAAGATAACCTGCTGGCGTCAAATTATCCGGCTATCGGCAGCCGCGGAATGGATGAGAAGGGCTCAGGCGCTTCTGTAATGACCAGCATGGAGCAGAAGGCCGGAAATATGCGGGTGGTACTTGTGGAACAGAAGGGCGGCTCTGCTGTGTCAGCAGCCGGAGGATTAAGTCCTGTCGGCGATTCTGCAGTGACCTATGAAGCTCCTGTCACTGTCGCGGGGACAGACGGACTCATCCCTGCCTGTGACACCCTGACTCTGAACGACGGGAATAAGCTGGTGGTCTGGTGCGAGATAGGGAAAGCGGACATGAACAATACCTGTCCTCCCTCTGTGCTTAAGTATTCCGTTGGCAAGGCAGTGAACGGAGCCTGGACGGGAGAGGTCAAAACTCTTGAAACAGATGCGGGAAGCGTTTCGGATTCTCTCATGCTTTCCCGTTCAGGAGACAGGGTATTCCTGACGTCCCGGAAGACTTCAGAGGGCCCTCTTGCCGCCCGTCGCAGCATATACGGTTATGTTTATTCCAACGGATCATGGTCCAAAGCATTTGCGCTTGCGGAAAACGTAAGGCTATATGAGTCAAAGTCCTGTGGCACGGATGAAGGGGTGACTTTGGTCTACACCACTGAAGACTATGAGGCGGGGATCATTAGCTGGGATGGAACCTCGGAACCTAAAACAGAGACCTTTGAGGTGGATGGCCTGGACATCGCTTCAGCGTCAAACGGTTCGAGGACTGCTGTCATAACCAAGAACTCGGATGGGATCGGGCTCAAGGTGATCTCGGATGGAAAGATCAGGGATTACGGCACAGTGATAGAGGCTTTGGATCCGTCCAATCTGGCACTGGCCATTGCCGGGGACGGCCGCATGGTCGTATCCTGGACTGCCGAAAACGATAAGGAGCTCCGGACTGTCAACCTGACCAAAGGGGGCAGGGTGAACGGAGCAGCCGAAACGCTGGAACAGACCGAAGAAGGCGGCTATTACGGAACAGAGATCACGATCAACGGAGAAACCGCCACCATACAGGCGGTCCTTAACCTGAGAAAAGGCGAGGCTTCGGATGCGTCCGTAAAAGCCTTCGGTTTTGAGTCCAAGGGATCCTCCGGCAAGGATGTGGATGTCACATCAATAGCAGCTGATCCTTCGAAATTGACCTTGGCTGTTGGGAGCAGCAGGAAGATAGATGTCAATGTCCTTCCCGAAAATGCGACTGACAAGGGCATTTACTTTGAGAGCACGGACAAAAACGTGGCTGTAGTGAACAGCGCCGGCAAGGTCACTGCGAAAGCGAAGGGCGATGCCGAGATCATTATCTATGCAGGGAAGATCGATATCAGGGTCCCTGTAAAGGTGATGGAGGAGATAGTTCCTGCGTCTTCGGTAACCATTGACAAGGATGAACTGGTGCTTGAAGCGGGATGGTCTGACACCCTGAGCGCGAACGTCCTTCCGGATAATGCTACGGAGCCTGATATCAAATGGTCTTCGGCAGATCCTAAGACTGTGAAGGTCACAAAGTCGGAGGCGGATCCCGGGAATGCAGTTGTCAAAGGACTCAAGGCCGGCAACACCACGGTTAAGGTGACCGTGACTTCCCCTGACGGAACGCAGGTGGAAGCGGAATGCGCAGTAAAGGTGAACGGCTCTTCCGGAGGCGATCCCGGTTACGAAGGCGATGAAAACGGTGCGATCGAAGCTTCCTTTGAGGATGAGGAAGTGAAGGATATCGGAGTCAGCTACACGGGAAGCGCGATAAAACCCGGGATCCTTGTGACTAACGGTGACAGGCTCCTTATTGAGGGCGTGGATTACAAAGTTAAGTTCGGAAAGAACACGGATGCCGGGACCGGAACGGTCACTATCATCGGCATGGGACTCTACACGGATAAGAAGACCATGGAATTCCCCATTCTACAGAAGGATCTTTCGGATGCGGATGTGGTGGCCGGGAATACGGCAACCGTTAAAGGAAAGGCTGCATCCCCCGTCCTGGCCTTCATGGGAAAGGCTCTTAAAGCCGGAAAAGACTATGAGAAGGTTACGGACGTCGTAAATGCCGACGGGGAGATCACGATCAGGGCCAGGGCAGGCGGAAACTTCAAGGGCGAAAAGAAGGTGACCGTGAAAGCCATTGATAAAAACGCTTCGAAAGCAATAAAGGCCGATCTCGCAGCGACCGACTTTATCTATGACGGGGAAGCCCATGAGCTTACGGTGGCTTCTCCGGGAACTGAAAACGGAAAGTATCTCATTGTCACGGACAAAAAGACAAAGGCTGTGCTGACAGAGGACGTTGATTTTGTGGTGAGCACGGGGAACAGTGCGAATGCGGGCAAGGTAAGCGTCCTGGTGATCGGTGCCGGGGATTACGGCGGAAAGGCAGGCAAGAGCTTCAAGGTCGCTCCTGCGGTATGGAAGTCCGGCACGGCGAAGGGAGTGAAGGCGTTCATACCTTCCGGACTCCAAAAGCAGTATGAGTACAGGAGCTTTAAGGTGACACCCTTCGTGGCCATTGAGGCTGAGTTTGAAGGCGGCGGGACAGAGACTCTGGTTCCCGGCAGGGATTACAAGCTTTCTTATAAGGGGAACGCCGGGGTGGGCACTGCCTCGGTCAGGTTCTCGTTTATGGGGAACTACAAGGGCTCTGCCCTGGATGACCTGCCCTTCGGGATAGTCAAAGCGCCTTTGTCCGCTGAGAATACCACTGCCGCTCTGCCACAGACTGTGAACTATGATGAAAAGAAGAAGGCAGCGAAGAACTACTTCCTCAAGTCCGGGAAAAACCTGTTCCTGGATCTGGATGGCGTTTCGCTGAAACCTTCGGATTACACGGTTTCCTGGGTTGACGATAAGGGCGGGGCGATAGACGGCAAAGCAGAGCTTCCTGCCGGGACGACAATCACCGTTATGGCGGCTCCCAAGTTCGGCAGCAAAACCTATACAGGTGAAAGCTTTGTGATCGGGTCTTATACCCTGCGAGCGCCTGCCGGGGGTGACACGGATATATCGAAAGCAAAGGTTACAGTCACTGCCCGGAACGGCAATGATGTGCGTTATACCGGACTCCCCATAGAGTTCGATCCCTCCGATGATTCACGCCAGGCGGATATATCCGTAAAGGTGGGTAATAAGGAGATAAAAGGATCCGAAGTGTATGAGGCCTTTGACGTGTCCTACGCAAATAACAGGCTTAAAGGCAGCGCAAATGTGATCGTTTCCGCAAAGGAGGGATCCGGTTATTCGGGATATGCCGTGGGCAGGTTCAGGATCGCGCCCGCAGGGATCGCCCTGAAGAAATAAGAGCCGATGTGTACGGGGCAGCAGGACCGGCGTTCTGCTGCCTCAAGGCTGCCTCAGGGCTTGAGTGAAAAAGTGAATTCCACTGTAAAGTTAAATTCCCGTGGCTAAATAAGGATAGGCAGGGGTTAATTATCAAAATAAGATGCCGATATACAGTTTGAGATATCCACAGGTGTCTCAAAATATGTTGTCGTCGGGTCGGGGAGCCTTCCCTTCCCCGGTTGAAAAGGATTTCAGTGACAATACAAGGAGGTAGAAAGATGGCAGGTTTATCAGGAATCTCTGCTTATCAGCAGAGCGGTCAGTCGTGGAAGACCGGCACGGATCGGGCGGAAAGATCCGGCGCTGAGACCAAAGCGGCAAAGACCGGCGAAGGGCGCTCTGTTCAGAACGCCAATCCCGCAAAAGTGGAAATGAAGAAGTGGAGTCCCATCGACCCCGCAAGCTCTCTCGTGCCCCGGAAGACCGAGTACGGGATGACCATAGGGGACGTGAAGCTCTCGGACAAGGCGAGCGATTACTACAACAGCCTTAAGTCCAAATTCCACAACATGGACTTCATAGTGGTGGGCAAGGATCAGATGGCTCAGGTCAAGGCGAATTCCGCAGCCTACGGCAATGCAAATAAGACCGTGGTCCTCATAGACGAGGAAAAGCTCGAGCGCATGGCAAATGATGAGTCCTTCCGCAAAAAATACGAAGGGATCATCACCATGGCACAGACGAAGCTCAACGATATGAAGAACAGCTTCGCCAGCTCCGGCACCGGAGTGAAGAACTTCGGGATCAACGTGGACAAGGACGGGAACATGTCCTTCTTCGCCACGCTTGAGAAGTCACAGGATCAACAGAAGGCCAGGATCGAAAAGAAAGCCGCCGAGAAGAGGGAACTGAAGGCTAAGGAAAAGAAGAAGGCCGAAAAGCAAAAGCAGGAAGAGCGGATAGAAAAGGTAAAAGAGAAGAGGACGGAGTCTTCTTCAGAGGCAGAAACAGAAGAAGGCGTCGAGGGCGTCGACGACAAGGACTATGTCACTCTCAGCTCAAACTCCCTGGACGATCTCATGAGCCGGGTGTCAAAGTACACCTACGATATGGCGGAGGCACGGGTGAAGACCGACGCCGAACGCATGATAGGAAGCCGTATAGATTTCAGGGGATGATATGAGCACCGTTTTGTATCCCCGGATCCAAAACGCGTACCCGCAGTCTTACGCATATTACGGGGGGACCCCGGGCTCAGGCCCGGGCAGTCCTCTTTCCGGCGTTTCAGACATTTCCTCCCGTACGCGGCTGGCCGGAAATCCCGGCGGCCGCCCTCAGAAGGTATATGCGGGGAGCTCCTGCCTCACTTCCGGATTCGGATCATCCGTACGCGAAAACGAGGAAACTGCCGGAAGGAGTGTCAGGACTAAGGAGATGCGGGATATGCTCCGGGGTCTTAAGAAGGAACCTCAAAAGAAGGCCAATCCCTATGCGGCGTTTTCGGAGGATTATGAGAACGGCTTCCTCATGACCTCCCGATCTTCGGACGACGACGGGGAAGACAGCCTGAAAGAACCCGTGAACTACAATTACAAGGAGGTGGCCTCAAAGATACAGAGAGCAAAGACCTCCGTCAGCGCTTCCCAGGCGGTGCTGTCCGCCAGGAGGAAGGTGATAGAGATGAAGCGGAAGATCTCTGCGGGTAACGGTGACGCGGAAGAACTTCAGCTGGCGCTGACCCATGCAAAGAGAATGGAGATGGCTGCCAGAAAAAAGAAGCATCATCTTGAGCTTGAAGAGCTGGCAGAGCGCACCCGCGGCCGGGATGAACGGGCGGACCGGCAGGAAGAAGCGGTCTCCGGTATAAAGGACGCTCTTATTTCCCTGGAGGAAGAGAAGGTCTCCGAGAAGGAAGACGAGATCATGGAAGAGCGGGAGGAGATGATCAGGGAGGCGGAGGAAGAGTTCGAAGAGAGCAGGACGGAAGAGGCAGAGGAAGCGCTGGCCGCCCTGAATGAGGAGATAGCAGAGTTCGGCGAGGATGAGCTGAAGGAACTGGAAGAGGCCATGGAGATGCTGGAGACCATGGAGGTCATCGATCCCCACATGAGTGAGGAGGAGCTGGAGGAGCTTAAGCGGAAGCACAGAAATGCCGAGAGCAAAGCCATCGTAAAGGCCGACATGGATTACCTGAAGGGGATGATCAGGCACCTTACGGAAAAGGGAACGTCCCCGGCTTCGGGAAGCGTGAGCCGGATCTTTTCCGGCGCACCGGCGTTTGCCCAGACAGCCGCGCCTTCCGTTTCAGCCTCCGTTCTGCCGGGTGTTTCTCCGGCTTCACTATCAGCGCCGGTTTCCGTGTCGGTTGACTTGCTGGCGTGATGATCCTTTTCTGTTGCTCATGATCCTGATACAATACATAAGGACATTCGGAACGGAGCAGGATCACACTCAACTTGTAATCATATCACAAGCGCCGAAGAATTCCAAGACCACGGGGGTTTCCATTTTGTCGATAAGGGAAAGGTAAGCTGTCGTCGAGTGGGGGGGTCCCCCCTGCTCGATGGTATGTAGAATTGCAGGACACATTGGCGAAGAACAGGCGGATTGTGGAAACCGCCTGTTCTTGTTATAATGAGGGCGCTTCGATTCCCTGAAGGATTACAAGGGCTGCAAAGCGAAGAAGTGAAGTGAAAAAGTGCATGGACGGGAGGTAAGGATGATGCTGACCGGCAGGAAATTACCGATCGGGATACAGGATTTCGAAAATCTCCGAAAGGATGATTATGTCTATGTGGATAAAACAGAATACATATACAGACTGGTACACAGTGGAAAACCATATTTCTTAAGCCGCCCCCGCCGTTTCGGAAAGAGCCTCTTTTTATCGACACTCCGGGCCTATTTTGAGGGCAGGAAGGAGTTGTTTACAGGACTTAAGATAACGGAACTTGAAGGTGACGATCCGGATGCCTGGCAGAAATACCCGGTATTCTATTTTGATTTCAATAAAGACGAGTATAAAAGGGAAGCTGCGATCGAGAGTGTCCTGGAGGGACATCTGGAAAAGTGGGAAGAGCAATATCATGTGGATAAAGGTATCCGTTCGCTTGCGGGCAGGTTTCAAAAGCTTATTGAAAAAGCGTATGAAGAGAGCGAAAAGGGCGTTGTAGTTCTTGTGGATGAATACGACAAAGCGCTTTTGGAGTCGGACGAGGAGAGGCTGGAGCATAATAAGACCGTTTTTAAAGGTTTTTTCAGTACACTGAAAAGCTATGACCATTATCTTAAGTTTGTATTCCTGACCGGGGTGACCAAGTTTTCAAAGGTGAGTATCTTCAGTGATCTGAACCAGCTCAGGGATATATCTCTGCTTCCGGAATATAACGGG
>JAEELB010000137.1 GCA_016288705.1 Lachnospiraceae bacterium | reverse complement strand
TTCCGGCCGTGAAGACTCCCATGTGACACTCCTGTCGGATGCAATGGAAGGCTCGAACTCCGGCGTGAGGGTCAGGGTCTCATTTACAAACAGGGTCTTATTTTCGGGGATGGTGACGCCGATCACCTTTGCGTCCGGAGGTTCGAACCACATGTTTCTGTTTGAAGCCACTGTCCCCGCAGGGGCCCACAGAGACGTGGAAGACAGGAGATTCATCCTGAGGGCGGGACGGACTCCGCAGATACAGGGCCAGACTGGGCGCCTCACCTCTTCTCCGTGCAGATCTATCTGTCCTCCCCAGCTTGTGACCAGGGCTACCTTTTGTGTTTCCCCGGGAGAACGCAGAAACCAGATGCTTCTCCCGTCCCGAAGATTAAAAATGCCATACCCGGGCTTGCAGGAAACATAACCTGTGGAGAAGCCCACACGGGCAGGATCTTCCTGGATTTGGAAGCCCTCAGTTGTATAGATGATCCTTTCCATCTCGTTATTGTGAAAACCATACCTGTCAGTCCGGGCTTCATCCAGAGACAGGCAGAATATCCTGTCTGTCGTATCCGCGCCGCCCGAAGTCCCGTACAGGGGATTGTCCGGATTATGGAGAGTCCCGCAGGTGATGCTGTTTCTTTCCCCTTCGGTGAAGGCCCTGTACAGGAAGCCCCTGTCCCCGGAAAAATCCTTCCGGCACCGGTTTTCCATAGCCCCGAGACTGTTCAGATAGGACCTGACAGTGGATGTTTCCCAGGTCACGTCTTCGTACTTTTCGTTGTATTCGACGATATCAATGATCCTGTCCGCCAGAAGAAGCGCATTCCCTTCCCCGTCGATATCCAGGACTCTCCACTTTATGGGCTCTCTGCTGTCAGCGGCATACCTGCCGCCGCTGATATTCGGAGGGATCCTCTTTCCGTACTGGTCATAGTATGCGGCCTCCCGTTCATCCCAGCTGATCAGAGTCTCCTTTTCGAAGCAGACTCCGTCTCCATTCGTATCCTCCTGCCAGTAGCTGCCGAACCAGATGCAGTCCCAGGTGGTGACATTATCTTCATCCGTCCGGGGAGGACGGATGTTCACAGAAACAGTCGCCTGGTTTTCGGATGCTCCGAATAGTTCTTCCGATTCCCCGGCGGTGTCATTCGTTGAAAATAAAGACGCGGGCCGTGTACCTCCCGTCGGCCCCTCAGCCGCAAATAAAGGCGCGGGCCGTGTACCTTCCGTCAGTCCCTCAGCCGCAAATAAAGATGCGGGCCGTGTACCTTCCGTCAGCCCCTCAGCCGCAAATAAAGGCGCGGGCTGCATCAGAATAAGCGAAGCAGCCAGCGCAGCCGTCATCATCCTGTCAAATACCCGAAGCCTCATTTTTCTCCTATGCCTGATGTCTCACAACCTTGTACTCGTCACCGTCCACATACATGGGACAGGATTCCCGGCTGTTAGCCACAAGCCTCCCGTAATCATCCTCGTCCATGTCCGCATCGCAGACATAATCCCCGTACTCCTCGTCATAATATAAATATGCGCAATCCTCACACTGGCTCATTTAACTCTCCCCGTGGCCTTACCGGTCACCGCCGAAGAGCTTTCCTTTAAGCTCTTCAAGATCGTTCATGCACTTTATGGGTTCTCCGGCGAACCTGATGGCGTTGTCCACGTCCTTCAGGCCGTTGCCGGTGACCACGCTCACCACGGTGCAGTTTTTGTCCAGCACACCTTCATTGCAGAGTTTCTTTACCCCCGCCGTGCCCGTCACCCCTGCGGGCTCGCCAAAGACCCCGGCTGTGACGCCAAGCAGGCTCTGGGCTTCCATTATCTCCCGGTCGGTGACCTCAACGGTGATGCCGTCCGACTCCCTGATGGCCGCCATGGCTTTGTCGGGATTTCTCGGCACTCCAACCGCGATGGAATCGGCTATGGTATTTTCCTCCATGGGTTCGATCGGGGTGTTATCCCTGACAGCCCTGTTTATGGGATAGCAGCCTGCTGCCTGCACGGAGATCAGCCGGGGGAGCCTGTCAATAAAGCTCGCTCCCTTCAGATCCTTAAGCCCCTTCCAGAGTCCTGCGATGGTGCAGCCGTCTCCGACGGAAATGGCGATGAAATCCGGGACCTCCCATCCAAGCTGCTCCATGATCTCCAGCGCCACGGTCTTTTTTCCTTCGGACAGATAGGGATTTATGGCGGCGTTCCTGTTGTACCAGCCGTACTCATCTATGGCCGCCTTTGACAGTTCGAAGGTCTCCTCGTAATTGCCCTGAACGGAAATGACGCGGGCCCCGAAGGTGAGGAGCTGCGCCACCTTTCCTTTGGGCGCTCTCTCCGGGACGAATATATACGTTTTAAGTCCTGCCGCAGCAGCGTTTCCCGCAAGAGACGAAGCCGCGTTTCCAGTGGACGAACAGGCTATGGTATCCTGCCCTGCTTCACAGGCCTTGGCCACGGCCATGGAGGAGGCCCGGTCCTTCAGAGAAGCGGTGGGATTCAGGCCGTCGTCCTTTACATACAGCTTTTTCAGCCCAAGCTCACCGCAAAGGCGGGCGCTGTCGTAAAGGGGAGACCAGCCCACCCTGAGGGGAGGCTCCGGGGTGTCGTCCTCAACCGGGAGGAACTCCCTGTATCTCCACATGGAGCAGAGCCGTCTTTCGGAGAGGGCGTCCTTATTTACATCATGGCGGATCAGCTCATAGTCGTATTCTATGTCCAGTATCCCTCCGCACTCACAGGTGGTGAGATCGGGAACCGCATCATATCTCCTGCCGCACTTTACGCATCTGGCGCCTGTCACGTATTTCATGTTTTTCTCCCATCATTGTTCCCTTGCGTCCTGCGGTACCAGCGCCCCGGGGCCTGAGGGACCCGTCTTCAGAACGCCCGTACCGGTGCCTCAACGGCCGGACGGATCCTCTTTACATTACTCCCGTACCGGTGCCTCACCGCCCTTGCCGGATGAGTCCTACCGAACTCCCGTACCGGCTTCGCAGCGCCCGCAAGGATCCGCCTTACAATACTCCCGCTTCGGCGTTGAACTCATCTATCATCCGGTCAAGCTCCTCAGCCTGCCTGTGCACCGTATCCCAGGTGCCCTCCCTGTCGTACCAGAGAGCGTCCAGATCCTCCTTCGTCTCACCCTGCTGCTCAACCCAGGTGTAATACTTGAGGTTGTGCACCCTC
>JAEELB010000136.1 GCA_016288705.1 Lachnospiraceae bacterium | reverse complement strand
TATGAAGGCATATGCCTCATGATATGCATGGATCCCGATGACAGGGGCTGGTGGGCAGCATGCTACGGTCCGGAGACAAAGAGGCTTTATACCGAGGAATATGCAAATGAGATCGACGACGTCCTCTATGAGTACATGACCGCGGGGAAATACGCGGAGGGCGTGGACGACTGGATCACAAACATCTACACCCTGTACACCAAGGGCGCTCCCTTCACCCCTGCCTGGCTCCCGGAAGATACAGACAGGGAATTCACCCGTTTCCACAACGATCTGGCCCCCTACGTCACCGACGACGCCAACGTCCTGACCCCCGAAAACCTGGAACAGCTTGAACAGGAAGCCATGGAAGTCGCAGAAAAGCACCAAACGGACGTTGTGATCACCACCGCAAGAGAATCCTCCCTGTCCGGCATGACTCCGGAAGAGTATGCAGAGGCCTTTTACCGGTACAACGGATACGGATACGGCGATGACTACGACGGGATCCTGCTGACCTTCATACGCTCTCAGTACGGCACCAACACTGTCCTCATTTACACCGAGGGATCCGGGGATAAGAACCTTACCGAGGTCAATAAAAAAAGAATGCTTGGCTTCTGCAACTACGAGATGGAATTCAACAACGAAAACAGCGATTTCTTTAAAGGGATGCACGACTGGATCAAAAACGTGGATCACATGTACAGTACCGGGAGAGTGCAAAGGTCCACCGCCTACTGGATCTGGATCGCCGTGTTTGGCTCTGTCTGCGGTCTCGTGACAGGCGGGATCACCTTCGGCAAGGCCAGAAAGAGAATGGCTCCTCCGAAGATGAAGTACAACGCGGATATGTATATGGTCGGAGACAGCCTGAAATTATGCGGGGATGACACATTTATAAACAAGACCACCAGCAAAACTTATTCACCCCAGAAATCCGACAGCGGATCCTCGTCGACCAGGAGTTCTTCATCCCGCTCCTCCTACTCAGGCAGCTACAGCTCCTCCTCCGGGCGGTCGCATTCGGGCTCCGGCCGGAGCTTCTGAGGGCAAAGGGAAGCCCGGACCTGCCGCCGGCATGTGCTCCGGGCAAAGCCGAAAAGAGGTATCAGCATAAATGAAAAGGATACTTGCCGCCATGAGCGGCGGAGTAGACTCCTCCGTCGCCGCAGCCATACTCAGAGATCAGGGAAACGATCTGACGGGAGTCACCATGAAGCTTTACGACAGCGGAGACTCCGGTCAGTGCAATCCGTACACCTGCTGCAGCGAAAATGACATCCGGGACGCCATGGCAGTCTGCGCAGTTTTAGGCATACCCTACAGTGTCTGCGATTTCAGGGTGAGCTTTGAAAAGACGGTGATAGAACCCTTCATAAGCCAGTATCTGAAGGGACGGACCCCCAATCCCTGCATCGAATGCAACAGAAAGCTTAAATTCGGAGCCCTGGTAAATAAAGCCGATGAACTCCACTGCACCCATATAGCCACCGGCCATTACGCCCGGGTCAGAGAAGACCCCGAAACCGGAAGGATCATTCTGCTCAGATCCCTCAGCCCGGAAAAAGACCAGTCCTACGTGCTCTACGGCCTGACCCAGGAGACGCTCAAAAGGGTCTTATTTCCGCTGGGGGAAATGACAAAGGACCAGGTCCGGCAGAAAGCCGCCGAATACGGCTTTTCGCTGGCGTCGAAGCATGACAGTCAGGATCTGTGTTTTGTGGACAGGAACGGCTACAGGGAGTTTATTGAAAAACATACGGGCCGGACCTTGAGCCCCGGGAATTTCATCGATGAAGAGGGAAATATCCTGGGCCGCCACAGAGGCATAGGCGCCTACACCATAGGACAGCGGAAGGGTCTGAACATAAGCTCCTCCGCCCCTCTCTATGTAAAGGAAATAAGGACCGATTCGGGGGACATTGTGCTGTCTTCGGAAGACAGGCTCTATTCGGATTCCTGCATGGTTTCCGACTTTAACTGGATATCGGGAACCGCTCCCGGCTCTCCCGTGAGCTGCACGGTGAAGACCAGGTACACGGCCCGGGAGACAAAGGCTTCTCTCTTCCCGGAAGAGCCTTATCTGAAGGTGGTGTTTGACGAACCCCAGCGGGCCGTCACCCCGGGACAGTCCCTTGTGGCCTACAGCGGCGATGAGGTTCTCGGCGGAGGCATCATAGAGTCCTCATCCTGAAGCGCTTCTGCGTTCCTGATCCTTTTCACTGCCCTTTGACCTTTCAGGCGCCGTGTTTTATAATCAGACCTATGAAAGCTCTTCAGACGATATTATATATGATACTCGGAGGCGTGCTCCTCACGGGGATCCTCATCGGCATCAGTTATGCAAAGCCGGGGTTTTCCCGTGAGCTTCACGACACTCTGCCACAGAAAGCGGATTCTCCCCAGGCCCCCACGGAGCCTCTTTCCGCTGACGTAAAGATAGACCCCAACCCTCCTGCCTCGGAATCCACCACCAGCACCGAGAGTCCCAGGTCCTCCGTGAACGGCATTTCCGCCACCCTGACGCCCTATGTCACCGGCACTGAACCCATCACAAGCAAGAGACCCGCCGCCACCTGGGGAGAGACCTCCGCCACGGTTCCCGAGTCAAAGCAGCCGGATACGAGCACATCGACAGAGACTTCGTCTTCCACCGTTTCCTCAACCGCTGCTTCCTCATCCGCCCAGACCTCATCGCAGCCGGCTTCCTCCCTTTCGTCCACCTCAACGACCACCACCAGCATCGTCTCCCCGGTCCTCATCGCTTACGGGTACGATGAAAGCGATGTGATCAGGACGAGAGCCGAGTATTATGAAGCCGCAAAGAAGCATATAGAAGCGTATATCGGAAATCCCATAGGATTCACCACTCTCGTAAAGGGGCTTCCCATAGTCAGGCAGATCGAGACGGCCTATGACAATGAGTCCTACAAGGAAGGCTACGCAAATGATGTGGTAAAAGACCTCAAGGTCAAAGGCCTTAACGTGTCTGTAAGTTCCCAGTACATCGGCGATGATTATTATGTCATAAGCCACGCCGTGGTGCTGGGTGAAAAGGAAAGCTCTTCCTCATCCTCCTCGAAATAAAAGCGGCCCGGAGACCGGACCGCTTTGATCATTTCTGTTATGATCCCTTTACTTACCCACCGATCTGAGGACCTGCAGGGCTTTTTCGCCGATGAGCAGCTCCCCGTGCTCGTAGAGATAGGCCATCCTGTCCTCATCCGCCACCCCGACTATGCCGTATTCGGTGGCGTCGGAAGTGAGTCTGTTGAACCTGTCCCAGGACATCCGTCCCTTGTCCAGCACCAGGAAGAATGAATCCCGGTTCTTGTACAGGCTGCTTTTCAGGCCGTAGGTATTGCCTGCGGCGCCCGCAAAGGACACGGCCTCTCCCATGGCGTCAAAGGCCACGACACGCACGCTCGCAGGGAGATCATCCTCCAAAAGTCCTTCCTTAAAATGAGTGAGGGCTCTCTCCTCCTCCGCATCATCGGCGGGGATGCCCCTCTCCAGAAGGCCTTCCGTAAGGACTTCCTTGATATGCGCCAAAAGACCGATGACCCCTC
This sequence comes from Lachnospiraceae bacterium, assembly GCA_016288705.1. Classification (GTDB taxonomy): domain Bacteria; phylum Bacillota; class Clostridia; order Lachnospirales; family Lachnospiraceae; genus JAEELB01. The sequence continues at coordinate 1,666 of JAEELB010000136.1, read as the reverse complement.
CGGAGACTCCCTCCGAAAGCGTCACGATCAGACTGTCATTCTGCATGGGAGTGATCTGCATGGATACTCCCGGACTCGAAGCGCTGAATCCGGCCTCTCTCTGAGCGATCTCAAGCATGTTCCTGATGAACGTCTCGCTCTTCTCGCCCCGCTCCATGATGTCGCTGAAGCTCAGCCCATACTCCTCAAGATCCCTGCCGGACACAATGCACTGAACAGTTCCTTCACCGATCCTCTTAAAAGTCATCTTTTTCCCTCTATCTTCCACTGCAGTTCATGTATACGGTTTAGGTAATGATAGTTTAGTGTCACTCCTTTGTCAAGTCAGAAATCAAGCTCCTTTTTTTCGAAGACGATCATTGACAGGATCAGGGCAGCCACAATATATACCGCTATCCCTGCGAGAGAGATCAATATACCGTACCCGGTATTTCCCATGATAAAGGCAGACTTCGCCCTGCTGACGACCCCGTCCAAAGAGTACATGTCCGGCCTGAACCTGGCGATAAAGGGGATCAGGCTTGCGATCTGCATTGAAACGGGTATGATGACGGTAACGGTCAGAAAAGCGATCACTCCCAGCACCACGTTGTGCGTGAGATAGAACGCTATGGACGCCATGGTCATACAGGCCACAAGGGAAACAGCATCGGAAATATAAGCCATGGCCAGGAAAAACAGTTCCCGCCTGGAGAGAGAAACGGAAAAGGCAAGCTGCAGAGCAGCGGAAAAAACAGCGAAAAGCGAAAGGCAAAGCATCGTCAGCAGCATCCCGTCCAGGAACTTCGCCAAAACGTACTTCTTTCTGGAAATACCCCTTCCTATGGTGGCTATCATGGTCATATTCCGGTACTCATCCGAATATACTCCGCTCAGCAGCACAAATCCAAGGACGAAAGAATAGCTCCCGCTCAGCCCGGATGCGGTTTCCGTAAAGGCAAGGCCCTTATCGAGGCCTTTGCTCAGACAATACCAGGTAAAGGGAACATCGAACGCCATGAACAGAAAAGTGACGATCCAAAGCGGTCTCTTCATGCTGATACGCCAAAGGTCCGCGTTTATCAGTCTTCTCATAGGTCGATCTCCTTTCTGTCAAAGGTGATCACATTGACGGCCACCACGGCCAGAAGTATCAGAAGCGCCGGGATAAGCTGCCATCCCGTCTCCCCGGCCCTTATGCCGGCGTAGGAGGACTCCAGGAGTCCTTCAAAGCTCATGTCATACACAGGAAGCTTCAGTTTGTCCTGAGCGACCATCAGGAACATTTTCGAAAACAGATCCGCCACAATGAGAATGAACATCCCTCCGGACGCGTTCCAGGCCAGAAATACCGCAAGAGATGAAAGCGCGAGGTAGCCCACCCCCCTGATCACACAGTATATGCAGAAGATGTACAGATGAAGATCCTGTTTTGGGGTAATGGCCAGGTCTGTAAACAGATTTCTTACGACCACCGCCAGAAACGCCGCAGTATAAAGCAGCAGCAGGAGGATCGCAGAATCCAGAAGCTTTGCAAATATGATCTTCCTTCTGGCCATTCCCCTTCCTATAATGTTAATAAGTACCCCGCTCTTCAATTCATCTCCGTAAACGCTGATAAATACGGGGATGAGGCTCCCCAGCAGAAAAACCGTGCCAAGCATCTGACGCATCATATCCATCTGGT
>JAEELB010000135.1 GCA_016288705.1 Lachnospiraceae bacterium | reverse complement strand
CCTGTCACGAGGAGAAGAGGGTCACCCGTTCCGGGGATCTCCAGCTTGTGGGACACGCTGGTGATAAGAGGGGCCGAAACCGCGGCTTCCGAACTCTCCGCGGCTGCCGTCTGCACGGTTTCATTTGCCGGTGAAGAGGACTCTGACGAAGCAGGAACCGCAGAGGATGAAGCTTCCGCAGATCCTCCGCCTGCGGAGGGAGTTGCCGGGGCTTTCGGCTGACAGCCGCAAAGAGCCAGAGAAAGGACCAGAGGAAAAACGAAGGATAATTTCCTTGCCGGGGTCATCTTCTTCATAACGGACAGTACCTCCTGTCATCTGCGAAAAGATAAACACTTCCGTATATTATATCCCCTGTGAAATGCAAATTCAATCAAAACTCCCACCATAATTTACTTGTTTTTGTTGTTTTTTAACAATTTTGTAACATTTTTGTCAAAAAGTCTTGACATATGGCTGTTTCTATAATATAAAGTCATATCGGAAACGAAAATCCCTGATTCGAAATAAGGTGAATATTATATGAAACGACTCAGTTTACTCATCATTGCCTTTTCGGTGCTTCTTACGGGCTGTTCATCGGCGGCCGGTAATGTTCATTTTGAAGAGATCACTGACAGCGACCGCGTGTATGCCATGGAAGTGAAAGAGGCCATCGCGGAGAGCGAAAGAGCTGCGGAAGAGAGCCGGATAGAAGAGAGCCTCGCCATCATCGAGGAGAGCAAGAGGGCAGAGGAAGAGAGCGAGAGAGCCAGGATCGAAGCGGAAGAAGCTGCAAAGCGCGTGGATATGGAAGGCAAATATGTGTCCATCCTCGGAGACGACTGCAGCACCTACGAAGGATATATCGCCGATAATCTCAAGACCTATTATGAGGCCGGAAGGACCTTGAAGAGCGTGGACCAGACCTGGTGGAAGCAGGTGCTGGACAGGAAGGGGGGCATGCTCCTTTCAAACGTCTCCTTCGAAGGCAATTCCGTCACCAGGTCCTGCAACGAAAAGAAGTACGTGTCCGCTCTGTCTTCGGGCGGCGTGGATCCGGACGTGATCATCATCTATCTGGGAATGAACGACTTCCTGAAGGCCGTGAACACTTCAGCCTTCTCAAAGTCCTACAATTCGCTTCTCTCGCTTGTGAAGAAGAGCTATCCCCAGGCTGAGATAATCTGCCTCCAGATGCAGAGACCCGCGACGGGAAGGCAGGAACTGCTGGTAAACTGGCAGTACGCTCAGTATTTCAATTCAAAGATCGCGGAGAGGGCGGTTTCGGCTGGGTGCCGCACCATCAATCTCTATGATAACTGTGAGATCACGCCGGAGTATTCGTCCAAGTACACCATAGACGGCATCCATCCCAACGTGGCCGGAATGGAAGCCATATCCGAGTGCATACTTAAAGAGATATAAGATGATAACATGCGGATCAACCGGGGAGTCCCGCAGGGGGCTCCTTTTTTTACCCCTCCGGGTAAACTCTTCGTATAAAGATTTAACAGAAGGATATTCAGGGCTCCCAGGCGAGCCTCAAAACAGGAGGTAAAAGATATGAGCGCAAAAAAGATACTTGACGAAAAGGAACTGAACGAAGTGAACGGCGGCGTGGTGAGCGAGACCGGGATATCGGGAGATAAGCCGGTGACCAAGGTCTGTCCCAACTGCTTCCAGAAGTCCAGAGTTACCATGGATACGGTCATCTGTCCTTATTGCGGGAAGGATATCAATCATAAAGTGATAAGCTGAACCGGGATCGCATACGGGGCATTTTCTTGCGGCATTTTGTGATTTATGTTAGTATTTTCAATGGAATCAGATGCGGTCACTGACAGCAGTGGACGATAGGTCGGTCCAAACGGAGGTTTTGCCATGAAAAAGAACACAGTTTCAAGATTGATAAGGTCGGGCGGCGCTCTTATCTCAGCGGGCGTTCTGCTGTCCATGTCCTTGGCAGGAGCAGCCGGCGCGGCGGATCTGAAAGGCTACGGAGACCGCTATGACAGGACCGCGTATGTCGAAGGCGACGACGGATCCATAGAGGGAGAGGGGTCATTGGAACCCATTGCCACGGACGGATCTTCGGGCGGAGGGGACTTTGATCCCTTTGACTTTAACAGCAATCCCGTCGATCCCAGCCCTTCGGATCCGACGGACGGAGACGACGGTTACGGCGGAGGTGGAGATATCCCCTACATAGTCTTTCCCGATGATCCCGACGATCCCGAAGATCCCACTGAGTATCCCGATCCCAGCGCACCCACAGAGCCGGTCCCTACGCCTGCGCCTACGCCGACTCCGGCTCCTGCGCCCCAGCCCACTCCGCCGAAGCCTCAGGGTGAGTCCTACAGCATCACCTATGAGATGAACGGAGGAGTGAATTACGGGTCTTCTCCCACCAGGGCCGACTACAACCAGACCTTTAACGTGGCGAACCCCACCAGAAACGGTTATGTTTTCCTAGGGTGGATCGTGACCGGCCTCGATTCAAGCGAGCATTGCGTTGATTACGGCATAACCTTTGACACCATTCTCAACTATACTTACGCCACTTCTTTCTGCAACCTCAGAAAGACTGCGGGCACGGTGAAGTTCACCGCGGTGTGGAAGATCCCCGGCACGGTCAACGGCATCAACGGCCTTGTGGAAGACGGCACCTCTCAGGCGCT
>JAEELB010000134.1 GCA_016288705.1 Lachnospiraceae bacterium | reverse complement strand
TTGAATTCACAAATAAGCCCTCCGTAAGTCTGTCAGAAGTCATCCGGTTAAGAGACAGGCCGCGGGCTCTGTTCCGAAGCGCGGCCTCCACGCCTCACTATACTATAATTTTCAGTCGTTTTCAATGAGTTCATGCAGGGTTACCGCCCTCTGCCCCCAGGTATGCCCCTGCTCAGCCTTAAGCCGCCCTCTGTCCGCCGTCTCCTGCAGTTCATCAGGCCGTGACAGAGCCAGGGACACGATCTCCGGCAGGCGGTCCATGGCGCTCAGATCGTATTTCAGGCAGTCCTCCCCGTCTCTCAGTATCTCATCCAGATATACCGAAGAATCCGTGAGGGATACCGCTCCGTTCAGCATGGTGCTGAATATCCTGTCATGGGCTCCGTCCTTGAACCAGGGCATTACGTTCAGGGATATCTTCGAGTCCGTAAGGACCTCAAGACACTCCGCGGAATCGAGAGGATTCCCGATCACCAGATTTTCGGGTCTGTCACAGGGGAAATTCACCCAGCCTCCGCCGAAGAGATGGACCTTCGTCCCGCTTTCGGCGATGGCCCTTATCGCCCGCTCCCTTTCCGTAAAGCGGACATAGTTGTCTATGAAGATCAGGTTCGGCATGACGGATTTAAGACCTGCCTCATCCGTATCAGGCAGTTCCAGCAGGATATGTTCCTCCGCCACCTCCTCCAGGGTGCGGGAGGGATGGGCAAGCATATCGTCTATTATGCCCCAGTAAAACCTCGCATATTCATCCCCCAGACGGTTTATGTATTTGTCGAAGGTGACGGGGATGGTATAGTTTCCGATGAACGACACGTCCATGCTCCGCTTTTCCAGGGGTTTGAGGGCCGGAGGCTCAGGCTCTTCGGTATCAAAGCAGTCATAGTCCGGACCGCCCAGGCCTTTGACGGCGGCGCCGGGAAATCTTGTTCCCGCCAGAGGGATAAAGGGTCCTCTCCTGATCTCCGGAAAGAACCTCTTCATGTACGCTTCGTGATTCCTGTCTATGCTGATATGTGTGTATATGGACGGTATATCGTCGTCAAGGAACACATGATAGTAATATGGGTGGTCCACAACGATGTTGTAGACGGGGATCTTCAGATCGTCCCAGATGAAATGTCCGTTGTCGTCATCTATGAAGAAGTATTCTCCCGAAAAGCCGTGATAATTAAAGCACAAAAGGACTGTGTTCCCCGGCTCCAGAAACCGGAAGAAAAGCCTTTCGTCCCGAAGAGGCTTCTTGAGATTGAAAAAGCATATCTCATGACCCATGGCCTTCAGGCTGTGGGCAAGCTGAAAAGAAAAATAATTCTGGGTCTCTATCCCGCCGTCGAAGAAGATGATCTTTTTCATAAACCGCTCACCCGCGCATTGCCCTTACGATGGACCGGCACTCTCACTGAACTATGGCGATATCTTCAAGAGGGACGTCTTTTCCCGAGGCTCTGGTCCAGGGCACGGGCACTCCCGGCTGTCTGCAGAAAGCGCAGAATTCAATGGGAGTATCCAGCCTCCGCAATATCTCCTCCCGGGTGAGCCCTTCCTCCTCAAGATCGACCTCCCCGCTCTCGGGAAGCTCCTTCCCGTAGTAATCATTGAAATAATGCGCCAGGAACGGGTAAGCGCAGGCGGCTATCTTTGTGTCTCTCAGCATGTTGCAGAATCTCCAGGAGCAGGAAAAGAACTCCGCTGCGGGATCCAGTCCCCCCTTAAGATCCGTCACCTTGAAAAACTCCTCCGCCATCTCCGATATCTTATGCCCTATCCCCTTTCGGGTCAGGAAGTCGTCTATCTCCCTGTCTTTTCCCTTCATGGCAGGATAATAAGACATGTAAAGGGTCACATCCAGTTCCTTCATTGTCTCAGTCAGCTCTTCGGACATGCTTGTGATGAGTATGCCGTTGGACACAACCTCCAGCACAGCCTGGGGAAATATCTCATGAGTCATCCTGAGATACTTATGGAGCTCGGGGTTCAGGAGTGGCTCTCCTCCCATCACCCTTATGAGGCAGATATTGTCAAAAAAGCCTCTGAGAAGCCGGAAGCCTTTTTCGGTCTCCTTAAGGTCCAGAAGGCCCGGGCCGTCCACAAGCTGTGAATAATGAGAGCAGGCGCTGCACCTCATATTGCATCCGTCAGCCACCTGGTACTCAAGATAGGGCAGTTCCCTTCTCTCCATCCACCGGGTGACAAGTCCCGGATCATACATATGCCGGTACCAGATATCCTCATAGGGGATCTTCAGCTTGCGCAGAAACCTGACAAGCACGGCGCTTGTGAAGCTCACGGTGCCGGGGATGATGAAACCCGGGACCTCCCCCGCCGCATATTTAACAAGAGCATCCGTATAGGCTGCGGGATCTCCCGCAGGATCAAGAGTGATCAGTTCCGGCATGGATAAACCTCCGTCTAAATCCCACACAGTCTCAGGGACCTTACTGACAGATGAGTATAGCAAAGTCCCGGGGCTTTATCAATCTTCCTTGCCTTTTGCGGGAGTTCCTAATAAAATGGTTCTTGTCCCCGAGGGTTTCCGGATGCTCACGCATTTCCGGGAAAGGAAAGGTGAAAAAGATGTTCATACCTGACCGGAAGTTCTTTGATGCCCTTGAAAAGATAAAGCCTGTCCTTGAAGACCTGAATTCAGGATACGTGAAGGCCTTTGAGGCTTTTCTTAAGGAGCCCGGAAATAAAACCCTTGATGATATCCATTCCGTCGAAGAGGAAGAATTCTTTGAAAGATCCACGGACTCCTTCGGCTATATGAACACCCTTTATTCGATCTCAAAGATCGTGACGGAAGAACTGCGGGAGGGCTTCGTACTCCTGACCTCCGGGACGAAGTGCGTAAGTGAAGCCCTGGACAGATATCATGAAGCGGTATTCATGATAAGGAGGCCCCTGTTCATGGGCCCCGACGGGCATGACGCCGCCCTCACAAAGGAAGCAAAGGATCACATCCTCAATGAAAACATCTCCCCGGCAGCCCTGTCGTACATGGCGTTAAACGAGTACGGCGCAGAGCCGGAAGAGGTCCTTCAATACTGGTCAAAGGTTTATCTGGCAGGCGGCAGAAAGCGGGAATCAGAGTACCTGACGGCCGGGAGGAAACATGGACGCTGACAGGATCGTATTTATCATCTGCTCAAATAACGAGACTTTTCTCCGGGAGTGCCTCGCATACATCGGACGCCTTGAGGTGCCCGAGGGAAAGACAACGGAAGTAAGGGTCATCAAAGGAGCCTCCTCCATGCTCTCGGGCTACAGCGAGGCCTGCAGGCAGACAGACGCTCTTTACCGCGTCTTTCTCCACCAGGACGTCTTTATTTTGAACAAGCGCTTTATCAGCGACATCATCTCCATCTTTTCATCCGATCCGGAGATCGGCATGATAGGCGTGGCCGGCTGCAGAAGGATCCCGGAGGATCTCATCATGTGGTCCGGAGACCGGTTGGGCAGCCTTTTTGTCAGGGGCAGAGAACACGACTATGAAGATTACAGGTATGATCCTGTCAAAGACGGCTATGATGAAGCGGAAGCCACAGACGGATTGCTTATGGCAGTGAAGGGAGACGTGCCCTTCCGTGAGGACATATTTGACGGCTGGGACTTTTACGACCTGTCCATGTCCGAAGAAATGAGACGAAAAGGGAAAAAGATCGTGATCCCGGCCCAGCGCCTGCCCTGGTGCCTCCATGACGACGGGGGCGTTCTCTCCATGCTGAACTACGACAGATACAGACAGAGAGCCATGAAACTGTACGGCAGGCCCCCTCTCACCATAGCCCTGACGGGTGGCTTTGTGACCCTTGACGAATTTATAAAGGAAATGACGAAGGGGACGGACGCGTACATAGTGGATACAAAGAATCCCGAGAAGACCCTCCTCCCTCTGATAGACCGGATAGACAGTGAGACCGTTGTCATAACCTTCAACAACACGGGCTCAGGCTACGACCTTTGGAAACAGAGAAATGTAAGACTCTACAATATCCTTGTGGATCATCCCGCCCACTTTCTGGAAGCCATATCCGCCGACTACTTTCCCGGCTATCACGCTGTATTGATAGACAGGGGTCATCGGAGGTTCTTAAGGGAAGTATTTCCGAATATCCCTTCCGCCTTCTGCTTCATGCCCCACGGCGGGTCAAGAGCAGACAGTCCGGCATTTCCTTCGGGAGTCTTGGGCGGTGACGAAGCTGATACGCCCTTACGACACCAGGAAAAGGACATTGACATCCTCTACGCCGGCGGCTTCAGAGCGGAGGAAGACATCAACTTCCCCCCGCCTCCCTTTGGAGATCCGGAAGCCTTCTACGATCATGTGATCGGATACTATGAAAGAGAAAGCTATGTGGAAGCCCAGGACGCAGTAAATGACCTTTCTTCCGGAACCGGCGACACCCTGACTCCTGCGGAGATAGCCGTAATGACAAATTACGCCGTAAAGAGCGTTGAAGCCTGGTATGTGGCCCAGAGGAGGCAGAACCTGATAAAACACCTGGCGGGACAGGGGCTTACGGTGCATATCATCGGAAACGAGGTTTGGAGAAAGACCGCCGCGGAATACCCCGGAAATATCATCTATGAGGGCATGAAAACTCCCGAAGAATGTCTCGGATTCATATCAAGGGCAAAGGTTCTCATCAACGACCTGCCCTATTTTGCGGAGGGCGCCCACGAAAGAGTATTTAACGGCATGCTGAACGGAACCGTGGTCCTCAGTAATGAAAGCAGATATCTGGAGGAACGCTTCAAGGACGGCGAGAGCATCCTCTTCTGGGACGGCAGGGATCTGAGAGAAGCAGAAGAGAAGATCAGAAAGGTCCTTTCGGATGATGAATACAGACTCGCTATCGTTGAGAAGGCCTTCTCCCTCACAAAAAGGGACACCTGGCGGGACAGGTTCGACCTTTGCATAACCGGCAGCTTATGACCGGAGTGCTTCAGGCCGTACCGAGGATCGTTCCCAGCCTGTCTTCAAACCTGAAGGCTCTGTCCAGAACAGCCCGGGCGTTCCCGATGACGGCCGCCCTTGCGCTTTCATTTCTCACATAGAAATCCGTCTTGGCGTACAGTTCCTCAAGAGATGAGTAGGTCTCTATGGACTCTCCGGGGATAAAGAACTCTTCCATATCCATCTTCCAGTCCGTCAGCACAAAGCCACCGCAGGAAATGATATCCAGGACCCTCAGAGGGATCCCGGCCTCGATGGCTTTCAGGGAAATATTGAGATTGATCTTTGATGAAGCAAATACTGCCGGCATTCCGTCGTAATAATCGGTATAGGGATTCACCTCCACCGAAGAAAGCCTCTCGTCCTTTCCCGAGGACCAGAGGGCGGTCTTAAAGCGTCCCGAGAGAAGCT
>JAEELB010000133.1 GCA_016288705.1 Lachnospiraceae bacterium | reverse complement strand
TGGTGGAGATCGCACGTTCAGGCGGCCGGGTCCTTGGGGGATGCTGCGGGACCACCCCGGATCACATAAAAGCCATGAGAGAGGCGGTCACAGGCGCGGTATCCGCGCCCCTTCCCATAACGGAAAAGGATATCACCGCGGTATCTTCCTACACGCATGCGGTGACCTTCGGGGACTATCCGGTACTCATCGGAGAGAGGATCAATCCCACGGGAAAGAAACGCTTTAAACAGGCTCTCAGGGAGAATGACCTTGAGTACGTCGTGTCTCAGGGAACGGAAGAACAGGAAGCTGGAGCTCATGTCCTTGATGTGAATGTGGGACTTCCGGAGATAGACGAACCCAAGCTCATGACTGAAACGGTCAAGGCTCTTCAGGCCGTGTGCGATCTGCCCCTTCAGATCGACACCACGGATCCCGAAGCCATGGAACAGGCGCTCAGGATCTACAACGGCAAGCCCATGATCAACTCCGTTAACGGAAAGAAGGAAGTGATGGATTCGGTGTTCCCCCTGGCCGCCAAATACGGGGGCCTGCTGGTGGGACTTACCATAGATGAGGACGGAATACCGGATACGGCCGAGGGCCGGGTCAGGATCGCGGAAAAGATCTATTCCGAGGCCTCAAAGTACGGCATCGCAAAGAAAGACATCATCATCGATCCCCTGGCCATGACCGTCAGCACGGACGACCGGGCTGCAATGGTCACTCTCGAAAGCGTTAGGAGGATACATGATGAGCTTCACGGTATGACGAGTCTCGGCGTGTCCAACGTATCCTTCGGACTTCCGGAGAGAGGGAATCTGAATCAGACCTTTTTCCTCATGGCCATGATGTCCGGACTTTCCGCAGGGATAATAAATCCTTCCTCCATGGAACTCATGAAGGCCTGGCACGCCTATATGGCCCTGTCCGGGAAGGATAAGAACTGCAGCTTATACATTGAATACATCACAAAGCATCCGGCGCACGTACAGGCTCCCTCCGGGACCGCAAATAAGGCCGTTTCGCAGGCAACAGGCCCCGAAAACAAGGATGCTTCCGGAGATACCGGCAGGGAAGATCCCCTGGTCCATGCAGTTGTGAAGGGGCTTAAGGACAGCGCGGGAAAGGCCGCTTCCGATATGCTGGGCAGCGGAGCGGATCCCATGGAGATAATAGACAGAAGGCTCATCCCAGCTCTTGACATAGTGGGCAAGGGCTTTGAAAAGGGAACGTTCTTTCTGCCTCAGCTCCTTATGAGCGCTGACGCGGCTTCGGAAGCCTTCTCCGTCATCAGGGCTCATCTGAAGAGATCGGGCACCGCCGGAAGTTCCAGGGGAAAGGTGGTCCTCGCCACGGTGAAGGGCGATATCCACGATATCGGAAAGAACATAGTGCGGGCTCTCCTGGAGAACTACGGCTTTGAAGTCACGGATCTCGGGAAGGACGTGTCTCCGGAGGAGGTGCTTAAGGCCGTGAGGGATACGGAGGCTCCCATTGTCGGACTGTCCGCGCTCATGACCACCACCGTGCCTGCCATGGAGGAGACGATAAAGCTTCTGAGAAAGGAAGCCCCCGGGGTCAAAGTGGCTGTCGGGGGAGCTGTCATGACGAAGGAATACTCCGACATGATAGGGGCGGACAGGTACTGCAGAGAAGCCATGGACACGGTGAGATACGCAGAAGAGGTGTGCGGGGTATAGATCCGGGAGCGGACCGGAAACTGACCCGCCGGTATGGGAACGATATGAGGAAACAGGGAATTTACGGAAGGAGGGGACATGGAAAGATATGATGTGGCCGTGATAGGAACAGGACCGGCAGGGATCTCCGCTGCCATCACGCTCAACAACAGGAACAAAAAGACCATCCTGTTCGGTAGAAAGCATCTGAGTGAAAAGATAGAACGGGGACATACCATTAGGAATTACCCGGGGCTTCCCGATATTTCCGGCCCCAATCTTATGAAGGCCTTCCGGAATCATCTGGACGTGATGGGCATAGGCATAACCGAGGAGAGAGTGCAGATGGTCTACGATATGGGAGGCTATTTTTCCATTCTCGGAGAGAGCGCCGACAGCATGTACGAGGCGTCCTCAGTGATCATCGCGACGGGGGTGGTCACCGGGGGTACCCTTCCGGGAGAGGAGGAGTTCCTGGGAAAGGGGGTGTCCTCCTGCGCAACCTGTGACGCAGCTCTGTTTAAAGGAAAAGATGTGATCGTTCTGGGTTATTCCTCAGATGCGGCCTCCGAGTGCGCATTCCTGGCGGAAACCTCCGGAAATGTCACTTATTTTCCCCTGAACGGGAGGGATGATCCACTTCCCGACAGTGTGAAGATCGTGAAGGAAAAGCCCTCCGGTATCGCAAAGGGGGACAGGATGTCCGTAGAAACGGGCGAGGGTGCTTATGAAGCAGACGGGGTGTTCGTGCTGAGGGACGCAGTGCCTCCGGGCAGGCTCGTGCCGGGGCTTGAAACGGAAGGGGCCCATATCAGGACGGACCGGTCCATGTGCACCAATATAAAAGGGATATTCGCCTGCGGCGACATAACCGGAACCCCTTACCAGTACATAAAGGGGGCGGGGGAAGGAAACGTTGCGGCTCTGTCCGCCGCCGCATACCTGGATTCAAATCATTATTGACAACGAACGAACTCTTGTTGTAATGTATGAAAACGTGTACGGTCGTAGTTGCGCCGTATGAGTTTAAGGTTTAAAAGTCCCGATGGGGAGCCGCAAAGAGCGGCAGGAGGATGATATGAAGCACGTAAAGACACTCAGCACCAGAAACCTCAAGGACTCCATGAAGAAGGGCGGGTGCATGGAATGCCAGACCTCATGCCAGTCCGCATGTAAGACCAGCTGCACCGTGGGGAACCAGCACTGCGAAAATGTTCCAACTCCATCAGTATAAGAGTCACGGCTACAACCTGGTACTCGATGTAAATTCGGGTTCCGTCCACATATTTGACGAACCGGCTTACTGTATGCTCCCGCGTATAGCGGAGCTCGTGGAGGCCGACAGAGACGTTACCCGGGAGGAAGCGGAGAGAGCCCTTGAGGGTGACTTTCCCTATGACCGGGAGACGATAAGTGAGACAGTCTCGGAAATACTGAGCCTCAAAGACGACGGCTCTCTTTTTGCGGAGGATATCTACGAAAAATATGTGGGAGCCATAAACGCTGCGGTGCCCGTGGTCAAGGCTCTGTGTCTCCACATTGCCCACGACTGCAATCTGGCCTGCAGCTACTGCTTCGCCGGAAAGGGTGAATACAGCGGTGAGAGAGCCCTTATGAGCTATGAGACCGGAAAGGCTGCTCTTGATCTCCTGGTGAGGGAATCCCGGGGAAGAAGGAATCTGGAAGTCGATTTCTTCGGCGGAGAGCCTCTCATGAACTGGGAGGTTGTTAAGCAGCTCGTTCTCTACGGCAGATCCGTTGAGAAGGAGCAGGGCAAAAATTTCCGCTTCACACTCACGACAAACGGGCTCCTTCTGGACGATGAAAAACTCGGGTTCATAAACCGGGAGATGGGGAACCTGGTGCTTTCCGTGGACGGGAGAAAAGAGGTCCACGACAGGCTCAGAAAGACCAGGGACGGCCGGGGTTCCTACGACCTCATAATAGACAGGTTCATTCACGCCGCCGAGAGCAGGGATCAGGACAGGTATTACGTCCGAGGGACCTTCACCGGTTACAACAAGGACTTCAGCAGGGATGTGGAGGCCCTTGCCGATCTGGGCTTCAGACAGATCTCGATGGAACCGGTGGTGGCGGAGAAGAGCGAGCCTTACGCTCTGAGGGAAGAGGACATCCCCGAACTCCTCGAGGAATACGACAGGCTTTCGGAGCTTTATCTTGAACGGAGAAGAGAGGGAAGAGGTTTTAATTTCTTCCATTTCAATATAGACCTGGAGGGCGGGCCATGCGTGGCCAAGCGGCTTTCCGGATGCGGCAGCGGCTGTGAATATCTTTCGGTCACGCCCGACGGCAGCCTGTATCCCTGCCATCAGTTTGCGGGGAAGCCGGATTTCCTCATGGGAAATGTGGAACAGGGGATAGTGAGGACCGACATCCGAGACCGTTTCAGGAAGTGCAATGTCTATTCAAGGCCGGAATGCAGGAAATGCTTTGCCAGGTATTATTGCAGCGGAGGCTGCTCGGCCAACGCCTTCAATGAAAACGGAGACATCAATTCGGTCTATGAGATCGGATGCGTCCTGGAGAGAAAGAGGATAGAGTGCGCCATCATGCTCAAAGCGGCGCTTTCGGATGAATAAAGGAACAATCATTTCAAAGGGAGGAACTTTAGGAAAATGAACAGGAAAAACGGAATCATCACCCTGACAGTCTTGGTCGCATTGCTTGCGCTCTTTGTCTATACTGCGGCAGTGGGCTGGGGCGAAACAAATTCGGGCTCTGCCAGGAGCGTGCCTCTGGGACTTGATCTGGCAGGAGGCGTCAGCATTACCTATCAGGCTGTGGACGGCGTCCCTGATCCCTCGGATATGGCAGACACCATCTACAAGCTGCAGCGCAGGGTGGAGGGTTATTCTACCGAAGCTCAGGTCTATCAGGAAGGAAACGACAGGATCAACGTAGATATCCCCGGAGTAAATGATGCCGAAAGGATCCTCTCTGAACTCGGACGTCCCGGAAGCCTGTATTTCATCAGGGAAAAGGACGATCAGGGAAATGAGAACTATACCTCCGGAGCAGGCGGATACACTCTCGCCCGTTCACTGGAGGATACCATCGCTTCCGGCGACGCGGTTCTTTCCGGAACGGATGTGGCGAGCGCCCAGGGAGTATACCAGCAGGATAATATGGGTAATCAGAGCCCGGTCGTGTCCCTCACCTTTACCGCAGACGGAGCAAAGAAATTTGCGGACGCCACCACAAAGGCTTTCGAGAACGGCGAGACCATAGGGATCTATTACGACGGAGAGTTCGTGTCGGTGCCCAAGGTTAACGCCGCCATAACGGACGGAAAGGCCATAATCGAGGGCATGGGAGACATAACCGCCGCCCAGGAGCTTGCTCAGACCATCAGGATCGGCGGACTTAAGGTCCAGCTTGAGGAGATCCATTCAAAGGTGGTGGGCGCCCAGCTCGGACAGGACGCCATACAGACGTCGCTCCTTGCCGGCGTTGTGGGTCTCATACTGATAATCCTGCTCATGGTCGTGGTTTACAGGGTCATGGGCGTTGCTTCCTCCCTTGCACTTATCATGTATATTTCCCTTGAAGTGATACTTCTGGATGCTTTTGAACTCACTCTCACCCTTTCGGGCGTGGCCGGTATCATACTGTCCATAGGTATGGCGGTGGACGCCAACGTTATAGTGTTCGCCAGGATACGTGAGGAGCTGAGAGCGGGAAGAGCTCTTAAGGGCGCCATTGACGCCGGCTTCCACAGAGCTCTGTCAGCCATTATCGACGGAAACGTCACCACCCTTATCGCCGCTGCGGTCCTGGGACTCAAGGGCTCCGGTTCCGTTAAGGGATTTGCGCAGACTCTGGCTCTCGGTATCGTGATCTCCATGTTCACCTGCCTTGTCATCACAAGACTCCTTCTGAGCGCATTATACGGTCTGGGACTTCAGAACGTAAGTCTCTACGGCACATCGAAGGAACCCAAAAAACTCGGATTCATCAGCAAGTCGAAGATATGCGCCTGCCTGTCTTCACTGCTGATCCTTGTAGGCATCGTGATCGTGATAGTGAATTCCGCGAACGGAAAGGGAGCCTTCAATTACAGCCTTGAGTTCGTAGGAGGAACCTCCACCACCGTAAACCTCAATGAGGACAAGACCCTTGAGCAGATCAACAGCGAGATAGTGCCGATCTTCAGCGAGGTGACAGGGGACGCCAATGTACAGGTCCAGAAGGTGGCGGGATCCAATGAGGTGATCGTGAAGACCAGACGTCTGGATTCTTCCGAGAGGTCGACTCTGGATGAGAAACTCATTTCCGCTCTTGGCATCGAGAACACAGCCATAACCGCGGAGAGCATTTCCTCCACCATCAGTAAGGAGATGAGGTCCGACGCCATTATCGCCGTCATCATCACCTGCATATGCATACTGATCTACATCTGGTTCAGGTTCAAGGATATGAGATTTGCGGCCGGCTCGGTCACCGCCCTTGTCCATGACGTGCTTGTGGTCATGACCTTCTATGCGTTGTTCAGATGGTCGGTTGGTTCCACATTTGTGGCCTGTATCCTGACCCTCGTAGGTTATTCCATAAACGATACCATAGTCGTGTTCGACAGGATCAGAGAGAATCTGGCCGGCGCCGGAGACCGCAGGGATCTTCAGGAGATCGTCGACACCAGCGATTCACAGACCCTTTCAAGATCGGTGTTCACCTCCCTGACAACCTTCTTCATGGTGCTCTGCCTCTTCATTTTCGGCACTTCATCGGTGAAGGAATTTGCGCTTCCCCTGATGATCGGTATAGTGTGCGGAACCTATTCCTCGATAGAGCTTGCTCCCGCCATGTGGTACTTCCTGAGGACCTCCGCGGACAAAAAGCTTGAAGAGAAGAGAGCGGCCGAGAAAGCGGCAAAGAAGAAGAAAAACAAATGATACTTGCAGTTGATGTCGGAAATACAAACATAACCTTCGGCATTTTCCGGAAGGATGAGATCACAGCCGATTTCAGGATGACCTCCCAAATCCCCCGGACTGCCGATGAATACGGTCTTCAGATACTCAGACTGCTGGAGATGAACGACATTAATAAGGACGACCTTACGGGGGCGGCCGTGTCCAGTGTGGTGCCCGACGTGCTCCAGCCTTTATGCGAGAGCATTCCCAGATATCTGGGATTCCGTCCTCTCGTGGTGGGACCGGGCACGAAGACCGGCATCAATATCAAGACGGACAATCCCTCGGAAGTCGGCGCAGACAGGATAGTGGATATCGCCGGAGCGTATCATTTCTACGGCGGTCCGCTTTTGGTGCTTGATTTCGGCACCGCCACCACCTACGATCTTGTATCCCCGGAGGGGGAGTTCGTAGCCGGACTCACGGCGCCAGGGATAAAGATCTCCGCAAAGGCGCTTTGGGAGGGCACCGCGAAGCTCCCTTCCATAGCTATAGAGAAGCCTTCTTCCATTCTCGCCAGGAACACCATCACCAGCATGCAGGCGGGACTTTTGTACGGACAGATAGGTCAGACGGAATACATCATCAAACACATGCGCGAGGAATCGGGCTACGATGATCTGAAGGTTGTGGCTACCGGCGGTCTCGGAGGCATCATCGCCGGGAGCACGGATACGATAGATGTATATGACATTGATCTGACGCTGAAGGGTCTTAAGGTCATTTACGACAAAAATCAGCAATAAAAACGAAAGCAGGTAATATATCCGATGGAAAAGAAACTTGTGATCGTCGAGTCGCCGGCAAAGGTAAAGACGATCAAGAAGTTCATAGGGTCAAGTTATGTGGTCATGGCCAGCGGCGGTCACGTGAGGGATCTGCCCAAGTCAAGGCTCGGGATAGATACGGAAAACGATTTTGAACCCGAGTATATCACCATCAGGGGCAAGGGCGAGGTGCTGGCGGCCCTCAGGAAGGAAGTGAAAAAGGCTTCCCACATTTATCTCGCAACGGACCCTGACCGGGAAGGGGAGGCTATCTCATGGCATCTGCTTTACGCCCTGAAGCTCCCCGAGACCGAAAAGAAGGTCTCCCGGATCACGTTTAATGAGATCACCAGGAGCGCTGTCAAGGCGTCGCTTAAGAACGCCCGCACCATCGACATGAAGCTTGTGGATGCCCAGCAGGCCCGCAGGTGTCTCGACAGGATAGTGGGATATAAGATATCTCCCCTCCTCTGGGAAAAGATCAAACGCGGTCTCTCCGCAGGACGTGTGCAGTCCGCTGCCCTCAGGCTCATCGGGGACAGGGAAGACGAGATAAACGCCTTCATACCGAATGAATACTGGACCATAGATGCGTCTCTTTCTCTCAAGGGTGAAAAGAACCCCGTTAAGGCGCATTTCTGGGGAGACAGTTCCGGAAAAAGAGAGATCGGGTGCAAGGAGGATGCCGACAAAGTGGTCAAGGAGGCCTCCAAAGAACCCTTCAGGGTCACGGAGGTAAAGAAAGGCAGCCGGGTCAGAAAGACCCCTCTTCCCTATATCACCTCCACGCTTCAGCAGGATGCTTCCAACAGGATCAATTTCACTCCTCAGAAGACCATGAGCGTCGCCCAGCAGCTCTATGAAAACGGTATCATCACCTATCTCAGGACGGATTCCACAAGGGTTGCGGAGGAAGCCATAGGTACGGCGTATTCCTTCATCAGGGAAAAGTACGGTGATGCTTATGCACTCGCCGCCGACGATACCAGAAAGAAAGATACCGGAAGGGTTCAGGATGCTCACGAAGCCATAAGACCCACCGATATAAGCCGTCTGCCCGAGGATTTAAAGGATACCCTTACCAGGGACCAGTACAGGCTGTACAAGCTTATCTGGCAGCGTTTCACCGCGAGCCGGATGACCAATGCGGTATATGAGACCCTTTCCGTCAGGATGTCGGCGGGTGGGCAGATATTTACCATGGCGGCTTCAAAGCTCACCTTTGACGGCTTCATGAAGCTCCTGCCTCCCGATGACAGCGAGAATTCGGATCCCTTCCTTTCGGTGGAGCTGGAAAAGGGAGATGAGCTCAAGCTTCTGTCATTCGATCCCAAACAGCATTTCACCTCTCCTCCTCCCAGGTATACGGAGGCCGGGCTCGTGAAGGCCATGGAAGAGGTCGGGATCGGACGTCCCAGCACTTACGCCCCTACGATTACCACCCTCGTGTCCAGGCATTACGTCACGAAGGAGGAAAAGAATCTCTACATGACCGAGCTCGGGGATGCGGTGAACGGGATCATGAAGAAGGAGTTCCCTTCCATAGTCGATATAAACTTTACCGCAAATATGGAGACCCTTCTGGACGGCGTAGAAGCCGGCGACGTGAAGTGGAAGACCATAATAGAGAATTTCTATCCCGACCTTGAAGAGGCGGTAAAAAAGGCGGGAGACGAGCTGGAGAATATCACCATCGCCGATGAGGAATCGGATGTGGTGTGCGAGAACTGCGGCAGAAAGCTGGTGGTGAAATACGGGCCTTACGGTAAATTCCTGGCCTGCCCCGGTTTCCCCGAGTGCAAGAATACAAAGCCGTTCTACGAGAAGATCGGAGTACCCTGCCCCGAATGCGGAAAGGATATCGTGATCAGGATGTCAAAGAAAGGCCGCAGATACTACGGCTGTCTCGGATATCCCGACTGTGAGTTCGTGTCCTGGCAGAGGCCCGTGGACAGGAAATGCCCGAAATGCGGCAGGATAATGGTCATCAGAGGACAGAAGATAGTCTGCTCCGACAGGGAGTGCGGTTACTCGGAGCCCCTTCCGGAAAATGACGAATGATGCTTGATTTTCTGATGATCATGGTTTAAAATTCAGATATGGAGTCAGATACCCCATGGAAGGGCGGAAGCGTATGCTTCCGCCTCTTGCGTTACAAAGAATTTGTTGTTATACTACATCTTGTGGTTTTATTTCGCCGGCAGACATACCTGATGTATGCCGCATAAGTCTCGAAACCGGCGATCCGCCCGCAGTGAGCCCTGCGTGATTTCCGGCAGGACCGGGCGGAAGAGACAGAAAAGGAGGGAATATGGGCTTATTTGTGAATTCGGAGGCTTTTGATTACATCAATGTTCTGGATAAGGCTGCGGACGGCTCCTGGCGAAGGAACGAGCTTATTACAAATAACATCGCAAATGCCGATACTCCTACATATAAGAGACAGGATATCGATTTTGAGACTGCGCTCAGGCAGGAGTTGAGAAATACCAGATACCAGACCATGGATTCAAAGGTGAGACACGCAAATCAGGACCTGGGGAAACTGAATGCCCAGCCTTACGAGGATATGACGGCGTATTCCTACAGGCTTGACGGGAACAACGTGGATCCCGAACAGGAGAATGTGGAGCTCGCCTCGAACCAGATCAAGTACAGCGGCATCATGGACGGGATCAAGAACGAGTTTACGAATCTCCAGTCCGTGATGCGTTCGGGCTCGTGATCCCGGCCGGGGTCATCCTTTAGACAGGATATCTGATACGCCCGGGAGCTTACGGGGTCCTTATTTCCCGGCAGGGCGCATCGGAGAGGGAAGGAGGGAGTTATGTCTTTATTTACATCTTTTGACATCAGCGCATCAGGCCTTACGGCCCAGCGGTACCGCATGGATGTTATCGCTGAGAATATCGCGAATGCAAATACGACACGCACCAAGGATGGAACGCCCTACAGGAGAAAGGTGGTGGTCTTTGAAGAAAAGCAGGCCCAGGCGTCCTTTGACGCGCTCCTGAAGAACGTGTCCAACCGCTACACCGGAGAGGGCGTGAAGGTCACTCAGGTGGTTGAGGACCGCTGGACCCAGATGAACATGGTTTACGATCCGTCGCATCCGGACGCCGATGAGAACGGCTACGTGATCTATCCCAACGTGAACACGGTGACGGAGATGACGAACCTCATCGATTCGAGCCGGGCTTACGAGGCGAACGCAACAGCCTTCGAAGCCAGCAAGAACATCGCTTCAAGGGGACTGCAGCTGGCCAGCACGTAAGCGGGTCGGGGATTGATCCGCAGGGGATCGCCGGGCCGGAGGTTTCCGGCCGGTGACGGACCTGTTGAAGAGTTACGGAGAGGGAAAAGATATGGCTTACGACAGTGTATATGATGCCGTGGTGACGGGAGAAGCTCCCGGAATAGGGTCTCTCAGGAATGTTTCCAGCAAAGTGATAAGGAGAGCGGCCTCGGACGCGGGAGTAGTGGATGAGGGCCGTGGTTTCACGGGGATATTCCAGGCGGCGGTGGACAATATCAACACCACAAACGGATATCTTTCCGACGCCGAGGACGAGGAGATCAAGTGGGCCCTGGGCGAGAGCGACAACACCCACGACATGGCGGTGGCGATCCAGAAGGCGCAGACGGCCCTTCAGTACACGGTGGCAGTCCGCGACCGCATCATCGCCGCCTACCGTGAGATAATGCAGATGCAGATCTGAGCGATACAAGGCTCGAAAAGTCAGGCGGCCTCGGCGCTTGCGGCGAGGGACGGCTGACCTTGAGAGCCGAACGGACATGAGGAAGAAGGCCGACAGGCCGGATTCCGAATGTACGTAGGATTGCGGAGCAATCCGTGTATCGCTTGGAAAGAAGAACACACCGGCGC
>JAEELB010000132.1 GCA_016288705.1 Lachnospiraceae bacterium | reverse complement strand
GATCCCGCCCCTTCGGATCCGACGGACGGAGACGACGGTTACGGCGGCGGGGGAGATATACCCTACATAGTCTTTCCCGACGATCCCGAAGATCCCACTGAGTATCCCGATCCGAGCGCCCCCACCGAGCCGGTTCCTACGCCTACACCTGCGCCTACGCCGACCCCGGCTCCTGCGCCCCAGCCCACTCCGCCGAAGCCCCAGGGTGAGTCCTACAACATCACCTATGAGATGAACGGAGGAGTGAATTACGGGTCTTCTCCCACCAGGGCCGACTACAACCAGACCTTTAACGTGGCGAACCCCACCAGAAACGGTTATGTTTTCCTGGGGTGGATCGTGACCGGCCTCGATTCGAGCGAGCATTGCGTTGATTACGGCATAACCTTTGACACCGTTCTCAACTATACTTACGCCACTTCCTTCTGCAACCTCAGAAAGACTGCGGGCACGGTGAAGTTCACCGCGGTGTGGAAGATCCCCGGCACGGTCAACGGCATCAACGGCCTTGTGGAAGACGGCACCTCTCAGGCGCTGGTATATACCTCCGGCATTCCCGACGACGCCG
The DNA here is from genome assembly GCA_016288705.1 of Lachnospiraceae bacterium. GTDB lineage: Bacteria > Bacillota > Clostridia > Lachnospirales > Lachnospiraceae > JAEELB01. The sequence goes on along the minus strand of JAEELB010000132.1, from coordinate 9,566 downwards.
AAGTCGATTTCCTCATGAACGACAACAGGGTGTCCTTCCCCATGGCGTCATCTGCGGGAGACTACAGGATCGAGTATATCATCAGAGCCCCCGGAACCGAAAAAGACGAGAGAGGGGCCCTGACCGTCACCATCGCCAGGTCTTCGGTCAAAGCGAATCTCTCCGTTTCCGGCTATAACGGAACATATGACGGAAACGCCCACGGGGTGAAGGTGAAAGTGACTCCCTCCGGAACGGATGTGGAGTACAGCACCGACGACAGTTCCGGATGGACCAGGAGCGCTCCCAGATATACCGACGTGACAAACAGGCGCGTTTATGTGCGCGTTGTGGATAATACATCGATCTCCGCCTATGCGGATGTGGTCATAAAGAAGAGGGATCCCAGCATCAATTTCTCCACCAACTTCCCCGCCAGCATGAACCAGAACACCACTTTCTCGACGGATTACAGGCTGGATGCGGGAAGCCAGGTTTACATGACCAGCAGCAACACCTCGATCCTCAACATAAATTACAACGGATCTAACGTGACCCTTACCCCCGGAAATACCACGGGGACGGCCGTGATCACGGTGAAGACGGAAGAGAGCACGAATTACAAGGGGATGAACCAGCAGTACAGCATTTCCGTCATTCCCACAAAGCTCACGGGACTCTCGCTCAACCCTTCGTCCCTGAGCATTCCGGTAGCCGGCGTAGGGAAGCTTACGGCGGTAGGCACGCCCGCCAATGTGCCCGTGTCGAACCTGTTATTTGTCTCCTCCGACAACACCGTGGCGGCTGTGGACGCTTTCGGCAATGTGACAGGCGTAAAGCCGGGCAAGGCGATAATCGGAGCCTTCAGCGGCGATGTGAAGGCATCCGCAGTGGTAGAGGTTTATTCGCCCACGGTACCTACGGTGGCCGTGGCTCTCGACAAGAACACCGCGAACCTCACAAAGGGGGCCTCATTTACACTGGTGCCAGCCGTGGCCGTAAATGACAACAGCCTGAGCAAGACCCTTACCTGGAGCAGTTCCGACAAGTCCGTGGCCAGCGTTTCCAACGGAAATGTAAAGGGACTGAAAGCAGGCGTGGCGGATATCACCGCAAAGACCGTTACCGGAAATACGGCAGTATGCCGGGTCACCGTAACTGAGAAGGAGATCCCCGCCGTGAAGGCCGTGGTCATAGATCCCACAGCTAACCTCTTTGTGGGCGATCTGAGGCAGCTTTCCCTGACTCTTTTCCCCGAGGGGATCAAGGACAAGGTGACCTGGTCCACCACCGACAACAGGGTGGTCATAGTGAACGGAGGAATGATCGAGGGCGTGGGCGTCGGCACCGCGGTGGTGAAGGCTATAGCCACCAACGGCGCATACAGCAGCTGCGCAGTCACCGTGTTCGATCCCAATGACACCAGCCTTGCCGCGGATAAGGCTCAGAAGAACACCAAAGACAGGCTTGAAAACGACGATAGCGGATCGGGAATGAACGACGGCAGGACCAGCGGCACGAATACATCCGCCCCCACGGCATCATCCGGTACGGGAAACAATGATGCGGCCATCTGGAAGAGCGACAACGCTCCGGCTCAGGAGGACCTGTTCGCGATGCAGACCGGCACCACCGGTAGCCAGGCTGTGGCGCCCGAAGCCGGAAACATAACCGTGAATAAGGACGAGAAAAAGGGCGTCGGAATGGGACTCATCGTAGCGGCCCTTATCGGGATAGGCGTGGCTGCCACGGCGGGAATAGTGTTCATCGGCCGGAGGCATTTCTGAAAAACGCCGGTCCTGAGACATCCGGCAGAGAGCAGTCCTGAACCGGGATCCCGGACAGACAGGTGAAGACGGGCAGTCTTCAAAAGGAGAATGTTATGGATGATATCCTGTACAGAGCTTTTGATCTTCAGAGATTTGAGGGAAACGGAGTGCTTGCGGCACTGATAAAAGACAGTGAGCGCCGTTATGATTCCATTGTCCCCTTCAGGGGCAGGATCCTTTCGGACGATCAGCTGGAACTTGTGAACGCTGCCGGAGACAATGTGCCTCCAGCGGGGAATCTGAACGGTGGCGTCAGAAGGCACTGATATCGGAAAGAACGGAATTCCTGACAGCTCGGAAATATACTCCCTCTATGCTCCGAAAGTGAGGGGGTATATTCATGGAAAGATCGATAATCCCGAGGATGCCGAGGATCTACTTCAGGATGTCTTTGTGAAGGTCGTAAAGAATCTCGATTCTTTCGACAGTTCAAAGGCATCCCTTTCCACGTGGATATATGTTATAACCGCCAACACGGTCAATGATTTTTTCCGGACCAGAAAGGTCTCGTCCGAGCTTCCCGAGGCCATTCTGGCCGACGTGGATATCGAGGATTCATATCTGAGCGAAGAGCTTCTCCAAAAGCTTGCCGGCGCGCTTGAAAAGCTTGACCCGAGGGAGAGGGATGTGGTTGTGATCCATTATTACCGCGGCGTGGAACTCAAGGCCATCGCCGCGCATATGAACGTGTCATATTCGACCGTCAAGAACATACACCGAAACGCCATACGGCGTCTCAAGGCTCTCATGGAGGGATAATTGGGCTGGTTTGACGAACAGATAAAAGACAGGATCAGAAATGATAATGAGAGCTTTTCCGAGGGTTTTGAGAGAATGGCAAATGCTGTTCTCGGATCGAGGATCGCTGTGGCCATGCAGTCTTCCAGGGTGCGCACCAGGGACGCTCTTTCCGAGATCTTCAAGTATTACCACGCAAAGCCCCCGGTCTATTCCGATATGATCACGGATCCCGCGGAACAGATGGAGCACGTTCTGAGACCCGCCGGGATCATGCACAGGGTGGTGTATCTTGAAGGCGACTGGTGGAAGGATGCGGCAGGCGCCATGATCGGATCCCTCAAGGACGGTAGCGGCATAGTGGCTCTGCTTCCCAAGGGGGTCGGCGGCATGGCCGGCTACAGCTACATGGATTACACCACCGGGCGGGAGGTGCGCTTAAACAGAAAGACCGCCCAGCTTCTGGAGACGGAAGCGCTCTGCTTCTACAGACCCTTCCCCCAGAGGAAGATGAAGATGAAGGATCTCCTCAGGTTCATGCTTGAGAGCAGGAGCCAGTCGGATTACGTGTCCGAGGTGGCTATTTCCCTCATTGTGGCCGTTATCGGAATGATACCCGTCAGGATCACGAACATCATCTATTCCACGGTGGTCTTTTCAAAGGAGTACATGCTGCTTTTGTCCTTATTTGTCTTCCTGTTCAGCGTGAGGGTGTCGCAGCTTTTATTTACCGGGGTGATGGAACTGATAACCGACAGAAAGGTGGAGAAGGTGGGCAATGCCGTGCAGACGGCTGCCTATATGAGGCTGTTGTCCCTGCCCTCCGATTTTTTCAGAAACTACTCCTCCGGGGAACTGGCCATGTACCTCGATTATCTGAACGAGCTTACCAAGACCCTTTTCAGGACTGTGGACGGAGCGGTGCTGACGCTGGTCTTTTCCTCCGTCTACATCATACAGCTGTTCACCTACGGAAGCAGCATCATCTTCCCCTGCCTTGTCCTGCTGTTCATAATGCTCCTTTCATCACTGCTTTCGATCTACGCCTTTACCAGGATGGAATACACCATAACCACGGCCAGCGCCAAGGAGAACGGGGTGGCCTACGCTCTTATTTCCGGTATACAGAAGATAAAGCTGTCGGGATCGGAAAAGCGGGCCTTCTCCAGATGGGCCTTCGCTTATTCCGATTTCCTGAATGAAAACTTTAATGTGCCCGCTCTTTACAGATCCGGGAAAGTGGTCTCGGCCTGCATAGGCACCATCGGCACGGTGGTGATCTTTTATTACGCGGTGAAGACCAATATGACCGTTTCGGATTATTTCCCCTTCGTCAACGCCTTCGGCCTCATCACCGGAGCGTTCACGGGGTTTGACGCCGTGACCCACGATATCGGACTGGTGCTGCCCATACTCAAACTGATAAGGCCTATATTTAACGCCGTTCCCGATGTGTCCAGCGAAAGAATGACCATCTCCAGACTGTCAGGCTCCGTGGAACTGAACAATGTGACATTCAGGTATGACCCGGCCATGCAGCCCGTTCTGGACAACCTGACACTGAAGATCAGATCCGGACAGTACACCGGCATTGTGGGAAAGACGGGGTGCGGCAAATCCACCCTTGTCAGGATACTGCTTGGGTTTGAGACTCCCGACAGGGGCGCCGTGTACTACGACGGAAGGGATGTGGCGGCCCTGGATCTCAAGTCCCTCAGACGCCGCATAGGCGTGGTACTGCAGGATGAAAAGCTGTTCCAGGGCGATGTGTATTCAAACATAACCATTTCCGCGCCGGGGGCCACACTTGATGACGCCTGGGAAGCGGCCAGGCTGGCGGGGATAGCCGAAGACATAGAAAAGATGCCCATGGGGATGCATACCATCATATCCGAAGGCTCCGGCGGGATATCCGGGGGACAGAGACAGAGGATCCTCATCGCCCGCGCCCTGGTGATGAAGCCCAGACTCATAATATTTGATGAGGCCACAAGCGCCCTGGATAATGTGACGCAGAAGATAGTGACCGAATCCCTTGAAAAACTGAAGTGTACGAGGATAATCGTGGCGCACAGGCTTTCCACCATCAGAAACTGCGACCGGATACTGGTGCTGGATGAAGGGAAGATCGTCGAAGAAGGAAATTATGAGCAGCTTATGGAAAAGGGCGGATTGTTCAAGGAACTCGTGACCCGCCAGATCGCATAGGAGGCGTAACGGATAATGGCAGACAGTGATAAGAGTATCTTCCGGAAAGAGGCTGTAGACCGCATCAACAGCCCCGAGCAGCTGAATCAGTACATAAAGGTGACCAGGCCGTCGGTCTGGATGCTGTTCACCGCCGTGGTGGTGCTGATGGCGGGCCTCATGTTCTGGGTCGTTAAAGGGGAAATGGAAAGCTATGTATTCATGGTCGCCATTTCGGAGAACGGACAGCTGGTGGCCTATGCCGATCCCGCCGATGTGTCAAGGCTTTCCCTGGGAGATACGGCGGTCCTGGACCGGCAGTACGAGACTGTGATATCGGCCATTTCGCCTTCCGGGATAAGGGTTCCCGAAGATCTGGCGGAAGAGTATAAAGAAGTTACGGGACCGGGAGAGAGGGCCTATGTGGTGACTCTTGAATACAGGGATATTCCCGACGGCGTTTACAGGGTGGAAGTGATGGTGGAGCAGATGCGCCCGCTGGATTACTTTATAGGAGTGAGATGAGATCGACGACCAAGACCCGGGGCGTAGCCAGGGTGCCTGTAGTCATGCAGATGGAGAGCCTTGAGTGCGGTGCCGCCGCTCTGTGCATGGTACTCGCATATTTCGGCAAGTGGATCCCTCTTGAAGAGGTCCGCAAGGACTGCGGCGTGTCCAGAGACGGATCCAGCGCCAAAAATATCATCAGGGCTGCCAGGTCTTACGGCTGCGAGGCCTCCGGCTACCGGATAGAGCCGGAAAACATGAGGAAAGAGGGGGCGTTTCCCTGCATAATACACTGGAATTTCAACCACTTCGTCGTGCTCTGCGGCTTCAGGGGCAGTGACGCCGTCATAAATGACCCCGCTCAGGGGAGATATACCGTGCCCTGGGAAACCTTTGACAGATCCTTCACGGGAGTGGCCATACTCATGGAACCCGGTGAGGATTTCCGGCCCGGCGGCGGACAACAGAAGGTCAGTTCATTTGTCAGGGAGAAGCTTAAGGGGACGGCTTCCTCATTTCTCTTCGTCGCGCTCTGTACGGGCATCATTTCCCTGATAGAACTGTTTGTGCCTGCGCTTTCCGGATTCTTTGCGGACCATCTTCTGACGCACAGGTCGCCGGAGTGGTTCGAACCCTTCATGATGCTCTCCGTGATCCTGACGGCAATACTCTTTGTCATCACATGGATGCAGGAATTCTACATGCTGAAGATCGAGGGAAAGATCAGCGCGGTGTCGGATGCGGATTATATGTGGCATGTGCTCCGCCTCCCGGTGGAATTCTTTTCCCAGAGAATGGCGGGAGACGTGCTGGAGAGGAAAAGGCGTGACGAGACCATAGCTTTCGAACTGATAAACACCATCGTTCCCATGATCATCCAGGGAGTGATGCTGGTGTTTTATGTGGCCGTCATGAACAATTATTCAACGTTCCTGACTCTTATCGGCATCGGGAGCGTTGCCATGAACCTCCTGCTGGCGAGATACATCGCATACCGCAGGGTCAATCTGTCCAGAGTCTCCAGCAGAAGCGGCAGCAGGCTTTATTCGGCCACGATATCGGGCATAGAGATGATAGAGACCATAAAGGCCACCGGTTCGGAAAATCAGTACTTTGAGAAGTGGTCCGGTTATCAGGCCCAGACTGCCGCGGCAAACGCGAGGATAGAGGAACTGAACGTCCATCTCGGGATGGTACCCCAGTTTCTGAGCGCTCTTTCCGAGAGCTTTGTCTTTATGGGCGGCGTGTACCTGTGCATGAGGGGGAAATGGTCCGTAGGTATGATCACCGCGTTCATGGGATTCCTGGGATCCTTTATGAAGCCTGCGGAGACTCTTGTGGAGTCGACTTCCGCCATCCAGGAAATGAGGACGGATATGGAGCGGATAAAGGACGTGATGGACTACAAGACGGACGTGAGTGAGGACGACGAGGAAGCGGAGGAGACATACGATAAGCTTACCGGCAGAGTGGAACTTAAAAACGTGACCTTTGGCTACTCAAGACTTGCTGAGCCTGTTCTTAAGGATTTCAGCATGACTATCGAGCCGGGAAAGAGGGTGGCTTTCGTGGGGCCCTCCGGCAGCGGCAAATCCACCATATCGAAGCTTATATCCGGACTTTACAAGCCCTGGAGCGGTGAGATACTCTTCGACGGCAAGCCTATAGATGAGATAAACAAAAATATATTCAGGGGATCATTGTCGGTGGTGGATCAGGATATCATCCTGTTCGAGGACACCATCAGGAACAATATCAAGATGTGGGACAGTTCCATCGAGGACTTTGAGATGATCCTCGCCGCCAGGGACGCAGAGATACATGAAGACATAATGCAGAGGCCGGGAGGCTATTCTTTCCGGATAAGAGAAGGGGGAAAGGACCTCTCCGGAGGCCAGAAGCAGCGGCTCGAGATAGCGAGGGTCCTGGCTGAGGATCCCACGATCATCATCCTGGACGAGGCCACCAGCGCCCTGGATTCGCTCACTGAGGCGAAGGTGGTGAATTCGATACAGAACAGGGGCATCACCTGCATTGTCATAGCCCACAGGCTCTCTACCATAAGAGACTGCGATGAGATAATAGTGCTGAAGGACGGTGAGGTGGCCCAGAGAGGCACTCACGACGAACTGTTCTCCGAGGACGGACTGTACCGGGAACTGGTTGTGAGCGAATGAAAAAGTCCGGTGTCCCGGAGACAACAGGAATAAGGGGAGAATGATCCGGCGCTGTCTTACAGCGTACAAATGGAAGCCGGAAACTCCTCCGGCAGATAGATGAGCCGTGAATACATTTGTTGGCAACCGGTGGTGAAACAATGAGAAAGACACTAGAAGATCTGAAATTACTTTGCGCAAATGCGGATGAGATCAACAGGCAGAACCTGAAAGAGATACTTGCGGCGGGCAGCGATACCGTGTTCGGCAGAGAGCACGGACTGTCTGCGGATATGGACGCTTCTTCATTCATGAAGAGTCTGCCCATATCCAAATATGCAGATTATGAGGGCTATATCGAAAGGATAAGGAAAGGCGAGGATAATGTCCTCACAACCTTCCCCGTGAGTTACTGGATCGTCTCCTCCGGTACCATGGGTGAGCAGAAGCATGTCCCCCTGTCCGACGAAGCCCTGTGCCGTTATGCGGAATACATGATGGTGCATCTCGATCTGGCGGGGATCGATGATTCGGCCCCCAGGATGCATGCTTCCATCATAGTTCCCCCCTGGGAGAAGGAATCCATGACCATCACCTCGGCATTTTTCAACAAGAATGACGAGTGGGGCCATTACTGCACGGAGAGCTATGTTGAGGGGCGGGAGCTTTTATTTACGGATTCCTTAAAGAAATATGAGGAGATAGAATACTGCAAAGCGAGGATCGCCCTGATCAATCCCGGCATACAGTTCTTCAAGTCTTCATTTATCTATGATCTGATACAACTCTTTTCCTACATCAGGGACCATTACGAGATGCTGCTTTCCGACATTGATAAGGGAGAGTTTTCCGTAGAACTGCCGGAGGAAGTCAGGAAGAGAATATCGGCTTTCCCGCACCCCGGGGCTGAGAGGATAGAAGAGTGCCGGAGGGTGCTGTCAGGTGATGTGAAGGCTTACGTCCCTCTGCTGTGGAAAAAGGCGAAGCTCCTGTTCGGCGTCTCCGGTCAGGTCTTTCCGGGACAGGAGGAGATGCTCAAGAGCTTCTGCGGGGAGATACCTCTGTTTTCCTTCATGTACGGCAGCTCGGAATGCATCTGCGGCGTGGCCCACTGCTTTAATGACGCGGACTATATACTCCTTCCCAGGGCAGGCTTTTTCGAACTGAGACCCCGGGACGGCGGGGATCATGACACCATTCTGCCGTCGGAGGCGGAGGTGGGGCAGGTTTATGAGCTTATTTATACCACGTTCTCGGGGCTTTACCGGTACGCCTCGGGGGACCTTCTGGAGATAACCGGATTTGAGGGGGAGACTCCCACCTTTAAGATGGTGGGGCGCACCAGGCTGGTGTTCAACATAACCGGGGAAAAGATGGAATACAGCCACATCTCTTCGGCCATGGATTCCCTGAGGGGCAGGTTCTGGAACGAGCGCCTTCTGTTCAGCGTAGGCCTCAATTATGACATAAGCCCCGCAGGTTATCAGATATTTGCGGAGGGAGACCTCAGGGCCTCCGAATGCGGCGCGTTTTCAAGGGCGCTGGATGATATCCTGAAAAATGAGAGCTTTGACTATGCGGATCTGCGGAGCATCGGGAGCCTCGATATGCCGAGGATCACCGCGGTGGAAGACGGGGCGCACGAAAGCTGCATCCTGAAATACAGGCCCTTCAACCCTTACCAGAGAAAACCTCTCCAGGCCCTGACCGAGGAGGAGAGGAAGTATATGGCGGGGAAGAGACGGGAAGAGTAGAGCGGGGCTGCAGAGGGCCGGCAGAGAGCCTGAGGCCGGCGTGCAGAGGGCGTGCAGAGGGCGTGCAGCCGGCGTGCAGAGGGCGTGCAGTGGGACTGTAGAGGGCCTGAGGCTGACGTGCAGAGGGCGTGCAGTGGCACTGCAGAGGGCCTGAGGCTGACGTGCAGAGAGCGTGCAGCTGGCGTGCAGTGGGACTGTAGAGGGCCTGAGGCTGACGTGCAGAGAGCGTGCAGCTGGTCGGTGGTCGGCAGTGGGTCTGCAGCGGGCCTGTGCCATTGGTTAACATAAGTTTCTATTGTTCTGCGAGTTCTTTGCGAGGATATAGCTGACCCTCGTTGAATGCGTTGACATAAGTTTGTGCTATGCGTTCGGGTATCGCGCGTTTGTTAATGTCGATACGGTTTACATAAGGAAGT
>JAEELB010000131.1 GCA_016288705.1 Lachnospiraceae bacterium | reverse complement strand
TTGCCCCGTCTCCCTCATCCGTGGTCACCAGGCGTGAAACGGCCAGCATGGACGTATCCAGTCCCTTGCTGCCGGGACGGCCGATCATGTAGACCACGTAGTTTTCATTGTTCACCGATTTCGTTTCGTCATTTACAGTAACGACCCTGTAGCTGTAATTCAGATCCAGGCCGTCCGCAAGGCGCAGCGCATCCGACTGGCTGTTGTAGCCGGAGAGCTGGAAAGGCACGAACGGATCTCCCGGATCATAGGCCTGAGCCGGTTTAAGCGGGCCATCCCCGGACCCGGCAGGTTCCTTCTGGGATGAATAGATGGTCTGGGTCTTGCTTACATCCCTGGGCAATTGCAGGGAAGATCCGCTTCCCCCGCCTCCGGAAGAAGCCGCGCTGATAGGATGGTCCTTTCCGAAAACGGTATAGGCCCAGGTCCACTTATCAGTGCTTTTTGCGTAACTCCCCTTTATGGCAATGGCATCCATTTCAAAGGTGAACATAAGGAACGTAGCCCTGATGGCAAGTCCGAGGGTAAAGCTTGCGCTCTGCACCTGGAAGCCCTTGAAACTCCCGTCACCCTGCTCCTGACCGAACACAAAATTCGCGGAGATGTTGAGTTTGATGAAGGCCTCCAGCTTTGCCAGCTCGACTCCGGCGCCCACTCCGATCTCCACGTTGACCGAGGGCTTTACACTCACGCCGCTCCATAAGAGCTCGCTCTTCACGGTCTCGATTGTATTCAGATAGGATATGGAAGTATCCTTCAGAGCCACGATGCGCACATATTTGGTCGAGGAGAACTTCATGCTGTCGGAGGCGTCCTTAAACTGGACCTGGACCCTGCTCTCTCCGTTTGAACTGATGTAACCCTTCCTGGTACCTGACGAGGGTTCTTTATCTCCCTTTTTATCAAGGGCTTCCACATAGACCTTGCCCTTGAACCTTATGAGCATATTTACGTAATCCGTGTTGAATTCCAGGCTTTCACCCGTTTTAAGCTTGCGGTCGGTGTTTTCGGGAACGATGGGTTTTTGGCTCACCACCACGTTATGAGATATGGTTCCCCCGGAACCCACGGTGATCCCCGCGGTGACGGCTAAATAGCCGTAGAGCAGCGGGCAGGCCGCAAGGCGGACCGTGTACTTGAAGGAAAAAGTTCCCCCGATGCCGGCGGCGAATTCCTGGAAAAACCAATTATTTGTGTCGGTGTCATATTTTACGGTGAAGCTCATGGAGAAGTTTAAGGAAAAGGACATTTTATTGCACACGATGGATTTGTTGCTCTTGCTGTCCTTATATCCGGCCTTATCCCATTGATCGAGAAGCTGGTCATAGCTTCCGGTCTTCATTTTGTCTCCGAGGCCCTTTAACTCGTCTTTGGTGAGATTAAAGGGATCTTTGACGGAATTGGGGAAAAACTTTCCGTCTTTACCTTTTACCTTGCTGTAAATGGGTACGGAGACCAGAATGGTGAACATATTCTTGCCCGTGACCACGGTGACAAGTCCCTGGGGCAGAGAGCCCTTCATGCTGGGCATGTTTACGCCATAATCCATGTCGAACTCCGAATAATCATGCTCCGCAGCTCCGCTGTCAAAACTTGTATTTCCCATGTCCCCGCCGTCGGTCTTGCTGGCCCAGTCACCGTTGGGTGACGCCGACCTGTCGATGAGGGAAGAACTCTCGGGTTTCAGAGACACAACGCTTTCGGGATCTCCGTGAAGCTCATCCGTAGTATGCTCCTGCTTCGTCACACAAAGAGCAATGGTGGTATCCCCGGTAAAGGAACCGAGATAGCCGTTCAGCTTATCCTTTGCCGCGGCATCCGTAGTCACGCCGTTATCGTAAGAAAATTCAGCAATAGGGAAATTATCGCCCACAAGACTGTGCTCGACGAAGATCGGTTCGGGATTGGTAAAGGGATAGATCAGGCTTCCCTCGTAATCCGGATCCCATTCCATCTTATCTTCTTTAGTCGGGTCTTCGGATGTACTCTTTAAAGGACTGTGATCACCTCCCAGCGGGACATCCACATACTGCATTGCATTGGCCTTATCGCCGTACATAATGTGGCCGTCGGCGGTTCTGTTGCCGCTGCCGTCCTGCCCCGAAATGATATAGCGGTAGCTGTTCTGCTCTTCCGTCAGGCGGCTCAGCATTTCCGTATCTGTCCTGCTGGTGGTAAAGGCGGGCAGCACCTGCGCTCTGTCACTGTCGGGAACGTCATCGGGCTTATCCAGATATCTGGGGGTCATGGTGTAGAATATCTTTGCAAAAAACTGCCCGAACTTACCCCCTTCAAGCTCCACCGGCTGGAACATTTTCTCGTCATAGTTGCAGCCCTCGTCCATGTAAAACTCGAAGGTGTCCTTTCCGTCCTTGTCAAGTTCAAAATATCCGGTGGACTCGTTGTATTTTCCGCTGATCTTTCCGTCACCGTCGCCGTCGAAGTAAACCTCCGTGCGGGTGATGGAAGTAGACATGATGTTTGGCATGTTCAGGTACTGCTCATTGTAATAGGTGAAGCTCACCTTTGCGAAAGCCAGATCGGAGGTGGCAAGGTAGATCTTTTCATTTCCCTTATGTCTGCTTCCGTTTATGGTAATGACGTCCTTCTTGTTGCGGTTGAAATTGATATACTGGACATTTTCATATCTGCCCAGGTTCTTGAGGGGATTCTTGTCCCCGGAAACCCACTCTGTCCTGTTGATCCGGATCTCGCTCAGTTCTTTTTTGCCGAAATGGGGCGCATCATGAAGGGCGTTGCTGACCCCGAGGGTTATGTGATCCGCTCCGCTCCTCCAGAAGGTATCCCAGGCTTCTCCAACCTTGTCGGTGTCGATATCCGGCGTGATCTGGCCCTTATCGTCAACCTTTCTCGGCACGGAGGGACGCAGGTTCAGTTCTATCTCCTGATTGCGGGTCATGACGATGTTGATGGTATAGGTATCCTCCAGATCGGACTCATTAATGCCGTCCCAGAGCATGGTCACATAATAGATGCCGTTGGAGCCGGGCTCAACTTTGCAGGGCGCAATGCTCCCGTCTTTGCGGGTCACGTAGACCGCGGCGTTCAGGGCGCTGCCCGAATAGGGCTTGTAACTGTCGGTGTTCTTCAGGGTGATCCTGAGCTTACTGCCAACGTAAACCTTCCCGCTGCTGTTCACGCCGCCGTTGCTCTCCTCTATCAGGACCTCCGGCTTCATGCTGGCGTAGACGCCGCTGTCCTTCTTGAGTGACGCTGCGCCATCGGGAGCAGTCTCCACATTTCCGTCTCCGCTCTCACCGTCATTTGCGGTGTGGATCCGGAGATTCAGATCGTTATCAAAGATACGTCTGTTAAGATAGCCCTCCGTTATGCGGCTGTAAGCATCATGTCCGATGTTATGGTCTTTATTCTTGCTTATCCAGAGCTTCACGCCATTAACATTTTCAGACATCCCCCAGTCCGTGTTGATAGAGCCTCTCTTTTTCCATGAGACCTCATATGTCAGGCCGTGGGAAGTGTTTTCCGCATGGCAGTCATTGCTGGCTTTACCGGTTGTGACATCCGCCCCTCCATATGCCCAGCAGCACCCGTACCAGGTCAGAGTCCAGTCCTTGGCAAGGGCCGCGCTCCATTCAAAGTCCCCATGGAAGCCCGAATACATCGATTTCATGTTGGGAATGCTGATGGAAGAATTCGTGTATCCGTCGCTCTTTACCTGCCATCCGTTTCCGTAGGCAGAACCTCCGGACCAGCCCGTTATGTCATTATTTGACTGTCCGGCGATATACGCCTGATCTCCCCAGTAACTCCCCCCGTGCTGCTTTCCGTCAAAGGAGATCCGGCCGTAATTGAAAGTGCCCGAAGGGTCCATGCCGCTGCCGTCAGACTGTGTCTCTCCGCCGTCGTAGCCCGTTATCTCCCCGTAAAGCAGATCTTCATCGGGGGTTATCACCTGTTGACCGGTGACAGGACCTTCTTCCTCCTCTTCGGGTTCGGTTCCCGGAGGATCGATGGTCAGGAAGCTGCCGAATTTCGCTCTTCCTTCCCCGGAATTTGTAACGCTTACCTCTATGGCGCTGTCAGCGAGGGTACAGAGACCGTCGGGATCGCCCTTAAGTTCTCCGAGTTCAATGCTGAAGGTCTTTTCCTTATTGCTTTTGACCCCGTCGTCAATGAGGGGGATCTCGATAGTGACCTCGTCGATATCCGCATAGAATAAGGCCGTGCCGGTTTTGCTCTCATAGTCCTCTCCCGCTTTCGCAGTGCCGTCCGCGGTCTTCCAGTCGAGAGAGATCATGTCCTGTCCGCCGCCCGTCCGTTTCAAATGGACCACGGCGCCGCCGACAGCCTTGTCAGCGGATACCTTTTTCTCCTCAAAACCTATGCTGTACGGCTTGCCCTTATCGTTATCCATCACGCTGAGGGTTACCGTGCTGGCTTTTTCAAAGATGGCTCCGCCCTGATTATCAAGGATGGTGAAAGTGCCCATCCGGATGGGATCAGCGTCTTCATTGTCGGGAGCCTTCACCTTTATCTCCTTCATCCACTCGCCGTCCGCGAAGGTTACGGAAAACATGGCGGGGCTGTAGGGATCGCCTTCAGAGAGGTCGAGATCGGTAAAAGTCTTTTCGGGCTTGAGGTCGATGTCGTTGGGGGCTTCTTCCGTCACTTCGGGCTCCGGCTTTTCGTAGGCCTCACCCCTGTAGGACATGGAGCAGAACTTTTTCCCGCCTTTTTCATACACACAGCGGAAGTCGGCATCCTCCATCATGTCCTTTGACACCACGAACTCAGCCTTCACGGCGCCTTCCACTATCTTCCAGCGCCCCTCATGTAGAATGTACCACTGGTAGCCGTCCGCCTTAGGTTCAATGGTCAGCGACCTGTCTCCGGGCTCGGCATCGTCCCCGACGTATTCAGCCTCTTTGATCGCAGTGTCCGAAGGATCCGGATCGGCGTCTTTTCCGACCGCCTGATACTGAGCGATGGGCAGAGGATTTTCCACACTTATCTGCACGTCATCGCTGCCCGCCGCAAGACCGTAGGCCGGGGTCTCATTTCCCATGATGGCCACCACGGGAGCGTAGGCGATATATGCAGTGGCTCTGCCTTTAGTCCCGCCAAGGCGGTAGAGAGGGATCGTGACCTCGTTACCGCCCTCCGTCACGGCAGATTCACTGTTGTCGAAGAGGAAAGCGCCGTAGGGATACGTCTCTTCCCAGCTGTCTTCGACCTCAACGGTCCCGTCCTCACGGGTGGAGATCGAAACAGGTTTCTCTTTGTCTCCCGTGTCCCAATGAGCCTCACTGTTCACGGGGATGGATGCGGCGAGCATGGCCGCGCAAAGCGCTATGCTTATAGTCCTTTTCAATCCTGTGATCATACTTTTCTCTCCTCTCCCAAACTACACTCAGCCCCTCAAAAGGCTGTTCCTTCCCATCATCGACCGGCCGTTTTGCGGACAGCCTTCATCATCCGCCGGATAACGGGCAGCCGCCCGGCGGGCGGACATACCATCATAAATTATACCATTATTTATTACGAAATGAAAAAAGAAATTTATGGTTTCGTGCTTTCAGAGACAATTTACACAATCAAGAATAAAATGCCGCATCCTGTGATGCGGCATTGTCGGACCGGTATTTCTTTGTTTTTTTGCCCTGCAGGATGAACACCTGCGGTCTATCATCCCTATTTCATCTGCTTGATGGAATAAATGCCCAGGGCTATGGAAAAAAGGAAACCGCAGATCGCCAGCAGGGGCATGTTCTCCCCAACTACAGGTCCCACATCCGCCGTACAGAGTATGCAGGAGCCGAAAAAGATGACGCAGGCGAACACCGCAAGCACTATGTTCCTCACCATTTTCCCGAGCTGCACGGCCAGGGGCTCGTAACCCGTAAGTTCCAGATTGATCTTGAAATTCCCCTTTACGATGTCCTTCAGGGCGTCCGCGCAGAGAGCCGGGATCTTCGCTGCCTTCTTGCCCAGGGATAAAGCTTCCGTCCCCACGTCAATAAGGCTCTGCTTCAAGTCGAAGTTCTGCTTCGCCCTGTCCATGAACTTGTTTGAAAGTATCTCGAACAGGTTCAGTTCCGGACACATCTCCTCGATCACGCCCTCTATCATTATGAGGGAGCGAAGGAGCATGGTAAATTCGGAGGGAAGGGATATGTTGTTCCTGGAAGCCAGATCCGAGAAGCCCGAAAACATTTCATCCACGTTCACATCCGCAATGCTGGTTCCCGTCATGTACTTTTCAAGGAAAGAATCAATGTCCTGCATGAGCTTTCCCCTGTCGGTCTTTGCTCCCACCGTCCCCATGGTCATGGCCGCCGAGGCGAGGGAATCCGCATCACCCTGGATGACTCCCAGCACTATCTGGGAGATCATGTTGATATTGGCCTCGCTGATGGTCCCGATCATGCCGAAATCGATCCAGTAAGGCTTTCCGTTGGAGAACATGATATTTCCCTGATGGGGATCCGCATGGAAAAGTCCCACATCCAGCACCTGATGGACATAGTTCCTGACTATCTTGCCTCCCACTTCCGCTAGGTCGTAGCCCTCCTCGACGATCCTTTCCTTCTTCGATATGGAATACCCGTCCACGAAGGTCATTGTAAGTATCTTCTCCGTGGACAGCTCGTCGATTATGGTAGGACAGGTGATCACTTCCTCGTCCTCTATGCACTTTTCCTTGAAGAGGCGTGTATTGTTCGCTTCATTGGTAAAATTAAGCTCTTCCTTGGTGACCTTCTCCAGTTCTTCAAGAACGGACACCAGATCCAAAAGGCCTCCGCCATCTTCTCCCTCTCCCACCACGTTCACAATGCCGGCCAGTTTCTTCAGGAGGGCAAAATCC
>JAEELB010000130.1 GCA_016288705.1 Lachnospiraceae bacterium | reverse complement strand
GGAGCTGTCCCGGATACGATCCTGGCGTCATACCTTCAGTATTCCATCCCTTCTTCAGGCATCGGGGCGGGGGTATCCCTTGTCCTCTGGTACGTGGCTTCCGAGCAGTACAATGCTTTTTCCATCTCATCAAAGACGCTGGGGGATTATGCGCAAAAGGTTTTGAATGAAGGGATAGTCATTTTCGATGTTAAGCAGACGATAGTAGAATTAAACAACTATGCGCGAAATGAACTGGGCTTTGCGACGGGGCTCGGCCTTGATGATCTTCTTGTGACGGACATGAGTCCGGAAGATATATTTGAGACCCTGAAGAGGGAGAGAGTCCTTGTATTTAAATGCCATATCCGGGAACGTGACGAGATCCTTCAGGCCAACATGAGAGTCGCTCTCGACAGGTACGGAGAGGTATACGGCTATATCATGAGCCTGACGGACATTACCAAGGAAGAGGAACTGGTGCTGGAAGCCGAAAGCTCCAACAGAGCCAAGAGCGAATTCCTGGCAAGCATGTCCCATGAGATCAGGACTCCCATGAACGCCATATGCGGAATGGCGGAACTGATCCTCAGGGACAGTGAAGAAGAGGAGACGCGAAATAACGCCTCAATGATAGTGTCCGCATCGGAATCTCTACTGACCATCATTAATGATATCCTGGACTTTTCAAAGATCGAATCGGGGAAGATGGAGATAGTCGATTCTCCTTACCGGATAGATTCCCTTATCTATGATGTGACACAGATCATACGCATGAGGCTGCAGGACAAGGCTGTAAAGCTCAAAGTGGACATCGATCCCTCTGTTCCCGTGCAGCTTATCGGCGATGAGGTCAGGATCAGGCAGATCCTCATTAACCTTCTGAACAACGCCGCCAAATTCACCGATGAGGGCGAGATCACCCTTAAGATGTCGCATGAGAAGCTGACCGGCGACAGCTGCCGTCTTAAGTTCAGCGTCAGGGATACGGGGATCGGCATAAGAGAAGAGGATCTGAACAGGATATTTGAAAGCTTTACGCAGGCTGATACAAGGATCACCCATCCCATGGAGGGGACGGGACTGGGCCTCACCATATCCAAAAGGCTTGCGGAGGCCATGGGAGGGGGGCTCAGAGCCGAGAGCGTGTATGGGGAAGGTTCCACCTTTTCCTTCGATGTGGTCAACAAAGTCGAAGACTGGACGGAAGTGGGAGTTACCGGCGGATCCATTGCGGCTCACCGGGTGAAAGCCTTTAAAGCCGCCTTCAGAGCCGAAAAGGCAAAGGTCCTGATCGTGGACGATATGGAACTGAACATAAAGGTGGCGGAGGGACTTCTGAGACCCTACGGGATCAAGCCTGTCTCCGTGAACAGCGGGATCGCAGCCATTCGCTGCTTTGAAAAGCTTAAGCCCTTCGACCTGATACTCATGGATCATATGATGCCGGAAATGGACGGGATAGAAGCTGCAAAGAGGATAAGGTCCCTGGAGGGCGGGAAGGAGGCGGTCATCATCGCTCTCACCGCAAACGCCATGAGCGACTCTCCGCGGATGTTCAAGGAGGCGGGCTTTGACGGATTCCTGGCCAAACCCGTGGAACCTGCCAGGCTGGACGAGATGCTCAGGCAGTTCCTGAGGAAAGAGATCATTGAGGAAGAATCCCCTCGAAATTCCCGTGAAAATGATGTAAAATGATATTTCGGGTCCGCCCCCGGGAACAGGGGACAGGCTTAAAAGGATATTTCTTCTGTCAAAACGACAGTCTGAGCCATTGGCAGAGCATGCTTTGCAGCATGGAGAAAGGAGACATCATGGAAAAAAAGAACGTCTGGGAAAGTCTATCTCCCGCAAAAATGAAGGAACTGGAGGCCTTTTCCGGGGAATACATCGATTTCCTGAGCCGCGGAAAGACGGAGAGGGAGTGCACCGACCTGATCGTGGACATGGCTGAAAAGGCCGGCTACAGGGAACTTCCGGCTGTGATGGGGAAGGGTGACAGACTGAAGCCCGGATCAAAGGTCTACGCCGTAAATATGAACAAATCAGTGATCCTGTTCAATATCGGAAAGAAACCCCTTTCGGCGGGCATGAACATTCTCGGGGCTCACATAGATTCTCCCAGGCTCGATATCAAACAGATACCGGTGTATGAAGACGGCGGTTTTGCCCTTCTCGACACACACTATTACGGAGGGATAAAGAAGTACCAGTGGGTCACGATCCCTCTTGCTATCCACGGCGTTGTGGTGAAGAAGGACGGGACGACAGTGGAACTCAACATAGGCGAGGATGAGGACGATCCTGTGTTCTTTGTCTCCGACATCCTGATACACATGGCTCAGGAACAGATGGAAAAGAAGGCGTCAAAGGCCGTGGAAGGGGAAGATTTGGATATCATAGCCGCAAACAGGCCCCTGGTGATAAAAGGCGGGAAAAAGACAGGTGATAAGGAACGGGTAAAGGAAAAGGTCAGGGGGATGCTCCTGGACGTCCTGAAAAAGGAATACGGCATCGAGGAGGAGGATTTTATTTCCGCGGAGCTTGAGGTGGTCCCTGCGGGAAAGGCCAGAGAGGCCGGATTCGACAGGAGTATGATCCTGTCCTACGGACATGACGACAGGGTCTGCGCCTTCGGCTCCATAAAGGCTTTTCTGGACGTGGAGGCACCCGACCGCACCTCCTGCTGCATCCTTACGGACAAGGAGGAGATAGGGAGCGTGGGAGCCACGGGCATGCAGTCCAGATTCTTTGAAAACTGTGTGGCGGAAATACTGAACCTTGTAAACAGGGAGTACTCGGATCTGGATCTGAAGAGATGCCTGCAGAACAGCGCCATGCTCTCCTCGGACGTCACAAGCGCCTTTGACCCCCTCTATGCTTCGGCATATGACAAGAAGAACGCCGCTTATTTCGGCTGTGGCCCTGCCTTCAGCAAGTTTACGGGATCCCGGGGAAAGTCGGGCTCAAATGATGCAAACGCCGAATATATCGCCCATCTCAGAAAGATCATGGATACGGACAAGGTTACCTTCCAGACGTCCGAACTGGGGAAAGTGGATAAGGGAGGCGGAGGCACCATCGCTTATATCCTCGCCCTGTACGGAATGAACGTCATCGACATAGGCGTTCCGGTGCTGAACATGCACGCTCCCTGGGAAGCTGTGAGCAAGGCCGACGTATATGAGACATACAGAGGCTACGTGTCTTTCCTGAGACATTGCAGCATCTGAAGAGTCCGGGCGCTGTCGGCAACCATGGGACTTAAGACATCTGATTTTCATTATGAGCTTCCGGAGGAACTGATCGCGCAGGATCCTCTGTCCGACAGGTCTTCCTCCAGACTCATGGTGATGGACAGGGATACCGGGGCCGTTACCCACAGGTATTTCCGGGATCTCCCCGGATACCTGAACAGGGGGGACGTCCTGGTCCTGAACGACACAAAGGTCATCCCCGCAAGGCTCATGGGCCGCAGGGAGGGCACGGGTGGTGCAGTGGAGGTGCTCCTCCTCAGAAGGCTTGAAAATGAAACCGATACCTGGGAAACCCTTGTGAATCCCGGGAAGAAATGCAGACCCGGACAGAAACTTGAATTCGGCGACGGAAGGCTGAGAGCGGAAGCTCTGGATATCCTTGAGGAAGGCATCAGGAAGATACGTTTCCGCTATGACGGGATATTTGAGGAGGTCCTGGATTCTCTCGGGGAGATGCCCCTGCCTCCCTATATCAGGCACAAGCTTAAGGACAGGGACAGATATCAGACTGTCTACGCCCGTTACGACGGCTCTGCCGCCGCGCCCACGGCGGGTCTTCATTTTACAAAAGAACTTCTTTCAGGGATCGGGGAAAAGGGGGTAGACATCGTATATGTGACTCTCCACGTGGGACTGGGAACCTTCAGACCCGTGAAGGAGGAAGATATACTGGACCACCATATGCACACGGAGCATTTCGTGGTGAGCGCAGACGCCGCCCGCAGGATAAACCGGGCAAGGGAAAACGGGGGCAGAGTGGTGTGCGTCGGAACAACCTCGGTAAGGACTCTGGAATCCGCATCGGATGAAGAAGGAATAGTGAGGCCGTGCTCCGGGGATACGGATATTTTTATCTATCCCGGGTACAGGTTTAAGGCGGTGGACGCCCTTATTACCAATTTTCATCTTCCCGAATCGACGCTGATCATGCTGGTTTCGGCCTTTGCAGGGAGAGAGAACACTCTCGCCGCCTATAATACGGCAGTCCGGGAGAGATACAGATTTTTTTCCTTCGGGGACGCAATGCTGATACAGTGAGGGAACCCTTGTGGAAAAAACTCAGTTCTGATGTATAATGGTTGAACGTGCGATGTTTCGCGCAGGGACCGGAGAGCCGATCGGGACGTTTTTTGCCGGGCTTTGGTCATGATATCATACTGTTTATGGGGGCTTGTGATGGCTGAAGATAATAAAAACGGAATATCTCTTCGCATGATCCACTCATGCCTTATAGTGATCACGCTTTTGCTTTCGGGGACACTGATCTTTTCCACCTTCAGGCTATCGGAAGCATTTATGAGTCTTGCCGGGGCGACTGAGGAACACATCGAACTTGAAAAGGCGGCTCATGAACTGATGGACGCCTCCGATTATCTTACGGAAAGGGTGCAGCGCTTCACCATAGACGGGGATATGAGATTCCTCGAGGAATACTTTACGGAGGCCTTTGAGACCAACAGGAGAGAGGAAGCCATCGCCGCCATGGGGACGGATGCGGACAGGGCAAGGGCGGTGGAAGAACTCAATCAGGCCCTTGACAATTCGGTGATCCTTATGGACAGGGAATACTACGCCATGCGGTTGGTCATAGAAGCAAAGGGATATACGGATTATCCCGAGGTCCTGAAGCAGGTAAATCTCACCGATGAAGACGCCGCTCTATCCCCCGAAGAAAAAATGAGGCGGGCCACGGAGGTGGTCCTCAATGATGATTATTACGAGCAGAAGGACCGGATCAGGCAGGATATGAGCGAAAGCCTCCAGGAGATCGACACTCTGACGCGCCGGATCGAGGATAAGGAAATGCAGTCCCTCAGGAGAGAGATGAACCTGGGCAGGGCGGTAATAGTGCTCCTGACATTGTCCATCATCTTCATGGTGTGGCTCACGGCTTATCTCGGGATAAATCCCGTTCTCCAGGCGGTAGACCGGATAAGGGAGGACAGTCCCATCCCTGAGGTTGGCGCAAATGAGTTCAGATACCTGGCGAAAGCCTACAACAAGATGTATTCTTCCTACAAGAACAGTCTGGAAAGGCTGAATTACAAGGCTTCCCATGATGAACTGACGGGGGCTTACAACCGGGCCGGTTACGATCTGTTGCTGAGCGGCATAGATCTGGACTCCACCTATATGATGCTCTTCGATGTGGACAATTTTAAGGGCATAAACGACACCTACGGACACGAGACCGGGGATAAGGTGCTGAAGAAGCTCGTTCAGGTCATAAGGAGCGCCTTCCGCGACGACGATTACATCTGCAGGGTGGGCGGCGATGAATTCGTCGTCTTCATGGTGCATTCCGGAGGAAACCAGCACAGGCTCATAGAGAAGAAGATCGAACAGATAAATGAAGGGCTCGAGAATACCGATGACGGGCTCCCTCCCGTGTCCATCAGCGTGGGAATAGTCCACGGAAAACAGGTCACGGATATCTCAAGTCTTTTCGAAATGACCGATGAGGCCATGTACGAATCAAAGAAGAAGGGAAAGAATACCTATACCTTTTACACGAGGAGATAGTTTGGCCAACTGTCCGAACCTGCGCCGGGGGAAAGCCCGGCGGGCAGGCGTTCCCGACACAATGCAATATTATAATGAATACGGAGGATGTGAGGTATGATCAGAACGGCAGTTATCGGAGTGGGAA
This sequence comes from Lachnospiraceae bacterium, assembly GCA_016288705.1. Taxonomy (GTDB): domain Bacteria; phylum Bacillota; class Clostridia; order Lachnospirales; family Lachnospiraceae; genus JAEELB01. The sequence continues at coordinate 49,205 of JAEELB010000130.1, read as the reverse complement.
ATATGGGAAGCCGTTACGCTTCCATTCTTCAGGATGGTGCGGTATCCGGGATGGAGCTCTCCGCCATCACCAGAGTAAAGGAGAAGTACAGGGAACTATTAAAACCGTCACTGGATAAGGGAGTCCCGGTGTATGAAAGAGCGGACGACCTTTTTGATGCGGTGAAAAAGGGCGGGATCGCTCTTGACGCTGTCATAGTCGCAACCCCCCATTACGCTCACGAGCCTGTGGCAGTGCGGGCTTTTGAAAACGGACTCCACGTGCTGAGCGACAAGCCTTCGGGGGTATATTCCAGACAGGCAAGGACCATGGAAGAGGCTGCGGACCGATCGGGAAAAGTTTTTTCCATGGTCTTTAATCAGAGGACGCTTCCCATTTACATAAAGCTTAAGGAACTGGTGCAAAGCGGAAAGTACGGCTCGGTAAAGAGAGTGAACTGGGTCGTCACCGACTGGTACAGGCCGGAACGGTATTACACCTCGGGAGCCTGGCGCGCGACCTGGGCCGGCGACGGAGGCGGGGTCCTGTTAAACCAGTGCCCTCATAATCTGGATCTCCTTCAGTGGATATGCGGGAATCCTGCCAGAGTTCAGGGCTTTTGCAAGGAGGGCCGTTTCCACCATATAGAGGTGGAGGATGATGTCACGGCGTACATGGAGTGGGACAACGGCGCGGAAGGGGTATTTATCACATCCACAGGGGAAGCTCCGGGGGTCAACAGGCTGGAGATCTCCCTGGATGAAGCCATGATAGTCTGCGAGAAGGGGACCCTCAGGATCGGCGGGGTTGAAAAGGAACTGGGATGCAGCGAATCCGAATACCGGAAGAACAGCACCGATTTCTTCAGGAAGATAAAGGGGGACTGGAGCACGTACACGCCTGAGACCGAAGAACATTTTTATGAAAAAGTGCTGCAGGGTTTTGCAGATGAGATAGAAGGAAAGGGAAAGAGCGTCGCCGACGGAAGAGAGGGCAGAAAGAGCCTGCTTCTGTCAAACGCCATATACCTTTCCTCCTGGGAAAGGCGGATGGTTGAAGTGCCGAAGCCCGGAAGCCCGGAGGAAAGGGAATTTGAAAAGCAGTTCGAGGAATGGCTTGAGAAAAAGAAACATGCTGCGGGGACGGTGTGATGGAAAGATACCGTTTTGTAGTCGTCGGCTCCGGATGGAGAGCCGGGTATTACATCAGGATAGCAAAAGCCCTGCCTGAACTCTTCGACCTCAGGGCTGTGCTTTGCAGGAATGAGGAAAAGGCCGGGAGGATAAAGTCTCTTTACGGCGTAAATGCTGTGGCCTCCGACGAGGAATGCATAAGGGAAAGACCTGATCTCGTAGTGACCGCGGTGAGCAAGACCGTGGGTACGGAGGTTGCTCTCAGATGGCTTGAACGCGGATTTACGGTTCTGGCAGAGACTCCCGCGGGACTCGACATCAACGCTCTTGAACGTCTGTGGGACGCGCATCTCCTCGGGCGTAAGCTGGTCGTCGCGGAACAGTATACTCATTACGCTTCCTACAGTTCTCTGCTCAAAGTGATCAATAAAGGCCTTATCGGCGAAGTGAACTCCGTCAATATCTCCCTTGCCCACGACTATCACGGGGCCGGCCTTATCAGAGCATTTCTCGGGATCCCTGTATACGCCGGATTTACGGTCAGAGGGAAGTCTTATGAGTTCCCCGTGGCGGAAACTCTCACCCGGTATGAGGAATTCAGCGACGGACGCATGGGAAAGAGTAAGAGGACAGTGGCCGTGTTTGAATTTGACAACGGAAAGGCGGCCTTCTATGACTTCGACTCCGAACAGTACCGTTCTCCCATAAGGAGGAACAGTTACAGGATACAGGGCGTGAGAGGTGAGATCACGGACGGAAGGGTTTATTATCTCGACGGGGAAAACCGGGGAGTTGAAGCGGCGATCGTGACCGGGTCAGAAAGCGTACCCACCGGGTATTCCAACCCCAATTTCAGAGTGGCAAAGGAGATCCGCAGGATATCGTTGATGGGGGAAACCCTGTATGAACCGCCTTTCGGCCCCTGCGGCCTGTCCGAGGACGAAACCGCCGTTGCGCTCCTTATGAAGCAGACCGCGGAGTATTCAGCGGGCAGAGCGGATGCGCCTTATCAGCTCAGAGAAGCCCTGCAGGACGCATATATGTCCATCCTGATGCGGGATGCGGAGCGCACCGGAGAGGAAAGGACCAGCAGAAGGATGAGCTGGATGTGAGAAAATGGAAGACAGTACTATGAAAATGAGCATCACGCTGTTTGACAGCATCATCAATACATCCCAGGACTGTGTGTTCTGGAAGGACAAGGACAGACGGTTCCTCGGGGTGAATCAGGCTTTTCTCGACTTTTACGGCTTTGAATCGGAGGACGTCCTGGTGGGAAAAACCGACGAGGACATGAACTGGCACAGCGATCCCGAGCCTTTCAGACAGGATGAACTGAGAGTGCTCTCCGGCGAGTCCACCTATAAGGTGCAGGGCAAGTGTATGGTGGGAGACGAGGAGCGGGATATCATAGCCTCCAAGAGACCTCTCTACGAGGGCGATGAGATAGTAGGTCTTGTCGGGAGCTTCATGGATATAACCGATCTGATGCGGAAGCAGAGAAGGTCCGAAAGCAGACAGATAGTGTATACGGTAGAGGGACTCCGTAAATATCCCTTCTGGGACAGGCTTTTGGACTATACCTCCGTCGAAGAGATACTGGACCCCCTCACCGGCGTCATCACCAGAGGGTTCATGAATGACTTCGCCCTCTCCCTTATCTCAAACGGCACGCCTTTTTCCCTTTCCATCCTGGATCTGGACAATTTTAAATTTATAAATGACCGTTACGGACATACTTCAGGGGATATGGTGCTGAAGGAGGTAACCAGGGCTCTCTCGGGATACACCGACGGCTTCGGGCTGGTGGGGCGTTTCGGTGGAGACGAGCTTTTGCTGATAAACCTCAGGGATACGGAATATGAGGAAAATCTGGCCTTCTGGGAGAAACTGTACAGTGAGGGCGGCGTGTTCAGGCGCGATATCCCTGTCGAAAGCGGAAAGGTGTTTATCACGAGCACGACTGGAAGCGCATCCTTTCCGGCGGACTCAGCCGGTCTTAAGGAACTGTTTGCCCTGATCGACAAGTGCCTTTATATCGGGAAGGGAAAGGGACGGAACTGCTTTACCGTATACAGGAAAGATGAACATGAAAAGATCGATATCAAAAAGATATCCAAGCACAACCTGAGCTCGGATATGGTCCTCATCAGGGAGATCCTGGAAAATGCTCCGGATCCGGAGAAGGGGCTGGCTGAACTCATGCCTCATCTTTCGGAGGTCCTGAAGATAGACGATCTGTATTATACGGACCGGAACGGGAATTTTTACGCGGTCCTGGACAAAGAGGTGAAGGGCGACGGATCCGATGCGGCCGGATACATCCGTAAAGGGCTTTGTGTCTGTAATTCGATCAGTGAGGTCTCTTCCGTGAGCCCGAAGCTTTTCCTGGCTCTTGAGGACCGAAATATCGCTTCATTTATCGCCGCGGAGACAGGCGGGGCAGGGGACGGCAGGAGTTTCATCATATGCGCCACCGACAGGACTCACCGTATATGGCAGGACAGCGAGTGCTCCCTTGTCTATTACCTGGCGACGGTCCTGAGCAGTCTCAGCGCCCGGCCCGAATAAGGCGCCGGACAAACCCGGAAAAATAAAAAAGCGTGGGAAACCCACGCTCATGATGATTTGCAGAAGGCGGGACTTGAACCCGCACGATGTTGCCACCACAGGCACCTGAAGCCTGCGCGTCTGCCAATTCCGCCACTTCTGCAGAGGCCTTAACCTTCAACAGCGGCTGTCAGGGGCCTCCCTGAAGCCGCTGTATCTGTGCGGAAGATGAGACTTGAACTCACACGGTGTTTCCACCACAAGATCCTTAGTCTTGCTCGTCTGCCAGTTCCGACACTTCCGCATGCGATTTCGAAACGCGAGATACATCATACTATCTGATGAAATTCTTGTCAAGACATGTTCCTGATTTTGATCAAAAACTTTTGACCGTAGAGGGCTTTTTTCGTATAATCCCCCTATGAGCGCTTTAAAGACAATCTGTGACCGGATCAGAAGGATACCGCTTCCGCTGATCACCGCCGTGTTCTGTGCCGCCGCTGCTGTTCTGGGCTTTGCGGTGGCGGGAGTGTACCCTTTCGGAAGAAACACGGTGGTCACGGGAGACCTTTATTCCCAGTACATGCCCTTTATCGTGTACCTGAAAAGATTTTTTTCGGGAAGGGGCAGTCTTTTGTACACCGCGGAAGCCGGACTTGGGGAGGCTATGCTGCCCACCTTTGCCTATTATCTTTCAAGCCCTCTCAACCTTCTTGTGATACTGTTTCCCATATCGGTCCTCACGGAGTATTTTTTTGTCATTATCGTTGTAAAGGTGGCGCTTTCCGGGGCATCCACGGCTTACGCCCTCAAGCGGATCACCGGGGCGGGGAACGCCGCCTGCTTTACCGGAGCGGTCATGTACGCTCTGTCCATGTACGTCACCGCCTATTCCTGGAACATAATGTGGCTTGACGTGATCGCCGTCATGCCCCTGGTCATCAACGCTCTGAACGACATGCTTGAGAAAAAGGGCTCCCGGAATTACATACTCCTCACGGCCCTTTCCCTTTATCTCAACTTCTATCTTTCGTATATGGTGCTGGTGTTCGTGTTTATGTGGTTCCTCATGAAGTGCATAAGCGACAGGACCCCGGTGAAAGCTGCTCTCAGGACCTTAGGCAGTCTGTTTCTCAAGACCTGTCTCTCATTTGCCCTTGTGAGCTGGCTCATTATCCCCACGGCACTCCACCTGTCGGCAACGCCCGCAGGGGGGGATACCTGGCAGGGCGCAGGCATGAACAGCCATTTTCTGACGGAGTTTACCCGTATGCTCTTCGGAGTGCAGCCTGCGGTCTTAAACGAAAATCTGGTGAACCTGTACTCCGGCCTTATGTCTATGATATGTCTGATCCTTTTCTTCCGCCTTAAGAGCATCCCTTTGAGGGTAAAGACCGCCGTGTTTTCGGCTCTTGTATTTATCATACTCTCCTTTTCCCTGAGGGACGTGATGCTCTTCTGGAACTTTTTCCATTATCCCGTGGGGCTTCCCTACAGGAACGCCTTTATTTTCGTGTTCCTGAACGTGATACTTGTGTGCCTGTGCCTTGATCGGATAAGAGAGTTTACCTACGGAGACGTATTGCTGTCCTGCGGAGCGGCCGCTTTGTACATACTGTGGGCGGATGCGACCTTTGAGACGGAACTCTCATTTACAAGCGTTTATGTGAGCCTCGCCCTGGTGGCGGTTTACGCGATGCTTCTTTCCGGGGGATTGAACAGGCGGTATGTCTGCGCTCTTATGATGCTGTGCATGACCGTGGAGATCGTGGTGTCATGCGCGTTCACAAGGCTCAACATGCAGGGCTCCGGCTATTTCACGGTCAGGAGTTCATATATCGAGGACGATTACCACGCCCTCATGTCCGATGCCGTAAAATACGTCAGATCAAGGGATACCGAAGGCTTTTACAGGATGCAGGATTCCGAGAGCTTTACCAATATGGACGGCATGTTCTACGGTTTCAACTGTACCTCGGTATTTTCATCCACCCATTACCGGAATACCGTGGAGAGCATGAGGAATCTCGGCATGTCTGCCGGCTCAAATTCCCAGTTCGAGACCTGCTTCATGCCGGTGCTGGATTCCTTCCTGGGCGTCAGGTATTATATGACCCCGGGCAATATAGCCGAGGGGAGGCCCGCTCTTACCTTCTTTTCTTCCGTGCTGGACGGTGAGAACAGGGTGAATATTTACAGGAACGACTGCGCCCTTCCTCCCGCCTTTGCCTGCAGCAGGGAAATAAGAACCTATTCCGGGGTTAAGTATGATCCGGTGACCTGCCAGAACGACCTGATGACTGCCATGACCGGAAACGGGGCGCTGATCCTCAAAGCGAACCCGGTGTCTCCGGATCCCGCCTCCCTGATGCAGACCTACGACGTGGATACCGGCGTTTCATTTACCCTTCCGGGAGGGAATGCTGAGCATACCACCGGAACCCTGAACTGCAGGATCGACTATCCCGGACAGGTCTATGTCTACGTGGACTGCATCGACTGTGATTCCATACTGGTGAATTCCGAGGGGCGAACCTTTATGCCCGCTCCGGGCGAAGCGGGGTTCACTGATCTGGGATATCTTGAAAAAGGTTCAAAGGTTGGGGTCACCATCAACGCCGGACAGGGCGGTGTCACGGGGAATGTGTACGTGGCCACCCTTGACGAGGATGTGTTTGAAAAGGACTTTATGCTCCTTAAAAAGGGCGGACTCCACGGCATGGAGTGGACCGGGACTTCACTGTCGGGGACCGCGGACGTTCCCGAAGACAGCACGATGCTCACCACCTTTTCATATGACAGGGGGTGGACAGTCTTTGTGGACGGCGTGAAGACTCCCGCATACAGCGTCGATTCCTCCTTCCTCGCTTTCGACGTGGGAAGCGGGAATCACAGGATAGAGATGTACTACGTGCCTGCGGGCTTCAGACCGGGTCTCATGCTCACCCTTCTGAGCGTGCTGGGTTGCTGCGCATGGATGTACAGGAAAAAGAAGAGCGAGGTAAAGAGAGCTGCCGGCGTCGGGTCCGGCACGCCGGATACAGAAGAAAACGGAGAAAAGGAGATTTTATGAATATCTGCGCGGTAAAGAATCTGGATATAGCCAACGGCCCCGGCTGCAGGACCAGCGTTTTCGTCAGCGGCTGCAGGAACAGGTGCGAGGGCTGCTTCCAGCCCGAAACCTGGGATTTCTCGGCGGGGGAACCGATGACGGCGGAATACAGGGACAGGATCATAGGCTCCCTCTCCCCGGACTATGTGTCGGGCATCACGATCCTGGGCGGCGATCCCATGGAGGAAGAGAATCAGGAAGGGGTGTGGGAACTCCTGAATGGGGCAAAGATCGCCCATCCCGGGAAAAACGTCTGGATATATACCGGATACATCTACGATTCCGATCTCGTCCCCGGAGGGAGAAAGCATACGGGGTTCACGGACAGGATCCTCGATCTGACGGATGTGTTGGTGGACGGTCCCTTTGTCCTGGCAAAAAAAGACATAAGCCTGAGGTTCCGCGGTTCCTCAAATCAGAGGATCATCGATGTAAAAAGATCCCGGGAAAGCGGGAGCATCGCCTTTTGGGGTGAAAATTAAAGTTTATTTTGACTTTTTTATGCGGGTAGAATAGAATATCATCCGATGATCCGGACGCCGGTTCCGGCAGCAGGGGCTGAGAGACTGTCGGTCCCTGTCCGGAAACAGGAGCTGGGATGCCGGCCGACGATGCCGGCAACAGGGACGGGAAGAAGTGACATCCCGTGGTTTGGGAGGAAAGATGGAAAAACTCTGGGGCGGAAGATTTGAGGGATCTCTTGATGAGGAAGCAGCGTCCTTTCAGGATTCCATTGGCTTCGACAAAAGACTTTTCAGGGAAGACATAGAGGGCAGCATCGCCCACGCCGGGATGCTCTGCAAATGCGGCATCCTGAAGGAAGAGGAGAGAGATCTCCTGATCGGCGCTCTGAAGGAACTCCTCTCCGATATGGAGCAGGGCAGGACAGAGCCCGATGATTCCTATGAAGATATCCACAGCTTCGTGGAGAGCACTCTGGTGAAGAGGATCGGCGATGCCGGAAAGAAACTCCATACCGGACGCAGCAGGAACGATCAGGTGGCCCTTGACATGCGGATGTATGTGAGGCGCAGGGCGCTGGAACTGGACAGCGCGCTCTTCAGTCTGGAAGAGGTCCTTGCAAGGCTCATCCGTGAAAACAAAGACACATATATGCCCGGCTTTACCCACCTTCAGAAGGCGCAGCCGGTGACGCTTTCCCACCATATGGCGGCCTATTTTGAGATGTTCCACCGGGACAGGCTCAGGATACGGGATCTGTACGTCAGATTGAACGAGTGCCCTCTCGGGGCGGGGGCCCTTGCAGGCACCACATATCCCCTTGACAGGCAGCTCACCTCGGATGAACTGGGCTTTGACAGACCCACCGCCAATTCCATGGATTCGGTTTCCGACAGGGATTACGTCATCGAATATATCTCCGCTCTTTCCATCATCATGATGCATCTCTCCAGAAGCTGCGAGGAGATCATCATATGGAATTCGAACGAATACTCTTTTGTGACCGTTTCCGACGGCTTTTCCACCGGCTCCAGCATCATGCCACAGAAGAAGAACCCGGATATAGCCGAGCTTATCAGAGGGAAGACCGGCAGGGTGTACGGGGATCTTATTTCCATGCTCACCACCATGAAGGGACTCCCGCTGGCTTATGACAAGGATATGCAGGAAGACAAGGAAGCGCTCTTCGATGCGGACGATACGGCCTATTCCTGCGTCAGGATGTATGCGGGCATGATGGATTCGATCTCATTTGACAGGGACAGGATGAGAAAGAGCTGCGAGATGGGCTTCACAAACGCCACCGATGCGGCTGATTATCTTGTAAATAAAGGCATGCCCTTCAGGGACGCCCACAAGGTCATCGGTGAGATAGTGAGGTATTGCATAGAAAACGCCAAAGCTCTTTCCGGACTCACGATGGAGGAGTGGAAGGGCTTCTCAGACCTGTTCTCCGATGATATCTACGACTGCGTGAGCATAGAGAACTGCGTAAGACGGAGAAACACCGGGGGAGCTCCCGGAGAAGAAGCCATGGAACGCTATATCATTTCCATGGAGGAAAAGCTTAAGGAAGGGCGGATCAGCGGTCACTGAACCGTGTCCCGGGATGAGCGGGACACGGATACCATATCATACAGGAGGAATGAAAGATGGACAGGAAACTTAGATGCGCGATACTGGGCGGTACGGGAATGGTCGGACAGAGATTCATAAAGATACTGTCGGAGCATCCCTGGTTCGAGACTGCGGTCATAGCCGCGTCTCCCAGATCCGCGGGAAAGAAATACGGAGAGGCCGTGGAAGGACGCTGGAAGATGGACACCCCCATCCCGGAGAATGTGAAGGACATGGTCATCTGCGATGTGACCGAGGTGGAAAAGGTATCCGAACAGGTGGATTTCTGCTTCTCAGCCGTGGACATGTCCGCTGACGAGATCAGGGATATTGAGGAGCGTTACGCTAAAACCGAAACTCCCGTGGTGTCAAATAACAGCGCCCACAGATGGACTCCGGACGTGCCCATGGTGATCCCGGAGATCAATCCGGAGCACTTCGGCGTCATCGAATACCAGAGGAAGAGACTGGGGACGAAGAGGGGCTTTATCGCCGTAAAACCCAACTGTTCCATACAGAGCTATACTCCCGCGCTTACGGCGTGGAAGGAATTTGAGCCTGTGGAGGTTGTAGCCACGACCTACCAGGCCATTTCCGGCGCGGGGAAGACTTTTAAGGACTGGCCCGAGATGGAGGGGAACGTGATCCCCTTCATCAAAAACGAGGAAGAGAAGAGCGAGAAGGAGCCCCTGAGGGTCTGGGGACATATCGAGAACGGCGTCATCGTGCCTGCGGAAGCCCCCAGGATAACCACTCAGTGCATAAGGATTCCCGTGCTCTACGGACATACCGCCGCCGCTTTCGTAAGGTTCAAAAAGAAACCCACAAAGGAGGAACTGATCGGGAGACTCGTGAACTACAGCGGAATGCCTCAGGAGAAGAAGCTTCCCAGCGCTCCCTCTCAGTTCATCAGATACATGGAGGAGGATGACAGGCCTCAGGTCAGACTTGACGTTGATCATGAAAACGGAATGGGAGTCTCCATCGGCAGGCTCAGGGAAGACACCATATTTGACTGGAAATTCGTGGGTCTTTCACACAACACCATGAGAGGGGCAGCAGGGGGAGCGGTGGAATGCGCCGAAGCCCTGACGGCTCTCGGATATATCGAAAGCAAAGGGTGATCCGGAGCGATGCAGATGATGACGGAGAAGCCTTTTCGGGATCAGGGGAAATGAGTTATGGATGATTTGAAGTACCAGGTGGACCTCCTCAACGCTATGAACCGCAGGCTCATGGATGAGCGGAAAATGCTGCAGCTGATACTGGATTCTTCCAGCAGCTGTTACGTCTATGTGAATTTCAAGGAAAACATGGTCCGCACTCTGGGATCCTGGAGCCAGTATTGGGACTTCGAGGTAAAGTCCGTATCGGATTTCGAAAAGATCTTCGACACTGTGGAAGATGATTACGTGATGCCCTTCAGGGATACCGTCTTTCTGGAAAAGAAGGGTCTTGAACTGTCAGGCGTTCAGGTCAGGAAGAAGGCCGGCAGGATGTGGATCGAGTGTGAAGCAAACGTGATCTACGGAAGGGACAGGAAGCCTGAGGAAAAAGTGATCCGCTTCCGGGACGTGACCAAATACAATCTTCAGAACGAGGAACTCACTCACCTTGTCTATTTCGATGAGATAAGCGGACTGTACAATCGCAACTACTTCATAAGGCTTCTCGGAGACATGATAGAAAAGGCGGACGGTCAGGGAGAGACCGTGAGCGTGATGTTCATCAACATCGATAATTTCCGCAGCATCAACGACTCTCTCGGCATCATTGCAGGGGATGAGATAGTCCAGCACTTCGGGGATCTGCTGAAGGAATTCATAAGCGACAACGTGCTGGTAGCCCGGTTTTCGGGAGATATCTTCTGTGTCGCGGCCTACGCCCCCTCGGGAGAGAGCAGCGCGGACAGGATATTTGAAGGGATATGTGAAAGGATAGGGAAGCCCATTCCCATAAGCGGAGGTCAGGAGGTGCTCCTGACGGTTTCCGCCGGGATCGCGGAGTATCCCGAAGCCGCTTCAAGCGCGCTGGACCTGGTGAACTGCGCCGAGATAGTCATGTTCAAGAACCGCAACCGCGGCCGCAATTCAATGGCCTATTTCTCCCAGGATGTGCTGAGTGATTTCCTGAACAATGTCCAGATGGAGAATAAGCTCAAGGACGCCATTTTCAGCAACAATTTCATGATGTATTTCCAGCCCCAGTTCAGGACCGTGGACGGCTCCCTCCGCGGAGCCGAGGCCCTTATCAGGTGGAAGGACGAGACAGGTAAATTCATTTCTCCCGCCGAATTCATTCCCATAGCCGAGCAGAGCGGCACCATTGTGCCCCTTGGGACGTGGATCATAGCGGAGTCCATCAGGAACTATGTGGGATGGAAGGATATCATGAAGGAGCCCATAAGACTTTCCCTGAACATTTCCGCTATCCAGTACAGACAGCCTGATTTCGTGGAGAGCCTTCTGAAGATCATCAGCGAGTACAACATGAATCCCGAGGAATTGGAGCTCGAGATCACGGAGTCCGTGCTCATAGGCGATTATCAGGAGATCACGCGCAAGCTTTCCCTCCTGAGAGGATACGGCATAAAGATCTCGCTGGACGACTTCGGGACAGGCTATTCTTCATTATCCTACCTGAAGAATCTGCCCATCGACACTCTCAAGATAGACAAATCCTTTATCGACACCGTCCTGACCGATGAGAACACCCAGGTGATAATGGAGACTCTCATGTATATGGCTACCAAACTGAATCTCGAGACCATCGCGGAAGGGGTGGAGACCAGGGAGCAGTTCGAGTTCATGGAAGCCATAGACTGCACCGATATACAGGGTTATTATCTGGCGAAGCCCATGCCTGCCGATGAGTTTGTAAATGTGATCAAGGCGGGAAAAAGCCTTTTGCTGATGGGTGATCTATGAACTACACCGACAGGCATTACAAATATCTCGAGGGCCTTTATTTATCCGGGGGACAGAAGACGGTCATTCTGTACGGACATAAATATACCGGAAAGAAAAGCCTGATAGAACGGTTTACAAAGGACAAGCCCTCCGTGTCTTATACTGCGTCCAAGTGTGAGGACAGGCAGCAGCGCCGCATAATGGGGAAGCGTTTTTTTGCGGGCGGAGGCACACAGAGCGCGGCGTCATCCCATGAGACCCGCTCTGCCGGCCCGTCTGCAGCCGGAAGCGCCGTTCCGGAAAATGAGGAGTATCCCGAATACAGGGAAATATTCGCTAAAATGGCTGAAAACGCCAGGGACGGGCGTCTGGTGATCAGCATCTTTGATTTTGAACATCTGATCCGGCCTGACAGCGATTTCCTGAAAAGCCTTATCGATTTTGCTGAATCCGGGACCGTGTACGCCGGTCTGATGATCCTCCTGGTCTCCGGCTCGGTGGGATTTGTGGAGAATGATCTGCTGAAAAAATCCGGAATGCTTTCCCGCTCCGTCACGGCTTTTCTGAAGTTCTCCGATTGCGCATTTTCGGAGCTCAGTGATCATTTTCCCGGATGGAGCGCCGAAGACAGGATAGGGGTATACGCCATCCTGGGAGGAAGGCCCGGCCTGTACGGGGCTTTCGACGTGAACGTCTCCCTTAAGGAGAATGTGGAAAAGGTGATCCTCGATAAATACGGGGCCCTCAGAAATGAAGCTGAACTCAGGCTCGCAAGATCTTTGAGGGAGCCTGCGGTGTACAGCAGCATTCTCATGTCCATCGCCTCCGGGGACCGGAAACTGAACGATATCTACAGGACCACCGGTTTTTCCAGAGCGAAGATAAGCGTTTACATAGAGAACCTTATGGCCTTTGAGGCGGCGCAAAAGGTGTTCTCCGAGGAGACAAAGGGGATGGAGAACGCCAAGAAGGGGATCTACGCCGTATCCGATCCGCTGCTCCTGTTCTGGTACAGGTACGTTTTCCCGCATCTTTCGGAGCTGCTGGAAATGACGGCTGAGGAGTTTTATGAGGAGTATATCGAAGAGGATCTTCCCTCATTTTGCGAGCAGGCTTTCAGAGACGCCGTATCCCAGTACATTGTGGATTCATCACTGATCCCCGGCGCTCCCGGCCGTTTTGGGATATGGGACGGCAAAAAGGGGAAGATAGATCTGCTCTCCGAAAATGAAGACGGGAGCTGGACCGCGGGGCTGTGTTCCTACGCAAAAGGAGTGATGGACGAGAGTCAGTACAGGGCTTTTCTGGCTACGGTCAGGAGCGCCAGGATACAGGTCTCCCACACAGTGCTGGCAGCGAGGGAGGGTTTCTCCCCGGAACTTCAGAAACTCGGGAGCAGGGAGGATGTGACCCTCATCACGCTTAAGGATATTTCCTGACTGCAATGGGATTTCCGGATGTGTTTTGCCGGGATAAACGACCGCGTGTGCGGGAACCGTATGAGGCAAATGCTGCTGCATCCGTGATCGGGATGCAGATGACCGCGGACGCGGAAACCGTACATTTGAAAATGGGGAGGTAGGACATGCCACAGATCATGGAAGCGCTCAGGATCGGTGAGATCCTGGACCTGAACGAGACTATCGCAGCGGACCTTTTCAACGGACATGATCATCCGTGGGAGGTGCTGCCGCTGATAAAAGACTATATCATTGAGAAAGGCAAGTCCCTGGATCCCGCTCTTTATGAAGAACGGGGAGAGAATATCTGGATAGCGAGAGATGCAAAGGTGTACGAAAGCGCCTTTATCGGCGGCCCCTGCATCATCGGAAGGGGAACCGAAGTCAGGCATTGCGCGTTTATAAGAGGGAGCGCTATAGTCGGGGATCATTGCGTCGTCGGAAATTCAGTGGAACTGAAGAATGTGGTGATATTCAATTGCGTCGAAGTCCCTCATTACAACTATGTCGGGGATTCCGTTCTCGGGTTTCATGCCCACATGGGAGCGGGCTCTATCACGTCAAATGTGAAAGCGGACCGGAAGAACGTGGTCATTAAGGCCGGGGATCTGGAAATAGAGACAGGACTCAGAAAGATCGGCGCCATTCTCGGGGATCATGCCGAGATCGGCTGTAACACCGTGCTGAATCCGGGGACCGTTGTGGGGAGACATTCCAATATCTATCCCGTCACCTGTGTCAGGGGATTCGTTCCGGGAAACAGCATATTGAAGAACGACCTCACTCTTGTGAGCAAAGCGCCGGACAAAGAGTGAGAACGAAGGCTGTATGAGGATAACAGGAGCAGTAGCGGAATTTAACCCGTTTCATCTTGGACATCAGAGGTTTCTCAGGGAAGCAAAAAAAGAGACCGGCGCAGACTATTGCGCGGTGGTAATGAGCGGCGCATTCACCGAGAGAGGTGACTGCGCTGTTTTTTCGGCGGCCTCAAGGACAGCGGCGGCCCTTCGGTGCGGAGCGGACATTGTGCTGGAACTTCCGGTGAGGACCGCCTGCGCGGGAGCGGAAGACTTTACCTTTGGATCGGTGTATGCCCTCCACAGCCTCGGCTGTATCGACAGTATCTGTTTTGGAAGCGAGTCCGGCGACACGGGGGAGCTTGAAAGGGCCGCAGCAGTGGTAAAAAGGGTGGATCCGGGAGCTGTTGACAGGAACAGTCCTCATAGGAACGGCACCTACGCCGGCGCCCTCGGCGAATATCTTATTTCCATAGGGGAAAGGGATGCGGCGGAAGTGATGGCCGCTCCCAACAATGTGCTGGGGATGGGCTATATTTTGGCCCTTGGATCTCTTAACAGCAGCATCAGGCCTTACACGGTGAAAAGAGACAGAAGTGATGGGGGCTTTCCATCTTCATCCGAGATCAGGTCGGCCCTGTCGGCCGGAGATCAAGACTTTGCGGACAGATCCATGCCCCCGGAGATGCTGGAACAGATCCCTGATACCGTAAAGCGATCGGGTATCCTTAGGAATGACGATTTTTCACTCATCCTTATGAATGAGATCCTCCTTCATACGGCAGATGAACTGTCTTCCGCGTATGAATGCTCGCCGGAACTGGCGAGACGGATAAAGAAACTGTGCAGACCCGGGATGAGTTATTCCGACCTTGTCATGGCGGTGAAATCAAAGCATCTGACGGAAAGCAGGGTGAGAAGGGTCCTCACTCACATCTTCCTCGGTATCTGCGGGCAGTATGAACCTCCCCGTTATGTAAGGCTTTTGGGGTACAGAAGAGGAGCGGAGGAAGCCCTTTCGGAGATCGGGAAAAAGAGCCTGATCCCCGTGATCGCAAGGCTTTCCGACCTGAAGGAGCAGAGCGATCCGGTGAAGAGAACCTTTGAGGAGACTGAGAGGTCCCACGCTCTCTGGGAGGAAGCCTGGTATCTGAAATACGGGGAACTACCCGCGGGCATCGACAGAGTGATCACTACAGACTAAAGTTTCGGGGAGCAGGGAGCTTGCGAAAACAGGGATACTTGCCTATATATTTGGAAATGGGCTATAATCCAAGGGAGGCGCAAGTACCCCGGAAGGAGAAGAAAATACCGGCATCGGGAACAGGAGTGAGGAAATGAGATTTGACTATGGTAAAAGACTGATCACGTACATACTTACGGCGGCTATAGCTCTTTCCCAGCCGCTGTCTGTGGCCGCTGCCGGTAAACCATTTTCTTCGGATCCCGAAGCCTGGAAAACAGTACATAAACCGGTCCTTTCCGAAAATGCTGCAACCTGGGACTGCGTCTGGTTCGGACATTACTGGCAGAACACGGATACGGACAATGATGGAAAGGTCACAAAAAAGGACGGGAAGGAAAGCATCAAATGGCGCGTGCTGGATATAGACGACAAGGGCGTGGCGCTGCTCCTTTCTGACAAATTGGTGGATATCGAAAGGTACAATTCAAAGGAAAACGATTTTACTTCCTGGGAGAAGAGTTCTGTCCGTTCCTTCCTCAACAGTTACGGCCCGTCCTACAATGACTGCCAAAAAGACTATTTCTTCGACGGGTTTATGAATAACGCTTTTCTTTCGGCAGAGAGGGAGGCTCTTGAAGTGTCTTCCCTGTCAAACGGCACTAACCCCGTATTCGGCACAGCCGGCGGAAATGATACAGGAGATAAGGTATTCTGCCTTTCCGCGGGGGAAGTGATGAACAAAGCCTACGGGTTCACAGTGAATTCATTTGTGAATCCTCCGTCTGAAAAACCCTACTATACCGATGGCGACAGGAACCGCATGGCCGTCTCCACGGCTTTTACAGGGGGGAAGGAAGGCTTTAGCGGGAGTCCCGCCGGGATCTCCGGAAGCTGGTGGCTTAGGACCCCGGGCAAGAGCAGCAGGTTTGGGGCCATAGTAGATAACAGAGGCTCGGTCTGCGCCGACGGACATAATGCGTTCATCACCAATACTTCCCTCCGGCCTGCCATACGGCTCAACCTGGCCGCTGCTTCTTCCCTCTGGGATCACGCCGGAACTGTTTGTTCCGACGGAACAGTGAATGAAAAGCCACCGAAGACTCCGACGATAATAAACGTGACCGAGATCCGGGTGGAGCCCAAAGAGAAGAGCATCATAGTGGGAGAAACGGTGTCCCTGACTGCGGAAGTGATACCCGCCGACGCATCCGAAAAGGCTTACGGATGGACGACCTCCGATCCTAAGATCGCAACCGTTGACGACAAAGGGGTCGTTAGGGGGACCGGGGACGGAAAGGCGACCATAACGGCTGCTTCCCTGGACGGCGTTCATAAGGGCACCTGTGTGATAAGCGTGAGATCTGTTCCCGTTACCGGGGTTAAGATCGCGACTCCCGGTACCTCAATAGTGGATGTGGGAGGCAGCATAACTCTGAATGCGGTCATTTCTCCCGCGAATGCTACCAACAAGAAGGTAACATGGAAGTCTTCCGATGAGAAGATCGCCACTGTCGACGAAAACGGCAAGGTCAGCGGGATAAACGAAGGGGAAGTGAAGATTACGGTGACCGCCGAGGACAGCAAAGAAGAAAAGGACACCCAAGGCGGAGATAAGAAGGACCTCATCACCGCAGTCTGTACCTTGACCGTGAAAAAGGTCCCGGTGACGGGCGTGGTCATAGAAGCTAAGGAGAAAACGGTAAAGGTTGGAAGCACCATAACTCTCACCGCAAAAGTGCTTCCGGAAAACGCGACCTACAAGTCGGTTAAATGGGAATCGTTATCCTCAAACATAGCTACCGTTGATAAGAGCGGCGCGGTGACGGGAAAGAAAGTCGGTACAGTGACTATCAAAGCCACCGCTGAGGACAGCATAACAGAAGACGGCACGGACGAAGAAAAAGAGGCGAGAGCGATCAAAGCTTTCTGTACCGTTACAGTGGTACCCGTTCCCGTGACCGGGGTCAAAATATCAGCCAAAGACGGGAACAGGGTAGGAGTGGGAAACCGGATCCGTCTGACTGCGGATGTGCTCCCTACTAACGCCACAAATAGAGAAGTCACCTGGGCTTCTCTTTCCTCGAACATAGCCATCGTCGATAAAGACGGCTGGGTGACGGGACGAAAAGAGGGGCAGGCTGTCATTACCGTAAGGACCAGAGACGGGGGTTTTACGGACCGGATCACGGTGACAGTAGAATTGCCCGAAGTGAAAATGGAAGTCCTGGAATCTGACCGGGAACTGGACATGCTCCCCGGAGAAGTCAGGAGACTCAACGTGAATAGCGACGGGGTATATGTGTACGGGGTGAAATATTCGATCCTGAATCCCGACTCCTCCGATGCAAAATACATATCCCTGAAAAACGGCGTGGTCACCGCCCGGGATCCGGGGAAAGACAATCACGCCGAGGTGGAGATACTGGCCGAATACTGTAGCCAGAGCGAGAATGGAGAAGAGGACAGTGAGACATTTACCGTCAGGGTGGACGGGGAGGTTCGGGAGAACGTTCCCATCAAAGTAGGAAAAAAGAAGTACGGTATATCCGCCCCCAAAAAGATCGATATGACTGTGGATCCCACCAAGGATACGGTAAAGAGGATCGCCGTGAGCATCCCCTCCTACCTCAGAAACGAGGATTGCCAGGTGACCGGCGCCGCCATCACGGAAGGCGTGATAGACGACATCCCGGAACCCGAATACAGCAATGAAGACCGCGCAAAAGCTGCCAAAGCTTATTTTGATATCACTCCTGTGGAAGCGGGAGCCACTTACATAGAGTGGTCCATGGAACAGGAATTCAGGTCCGGGGACGGGGAACCCATAACCAAGACCACAAAGGCTTACACAAAGTTGATAGTGAAGAAGCCTGTGACCGGGATAGCCATCAACAACGGTCCTGAGATAGACCTCGGAGTCGGAGAAGGTGAAAGGCTCATCGTGACCACTACAAAAAGGAATACCGATCCTAAAGAGCTTTCCTTCCGCGTGAAGATGAAAAAGGGCAAGGGGATCAAAGTGTCGAAGTCAGGGTTTGTGGTGGCCACCGAGCCAAATGCCGAGGCGGTGGTAACGGTGAGTTTGGGAAAATACAGCAGCTCCGTCACGGTGAGATCGGCTGATGCTCCGGAGGATGAGTATTACTACGATCTGACCATGAACAAGACTGTAGTCACCGCAAAGATACCAAAGCCTGGAAAATATACTGAAATTCCCCTGAAACTATCCGTAAAACCCATTTCGCCGAAATTAAAGACCGGAGAAACAAAGAAAAAGCCGCTCCAGCCTGAGAGCGAGGACCTGGATTGGGAAGTGATCGATCCCGTCAGCGGGGAAAACATCGCACTGGTCCTGGATCTGAACTTTGATGATGAGTCTGAGGATTACTGGGACGAAGATTACGATGATGATGAAGATGACGACGATGATGATCCTCTGGACGGCGTCATCCTGGTGCCCGATTACAATGGCAAATGCTGGATCTCCATCGGCAAAAACGTGTCCCCCGGCTGCTACACCGTAGTCGCAAGGGTATGGGACGACACCCCGGAGATCGATGATGAAAAATACGCGCTCCCCGAAAATGAATCAGTCTGCTGCGAGCTGATAGTGAAATGAGCCGGACCTGACAGCAACCTTATGAACAGAACAGACAGAAAAGAACAGCGGATATTTAATATCGTCATAGGAGCCTGCCTCTGGTGCTGCGCTTTGTTCACGGTTGTCGTCTTTATTTACGGACAGTTCTTCGTGAAGAATCCTTCGCCTTACGGCGACAGGTGCGAGCAGTATGACGCCGTATGGACATATACGGATCCGGAAGGCGTGACGGCGCAGTACGCTGCGCCCGCTGTGTTCAGCGTAAAAGGGGTGGACGACGTGAGGCTCACCACCACGCTGCCGGATGAGATCCTGTCCGGGGATTGTCTTTTTATTAAGTCCGGAAAAGACCTGGACGCTTATGTGGACGGGGAACTCAGGAACAGTTACAGGATAAGCCGTTCCGTCTTCGGCAGGACCGTAAAAGGCATGTGGCTCCCCATAACCCTGAGGGAGAACGACGGGGGGAAGACCCTCACCCTGATCCGTCCCGGGTACTGGCTTGACGAATATGTACTGAGCGAGGTCATGATCGGCAACAGGCTTGGCTTTGCCGTCCGGCTCATACATGACAATCTGTTCATACTGATCCTGGGTTTTGCCATCATCACCTTTGTCCTGGTGATCACCGCCATATGCCTGGTCTACAGGATCCGGAACAGAAGGACTTTTCCCCTCTGGTACCTGTGCCTCGGCGTACTTTGCGCCGCCGCCTGGATGATGCTGGATAATTACGCCTATCCCCTGTTCTTTCAGAATTATTATGTGGACGGCGTGACCGAGTTCCTGGTCCTGATGCTGTTGCCACTCCCCTTTGCCGCTTACATAGACATTCTCCTGGAACACAGGTATCAGAGGTATTACAACGCGATCCGGGCTGTGATCGCCGTCACTTTTATTGTCATAAGCGCCCTCTATTTTTCGGATGTTGCGGACTTCAACGAAACCATGCCCGTCAGCAATCTGATCGCGGGTCTTGTGGCCCTGTTCCTGTTTGCGGAGATAATATTCGACACCTTTGTCAGAGGCCACAGGGAAAATAAGGTCATAGCCATAGGCTTCAGCATTTTCGTTATGCTCTGTATCCTGGAGATCATCCATCTGAACCTAACCGTACATACCAACGACGGGGTGTTCGTCGCAATGGGGCTTCTGGTGCTGCTGGTGGTGGCGGTCACTTACGAGGTGAAGAGGATAAGCGAGCTCAGGGCAGAGACCCTGGAGGCGCAGAAGGCAAACCAGGCCAAGACCACGTTCCTGGCCAACATGAGTCATGAGATACGAACGCCCATCAACGCCATACTCGGCATGGACGAACTGATACTCCGCGAGGACACAAGTCCTTCGGTCAGGGAGTATGCCCTCAATATTAAGAGCGCCGGGACGGCTCTTCTGGAGATAATCAGCGATGTTCTGGATTTTTCCAAGATAGAGCAGGGCAAGATGGAGATAATAAACGCTGAGTACGACAGCAGGCTTTTGCTGAACAGCATCATCACCATGATAAAGGTCAGGACTGAGGAAAAGGGATTGAATTTCGTGAGGAACATATCCCCCGAACTCCCTTCAAAGCTTGTGGGGGATGAGAAGCACATCAGGGAGGTGATGATCAATCTGCTGAGCAACGCCGTGAAGTACACTCCGAAGGGAAGCGTCACATTTACCGTCAGACATGAAAAAACAGGCGATGGCCGCTGCAATCTGTTTATTTCCGTAAAGGATACGGGCATAGGGATAAAGGAAAGCGATATGGGCCGCCTCTTCAACCAGTTTGAGAGGCTTGACCAGAAAAAGACCAGATCCGTTGAGGGGACGGGGCTTGGCCTTGCGATCTCCGCCAATCTGATCCGGCTCATGGAAGGCGATATCGAATGCGAGAGCACTTACGGAAAAGGCTCTGAATTCACGGTCAGGCTCCCCCAGATCATCACCGATGAAACTCCCATCGGCGATATCGGTACAGGCGATCCCGATGCCTCTCTGATATTACAGGAGGAAGAGCCGGAGAGTCTCGAGGGCATAAAGGTCCTGGTGGTGGACGACAACGCCATGAACCTGAAGGTTGCAAGGGGGCTTCTGAAAAAACTGGACGCCGAAGTGGCCTCCTGCAGGAGCGGAGCCGAAATGCTTGAGATAATAAAGCGGAAAAAGTTTGACGTGATCCTTCTCGACCACCTGATGCCTGAGATGGACGGCATAGAAACCTTGGAAAAGGCCCGGAGCCTTGAAGACAGCCTCAATAAGGACACGCCTTTCATAGCTTTGACAGCAAACGCCATAGCCGGGGCCAGGGAAATGTATCTGGAGAATGGGTTTTCGGATTATCTGAGCAAACCCATGACTCTGAAGGAACTTTCCGATACCATTTTGTCCAATCTGGGCCGGAAAATCGGAGCGTGAGCCGGTTTTGTATTTATTATTTTTTTTTGCTATAATGTCGTGAGTTGTGTTCGGAAAGAGAAAGGACAGTTATGAGCGACGAACTGTTGAGAGTTGAAAAATTATGTGTCACGGTGGACGGAAACCGGATCCTGAACGGACTGGATCTGACCGTGAGACCCGGAGAGACCCATGTGATCATGGGACCTAACGGGGCCGGCAAGTCCACTCTGGGCAATGTGATCATGGGAAATCCCGTATACAGTGTGGATTCGGGGCGTATCTTCTTTGACGGCCTGGACATCACGGATATGAAGACGGACGAGAGGGCAAAGCTCGGCATCTTTATTTCCTTCCAGTCTCCACAGGAGGTCCCGGGGGTCACCCTGGAGGAATTCATGCGCGCTTCCCGCAGCGCCGTCACCGGTAAACCCCTTAAGGTTTTCGCTTTTCAGAAGGAACTCAGATCGGTGATGGACACCCTGTCCATGGATCATTCCTACGCGGGAAGGGACCTGAATGTGGGCTTTTCCGGCGGGGAAAAGAAAAAGGCGGAGATCCTCCAGATGCTGATGATGGGTCCCAGACTCGCGATACTCGATGAAACGGATTCAGGGCTTGACGTGGACGCCGTGAAGATCGTCTCGGAGGGGATAAGGCATTTCAAGAAGGAAGACAACTCGCTTATCATAATCACACATAACGCCAGGATCCTCGAAGGTCTCGATGTGGATCACACGCATATCCTTTCAAAGGGAAGGATAACGAGGAACGGGGATGCGTCCCTGGTGGATGAGATCGAGAGAGAGGGCTTCAAGGCCCTGGAAGAGGAAGAGCAGGTCTGATGCAGACAGACGCGAAAAAATGTGTCAGGGATGTGGACCGCTCCTTTTATGATTTTAAGGATGCGGAGAATGCTTCATTTAAGACTTCTGCCGGACTCACCCCGGAGGTGGTCTCGCAGATAAGCGATGAGAAACATGATCCCGACTGGATGAGAGAATTCAGGCAGAGATCCCTGAAGATATATGAAAGTCTGGATATCCCGGACTGGGGTCCGCCTATCGACGGACTGAATATGGACGACATCGTGACCTACGTCCGCCCGGATACCGCCATGAGAGGCAAATGGTCGGAAGTGCCCGAGGATATCAAGAATACTTTCGAGAGGCTGGGTATACCGGAGGCCGAGAGAAAGTCCCTGGCAGGAGTGGGAGCCCAGTACGACTCGGAGGTGGTGTACCATAACGTAAAGGAAGAGGTGGCTGCTCAGGGCGTGGTGTACACGGACATGGAGAGCGCTCTCACCGGAGAATACCGGGAGATGGTGCGTGAACACTTCATGAAGCTCGTGCCGCCTACCGATCATAAATTCGCGGCTCTTCACGGCGCCGTCTGGTCCGGGGGATCTTTTGTGTATGTGCCTCCCGGAGTAAAGGTGGACATACCTCTCCAGTCCTATTTCAGACTCAACGCCCCCGGGGCGGGTCAGTTCGAACACACGCTGATAATCGTGGACAAGGGCGCGGATCTTCACTTTATCGAGGGGTGCTCAGCTCCTAAGTATTCCGTGGCCAATCTTCATGCGGGCTGCGTGGAACTCTTTGTGGGAGAGGGCGCGAGGCTCAGATATTCCACCATTGAGAACTGGTCCAAAAATATGTATAACCTCAACACGAAGAGGGCCGTCATCGAAAAGGACGGCATAATGGAGTGGGTTTCCGGCTCTTTCGGATCCCACACATCTTACCTTTACCCTATGACGATACTCAAGGGGGACGGTTCCAGAATGGAGTACACGGGCATTACCTTTGCCGGAAAAGGCCAGCAGCTGGATACGGGAGCGAAGGTGGCCCATTCGGGCAGGGGCACCAGCTCTCATATAGTGGCGAAATCCATATCGAAATCCGGAGGTGAATGCGTGTTCAGAAGCTCTGTGACGGTGGCTGAAGGCGCCGTGAACACAAGGTCTTCGGTGAGCTGTGATTCCCTTATGCTGGATTCCGATTCCAGGTCGGACACTATCCCCGCCATGGATATCAGGAACGCCTCTTCGGATATAGGTCATGAGGCCCGGATCGGCAGGATCAGCGACGACGCTGTGTTCTACCTCATGAGCAGGGGGCTTTCGGAGGAGGATTCAAGAGCCATGATAGTCAGCGGCTTTGCAGAGCCTGTGGCGAAGGAACTCCCTCTGGAGTATGCGGTGGAGATGAACAATCTGATCAAACTGGAGATGGATAACGGATGATGGCAGGACAGATCAGCTTAAACAGAATGCCTGCGCCCACCTGGAACAGGCTCGGAGTGAATGGCGCCCTTATTGACGCAAAGTCTTTCGGAGGAGCCGGCTTTGCCGTGCCTGAAGAGTTCAGGGCTGTCGCCACGGGAATGGGAAGGGAAGCTGCGGAACTCATCGCAGGATCGTGCACGGAGCACCGTGTCATAGAAGTCCGTGACGGCGAGATACTGACGGAGCCCGTCATTGCGGGAAGGAGACTTGGGGACGGAGAGCGAGAGTCCTCGGTCACTCTGATCCATGCGGGGAAGAACAGCTCCGTAACGGTGCTTGAGTTCTGCGAATCCATAGAGGGACATACCGCGGAGAGAGCGGACCTGACTTACGTGATCGCCGAAGAAGGAGCAAAGGTGCATGTGGTCCAGGCCGAGATGCTTTCGGAAACTTCATCATACATGAGCGATACCGGGATAATAGCCCGTGAGAACGCCGAGGTAAGGCTGAGCCAGGTGTATCTCGGCGGAAGATCGGTGTATTCCGGTTGTGAGACCGGTCTTTCCGGAGACAGGTCGGTCTTCAGGCTTGACACAGCCTATCTCGGGGAGAGAGACAGGGTGCTTGACATGAACTATGTGGTCAGGCAGAAGGGAAGGGACACGGAAAGCTTCCTCACAGCCTCCGGAGCGCTCATGGGAAGGAGCGACAAGATATACAGAGGCACTCTTGACTTTCAAAAGGGGGCTGCCGGCTCAAAGGGCAGGGAAGAGGAAAATGTGCTCATTCTGTCGGACAGCGCCAAAAACCGTTCCGTCCCCGTGATACTCTGCAGTGAAGAGGATGTGGACGGCCAGCACGCCGCCACCATCGGCAGGATAGATCAGGACAGGCTGTTCTATCTCATGAGCAGGGCTCTATCCGAGGAAAGAGCAAAGAAACTCATCATCTCCTCAGGACTCATGCCCGTCATCAAGGCCATACCCGACGAGGGCGTGAGGAACGCCGCTGTGAATTATCTTGAGAGGAGGCTCTCACTTGACTGATGCGGAAATAAGATCGCTTTTCCCGGAACTCATGAACGAGAGGGACGGGAGGAGGATGGTATATCTTGACAGCGCTGCTACGAGCCAGAGACCCTCGGAGGTCATCGAAGCAGTCGGTTCTTTCTACGCCAATGATAACGCCAACCCCCACAGGGGGACATATCTGGAAGCGGAAAAAGCCACGGAAGTGTACGAAGAAGCCAGGAACCGCACGGCGTCCTTTATCGGAGCGGAGAGCCGGGATGTGATCTTCACGAGGAATACCTCGGAAGCCATGAACCTGCTCGCCTATACCTGGGGCGCCGAAAATGTGGGCGCCGGGGACAGGGTGGTGATCACCATAATGGAACACCACAGTAACCTCCTGCCCTGGCAGAGACTCTGCAGGATGAAGGGCGCTGAACTCGTTTATCTGTATCTGAACGACTCCTTTGAGATAACCGACAGCGAGATAGAGGAGAAGATAAACGCCGATACAAAGCTTGTGGCTTTTACCCACGTGTCCAACGTGCTCGGAGTGATGCCCCCCGTTGGGAAGATCATTTCCAGGGCGAAGGAGACAGGAGCTGTCACGGTCATGGACTGCGCCCAGAGCGTGCCCCATATGAAGGTGGATGTAAATGAACTGGGCGCCGATTTCATCGCGTTTTCCGGGCATAAGATGTTTGCCCCTTTCGGGATAGGAGCGCTCTGGGGCAGGGATGAGCTTCTGGAATCCATGCCTCCCTTTCTCTCCGGCGGCGACATGATAGAATACGTGAGGGAGCAGGACGCCACCTGGGCGCCGCTGCCGCAGAAGTTTGAGGCCGGGACCCAGGATCCGGGAGCGGCAGCAGGGCTTCTGGCAGCGATATCCTTCATGGAGAGGATCGGCATGGACGTCATCGCCCAAAGGGAAAGAGATGTGTACGATTACGCGCTTTCCCGGCTTTCGGAGCTTGATCATGTTGAGGTGTACGGTCCGGCGGACCGGGAACGGTTCGGGGCGATACCCTTTAACGTGAAGGATGTTCATCCTCACGATACCGCAACGGTGCTCTCCGCCGACAGGGTCTGCGTCAGGGCGGGCCATCACTGCGCCCAGCCTCTGTTAAAGAGCATGGGACTCAATTCCTGTTGCCGTATCAGCTTTTCGGTGTATAATTCAAGGGAAGATGTGGATCTGCTGTGCGATTCCCTGAAAAAGGTGAGAGGCAGACTGGGTCTTTAAGGAGAGATTTTGATGGAACTCGACGAGCTCTATACTCAGGTCATAACGGAGAACAGCCGCTCCAGGGAGCACCGATACCAGATGCAGGCTCCTTCCGTAGTGAAGGAGGGGGTGAATCCCTCCTGCGGGGACGAGATCACGCTTCAGCTGGAGCTTGACGGGGACGTGATAAAGGACGCGGCCTTCATAGGGGACGGCTGCGCGATCTCCCAGGCAAGCGCCAATATCATGATAGACCTGATACTGGGAAAGACGGTGGAGGAGGCGAAGGCCCTCTCCGGCACCTTTATGGGCATGATCAAGGGAGAGGTGACCGACGAGGATTCCCTTGAGAGTCTGGAGGACGCCCAGGCCTTTCAGGGCATATCCCATATGCCTTCCAGGGTCAAATGCGCGGTCCTTGGCTGGCACACCCTTGAGGAGGCTCTGAAGGGGAAGGACGGCAATACATAATCAACAGGCTTTCGCCTGTGAGAGAATAATAAAGCAGGAGGTATGGGGTTATGGAATCTTTTATTGATCAGATCAAGGCAAAGGCAAAAAAGGAAAAGAAGACTATAGTGCTCCCCGAGCCGGATGACAAGCGCACTCTCTACGCTGCGGACGCTATCCTGAAGGAAGGGATAGCCAATATAATCCTGGTGGGCGATGAACAGGACATTGCAAGCGGTGAGAAATGGCTGGAGATCGACCTTTCCGGAGCGAAGATAGTGAATCCCAAAAAGACGGATCTTCTGGACAAATACGTGAACGTCCTGTACGAAGCCCGTAAGGAAAAGGGTATGACCGAGGAGAAAGCAAAAGAGACGCTCCTGAACGACAAGCTTACTTTCGGCGTGACCATGGTCAAGGCAAATGACGCCGACGGCATGGTGGCGGGCGCCTGCCACGCCACCAGCGATACTCTCCGTCCCGCCCTTCAGATACTCAGGACGGCTCCCGGAGTGAAGCTGGTGTCCGGTTTCTTCCTGGTGGTCGTGCCGGATCCCACGCTGGGGGACAACGGCGTGTTTATCTTTGCGGATTCGGGACTTAACCAGGATCCCACTTCCGATCAGCTGGCGGATATAGCCCAGAGTTCCGCAAAGAGTTTCCAGGGCCTCATAGGAGATCATCCCGAGGTCGCCATGCTGTCACATTCCACTAAGGGCTCCGCAAAGCACGCTCTGGTGGACAAGGTTGTGGAAGCCGTAAGGATCGCCCATGAGAGATATCCCAACCTTGATGTGGACGGTGAACTTCAGCTGGATGCTGCTGTGGTCCCCGAAGTCGCAAAGATCAAGGCTCCCGGCTCTTCGGTTGCGGGACACGCAAACGTCCTCATCTTCCCCAATCTGGATGCCGGCAATATCGGATACAAGCTGGTTCAGAGGCTGGGCAAGGCTCAGGCTTACGGTCCCATGCTCCAGGGGATAGCAAAGCCTGTCAACGACCTTTCACGCGGCTGTTCCTGGGAGGACATAGTGGGCGTTGTGGCGCTTACGGCGGTTCAGTGCCAGATCTCATGAGGAACTGAGGAACATTCATAAATCGGAGCGGCATGATGCGTCGGGAACGCCGTATTTCCGGCCCCAGCCCCGCCGCCGCTCCGTGATGACAGGACAGGAGGTTTTATCTTGAATATACTTGTTATAAATTGCGGAAGTTCTTCCCTGAAGTTCCAGCTTATCGATTCGGACACGGAGCAGGTGAAGGCAAAGGGACTTTGCGAGAGGATAGGCATTGACGGGTCCAGGCTCGTGTATACCCCGGCCGGCAAGGACAAGATAGTGACCGAGACTCCCATGCCCGATCACAGCAAGGCTGTATCCCTCGTTTTGGACGCTCTTACGGACAGTGAAAACGGGGTCATTTCCGGGCTTTCCGAGATCGGAGCCGTGGGACACAGGGTGGTTCACGGAGGCGAGAAGTTCAGCACATCGGTGATCATCGACGACGAAGTGCTGAAAGCGGTGGAAGAGTGTAATGATCTTGCGCCTCTTCACAATCCGGCCAATCTCATCGGCATCGATGCCTGCACGAAGCTCATGCCGGGAGTACCCCAGACAGCGGTGTTTGACACTGCCTTCCATCAGACAATGCCCGAAAAGGCGTTTCTCTACGGACTTCCATACAGATACTACACCGATCACAAGGTCAGGCGTTACGGATTCCACGGGACCAGCCACTCATTCGTGTCCCGGAGGGCAGCGGAGATACTGAACAGGTCCTGCGACGACTTCAAGGTCATCGTGTGCCATCTCGGAAACGGCGCCAGCGTGTCGGCGGTGATGAACGGCAAATGCGTCGATACGTCCATGGGACTCACTCCCCTTGAGGGACTTATCATGGGCACCAGATCCGGAGATCTGGATCCCGCCATCATCGAATACATTGCCAACTGTGAGAAACTGTCTCTCGGCGATGTAATGAAGGTCCTCAACAAAGAATCCGGAGTCCTCGGACTTTCCGGCGGCCTTTCCAGCGATTTCAGGGATATAGGGAAGGCCTATGACGAAGGAAAGGCGGAAGGCAGGAGAGCCTTTGACACCTATTCCTACAGAGTGGCGAAATACATAGGGGCGTATACCGCCGCAATGAACGGGGTGGACGCCATAGTATTTACGGCAGGCGTGGGCGAGAACGATCCCCTGATCAGAAGCATGATATGCGGCTATCTTGGGTATCTCGGTCTGTCCATTGATGAAAATGAGAACCGGAAGAGAGGCGAGGAAGTACAGATCTCCTCACCTGACAGCAAGGTGAAGGTTCTCGTGGTTCCCACCAATGAGGAGCTGGCTATCGCCAGAGAGACAGTCAGGCTCGTGAACGGTGGCTGAACGGAAGGGCTGGTGGAATTTGTCAGATAAAACAAAGCACAACAGAAATGTCGGTAATTCTTTCGGCATAGATCTGGGGACCTGCAACATCAAGATATACAACGCCGCAGAGGACCAGGTTTTTTCCGAAAAGAACATGATCGCCATCATGAACAAGAACAGGATCTTTGCCTACGGCGATTCGGCCTTTGAGATGTATGAAAAGACTCCGGCAAATATCGAGATATCATACCCTCTGTCCTGCGGCGTCATTGCGGACATCGAGAATATGAAATCCCTGGTAAGGCTCTACATGACAGACATCATGAAGAACCACGTGCAGCCGGCGGATTATTACATCGCGGTCCCGAGAGACGTGACAGAGGTGGAGAGAAAGGCGTTCAACGACCTGATCCGCGATGCGGGGCTCAAGTCCAAGCGGGTGTTCAGCGTGGACATGGCTGTTGCCGACGGACTGGGAATGGACATAGACGTAAAGAACGCCCAGGGAGTCATAGTGGTGAACGTGGGCTTTGACACTACGGACATTTCCATCCTGTCCCTTGGGGGGATAGTCCTGTCAAGACTGATCAAGATCGGGGGGAGAAAATTCGACGAGGCGGTAAAGTCCGCCATCAGGAAGGAATACTCCCTTATAATCGGATCCAAGACCGCGGAGAGCGTAAAGATCTCCCTGAGCGACCTTGAGAAGAATGAAAAGGACGCGGTCATCTACGGCAGGGATATAGTGACGGGACTGCCCGTAGAGAGGCACATCCCCACGAAGCTTATGGATGAGTGCCTGAAAGAGCACTACATGACCATAATAGACAATATCAAGCTGATCCTTGAGAGGACGCCCCCGGAACTGTCTTCGGATATATACAGACACGGCATTTATCTCACCGGCGGAGCCTCACAGGTGGCGCATCTGTCCGAACTGATAGGAAGCGTGACCGGGCTCAGGGTGAACGTGTCGGAGAACCCCGGGTCATCGGTGGCTCTGGGCCTTGCCAGGATAATAAAAGAAGACCAGTACAAGTCTCTGGCGTACAGCGCAGAGGATCAGTAAGCATGAGTCCCCTCATAAAGAAAAAAGAAGAGGGGATAAAGATCCCTTCAAGATATGTGCTGCTTTTGATAGTCATCGGCTGTACCGCGCTGATAGTGGTCACATATACAACACCTACGATCTCAGAGCCCGTATCAAGGGCTCTGGGATTTGTTATCACGCCCTTTGAGAGAGGGATCAGTTCCGCCGGGAGCTATTTCAGCGCGCTGGGGGTGAGGTTCAAGAATCTGACCGAGCTTCAGGACGAGAACGCCATCCTTCAGAGCGAGGTGGACCGGCTCACCATCGAGAACACCGAACTCCAGCAGAACAGATATGAGCTCTCAGCCCTTCAGAAGCTTTATGACATCGACGCCCAGTACGAGGATTATGAAACTACGGGGGCCAGGGTGATCGCAAGAGATTCCGGCAACTGGTTTTACTCCTTTGTGATCGACAAGGGGGCTGAGGACGGGATACAGAAGGATATGAACGTTATGGCCGGGAGCGGTCTGGCCGGCAGAGTCACCCAGGTGGGGAGCACCTGGGCCAGAGTCAAGGCCATCATAGCCGATGATTCCAACGTTTCAGCCATGGTGCTGTCGAATTCCGCCCAGATGATCGTCTCCGGGGACCTGGAAAAATACAGGGAGGGAGTCATTACCTTTTCCCAGCTTATGGACAGTGAAGACGCGGCCAAAGTAGGGGATAAGGTGGTGACCAGCAACATAAGCGAGAAGTTCCTCCCGGGCATACTTATAGGCTATATCGACAGCATCGAACTTGACTCCAACAACCTGACAAAATCCGGCACCATCACTCCTGCCGTCAATTTCACCCAGATGAACGAGGTCCTGGTGATCCTCCGCATGAAGAGTGACGCGGCCGGTTATAATTATCCCGATACGGAATGAAACAGCTCAAAAAGATCATCGTCATAATGCTTTTGTCGCTCTTCCTCTTTGTGCTGCAGAGCGCTGTCTTCCCACACATCAGCTTCGGTCAGGTCGTCCCCAATCTGATAGTGATAGCGGTGGCTTCCTTCGGCTTCATGGACGGCATCTGGTACGGCATGCTGGCGGGGGCTTTCTGCGGCTTTCTCCAGGATGTCTTTTTCGGGGATTTCATCGGGCTTTACACCATGATCTACCTGTTTATAGGGTATATGAACGGAAAACTGAACAATGTCTTCTACCCGGAGGACATAAAGCTCCCCCTGCTTTCGGTGGTGGGCAGCGACCTGTTCTACGGAAGCGTCTGCTATGTGTTCCTCTTCCTGCTGAGGGGAAAGCTGAGCGCGGGATTCTATTACACGAGAGTGATACTGCCGGAAATGGTCTATACGGTCATCATCACCATGGCTGTATATCCGCTGATCCTGTTCCTGCACAGGGTGATGGATGACGGCTTCAGGAGGAACAACGGGTTTGAATGAGGGCGTTTTTGAAAAGATCATTCGCTTCGTGACCTCCAGATCCTTTATCGTGATGCTGCTTATCAGCATTACGGGAGGGTATCTGCTCTACAGGGTTTTCGACCTGCAGATAGTGCACGGTTACGAATATCTTGAAAATTTCCAGCTGAAGATCGAAAAGGAAAGAGCCATTCAGGGGGCCAGAGGCAATATTTACGATGTGAACGGGAACCTGCTGGCCTATAACGAACTGGCCTATTCCGTGACCATGCAGGATGTGTATGAGTCCGGCAGGGACAAGGACAAGAAAATGAACGCCGTGATAGGCCGCGCCATCGATCTCATCGAAAAGTACGGAGACCGGGTGGACGGGGATTTCGGCATAGGCCTCTCCGGAGGGAACTACGTATTCCTGAACACCGGCGCCGCCCAGAACAGATTCCTGGCGGATGTGTACGGGAAGAGAAATTATGACGATCTTGAATACCGCCAAAAGACGGCTACTGCCAACGATGTGGTCGCCTACCTC
The DNA here is from genome assembly GCA_016288705.1 of Lachnospiraceae bacterium. Taxonomy (GTDB): domain Bacteria; phylum Bacillota; class Clostridia; order Lachnospirales; family Lachnospiraceae; genus JAEELB01. The sequence continues at coordinate 17,739 of JAEELB010000130.1, read as the reverse complement.
TGCGACAGGTTCGTGATAAGAGGGTACGATCAGGAAAAGACCCTGAAGATACTGGCGGTCAGGTTCGCCATGAATTCAAACAGTTACCAGCAGTATATCGCCACCACCATAGCCAGCAACGTTTCCAGAAAGACGGTGTCGGTCATTCTGGAGAATCAGGACGAGCTGGACGGCGTGGAGGTGGCGGAGGGCACCATCAGGAAATACAACGATCCCGTGTATTTTTCCCAGATACTGGGGTATACGGGAAAGATCTCCCAGGAGGAACTGGAATCATATTCCTCTGAAAATCCCGAGTACGACATGACGGACACCGTCGGAAAATCCGGCGTGGAAGCCTCGATGGAGAAGTATCTCCAGGGGAGGAAGGGCTCCGAAACACTGTATGTGAACAACATGGGAAAGGTGATAGAGATCACCGGCAGGACCGAACCCGCCGCCGGAAATGATGTGTATCTCTCGGTGGACGGGGATCTGCAAAAGGTCTGTTACGATATCATGGAGCAGAAGCTGTCCTCCATCCTCCTGGCGAAGATAAGGGATATAAGGGAGTATAATGCGGAGAACAGTTCGGATATAATCATACCAATCTACGACGTGTATATCGCCTGCTTTTCTAACAATATCATCAACCGGGAACACCTGAATGCTCCGGACGCCTCCAAGACGGAAAAAGAGATATACGTGAAATATGAGCAGAATCTTTCCGAAGCCCTGGATATACTGGAAGAGGAGATGAAGACCAACCACACGCCCTACAATCAGCTTCCCAAGGAGTATCAGGCCTATGAGACCAGAGCGGTCCAGCTGCTCTATTCGGAGGGGATACTTGTATCCGAAAACGTTGACAGGGAGGATCCGGTCTACATCTCCTGGACCACTGATGAGACCATCAGCATGTACGATTTCCTGACCTACGCCATCTCCATGGGGTGGGTCGACGTGACGAGGCTCGAGATAGAGGGGAAGTACACGGACTCCGATTCAGTGTATGAAAATCTTACGGAAAGGCTTATCAGCGATCTCCGGGAGGATAATGATTTTTCCACCGTTGTATACAGGTACATGATCAGAAACGGCGACGTGGAAGGCTGGCAGGTGTGCCGGGTGCTCATCGATCAGGGGGCGGTGGGAGTCGAGAGGACGGAATTGTCCCGGTTTGAGAACGGCCAGGAATCCGCTTATGATTTTATGAGAAACAGGATCGAAGACCTGGATATCACCCCCGGACAGCTGGCCCTGGATCCTCATTCCGGGTCCATCGTGGTGACGGAGGTGGCTACAGGCAGGGTAAAGGCCCTGGTCTCCTATCCCTCATACGATAATAACCGCATGGCAAACGGCGTGGATTCCGATTATTACGCGGCTCTGAGAGTGGATCTGTCATCTCCACAGCTGAATTACGCCACGATGCAGAAGACGGCCCCCGGTTCCACCTTCAAGATGGTGTCGGCTACCGCGGGTCTTATGGAAGGCGCCATAGACGTGGGAGCCGGGATCACCTGCCACGGCATATTCGAAAAGACGGACAGGGCGGCCAGATGCTGGATCTATCCCGGTGCCCACGGCTCCCTGAACGTGACGGGAGGCATAAGGAATTCCTGCAACTGTTTCTTTTATGAGGTGGGATACAGGCTCAGTCTGGTGAACGGCGTGAACTACAAGTCGGACGTGGGTCTTGAAACTCTCGCAAAATATGCAAGAATGTACGGGATGGGGGAGACCAGCGGCGTGGAGATAGACGAGTCAAGCCCAGAGATATCGGACATCGATTCCGTCCGTTCGGCTATAGGACAGGGATCCCACAACTTTACCACAACCCAGCTCTCAAAGTATGTGACTACGGTTGCCAACAGGGGCACCTGCTACGATCTGACCCTTATTTCAAAGGTCGCTGAAGCATCGGGAAAGACGGTTTATACTCAGGAGCCTCAGGTATATAATCAGATAGACATGGATTCCTCGTATTGGGACGCCATACACGCCGGTATGAGGGGGGTGGTGGAGAACAAGGCATACTTTTCCGATCTCGGAGTCAGGGTGGCCGGAAAGACGGGTACTGCCCAGGAGTCCTCCAGCAGGCCGAACCACGCGCTCTTCGTCTCCTACGCCCCTTACGAGAATCCCGAGATAACGGTTGCCGTCAGGATAGCCAACGGCTATACTTCCGATTACGCCGCTCAGACTGCCCGGGAAGTCTACAGGTACTATTACGGGCTGGCCGACAGCGGAGAGATACTGAAGGATGTTTCCGGAGAACTGGAAGCAGGTGTGATTAACGGAGATTGATAATGGTAGAGCTTAAAAGCTACAGAAACGGACTGGTCATCAAAACAAGCCCTGAGGGCTCCTTCGAGAGCGTTATGGAAGATGTGGCAGCCAAGTTCAGGGACAACGCCGGTTTCTTCGGCGAGGAGCAGATCGCGGTCTCATTTGCCGGCAGGGAGCTTTCTCTCGACGAGGAGTTCGAACTGGTGAGGGTCATCGAAGACAACAGCAGGCTCAGGATCAGATGCGTGGCCGGGCTCGATGATGAAAGGATCGCGGTCTTTGACAGAGCTCTTGAGAGGGCCGATTATGAACGGATGAGGGACTCCTTCCTCACGGCGGACATAAGGCATAAAAGCGTAACCTGCGGTGAAAAGGTTACGTCGGACAGGTCTCTGGTGGTCCTCGGAGATGTGGAAAAGGGAGCCAGCATAGTGACGGATGGCGATCTGTACTGCTTTGGCGCTCTTATGGGCTATGTCAGCGCAGGGAACGATATGCAGAAGGACCACAAGGTCGTCGCCCTTACATTTTCCCCCGAGCATCTGGACATTTCGGGGATCATTTACAGACCGGGGAAAGAGACGGGCCTGGGGTTCGGCTTCGGAAAGCAGAAGGGCGGAAAGATAGCCCGGGCCGGCATAGGGGACAGGATAATAGTGTCTCCCATGACGAGGCAGATGTTCGACACTCTGGGAGAGGCGGACTGAGATGTTTGACAGATCCAGATACAGACTGTCGGATTTTGATTTCAAACTGGCCGTCTATGTGATAATGCTGGCTCTTATCGGGATATTTGCCGTGGGGTCCGCAAAGGAGTCTCTCCAGAGCAGGCAGATCCTGGGCACTGTCATAGGCGTTTTCCTGATGATCGTCATTTCGCTCATGGATTATTCGGTGCTCCTGAAGACCTACTGGATCATTTATGCCGGGAATCTGGTGCTGCTGATCCTGGTGCTCATCATGGGCCATTCCTCCGGCGGCGCCCAGAGGTGGATCAATATCGCCGGGATACAGTTCCAGCCCTCTGAGATAGCAAAGCTGTCCCTGATCCTGTTTTACGCCGCGTTTATCAGGACCCATATGGAACGGTTCAATACGTTCCTGTACATTTTCCTGTGCGTCGCCCTTTTTCTGCCCGTGATCTACCTGATCTACAGGCAGCCGGATATGTCCACCAGCATAATGACTGTGGTGCTGTTCCTGACCATCATGTTCGTGGGAGGCGTCAGCTGGAAGGTGGTGCTGGGGTTCTTTGCCATAGTGATCCCGGCTACAATGATATTCTTTTCGATGATCATGCAGCCGGATCAGACCATCATCAAGGAGTATCAGAGAAACAGGATACTGGGATGGATATACCCGGAGGAATACGAGGACACGGTGGCCTATCAGCAGACCAATTCCGTCATAGCCATAGGCTCCGGCCAGCTCACGGGGAAGGGCTACAGAAATAATGAAATAAGCTCGGTCAAGAACGGAAATTTCATTTCCCAGCCCCAGACGGATTTTATTTTTGCCGTCATAGGCGAGGAATTTGGTTTCATGGGGACATCTGCGGTTTTGTTGCTGTTGATTTTAATCTCTTTTGAATGTATTATTATCGGTATGAGATCCCGTGACATAGCGGGGCGGATCATAGGAGCGGGAATGGGCGCCCTGATAGCCTTCCAGGGCTTTATGAACATAGGCGTCACCACCGGGGTGCTTCCGAATACCGGCATTCCTCTCCCCTTTGTGAGTTATGGTCTTACCTCGCTTGACAGTCTTTTCATAGGCACAGGCTTTGTACTGAGCGTCGGAAAAGAAGAGCGGGCAGGGAGGATGTACAGGGAAGGCAGCGATGAATATAGCATTGATCGCTAATGATGCGAGAAAAGGCCTTATGCAGAATTTCTGCATTGCCTACAGGGGGATCCTTTCCAAGCACGAGCTGTATGCCACCGGCACCACCGGCAGGCTTGTGAGCGAGGCTTCCGGTCTCACCGTGAACAAGGTGCTCTCCGGAGCCCTTGGGGGAGGTCAGCAGCTTGGAGCCCTTATTGAGCAGAATGAGATAGACCTGCTGATATTCCTGAGGGATCCTCTGGAAAAGAGTTTTCCCGAACCGGAGTTGTCCGATACCGTGAGGCTCTGTGACATACACAATATACCATGTGCCACGAATCTGGCCACGGCGGAGCTTCTGATCAAATCGCTGGATAGAGGAGATATGGAGTGGCGTGAATATAAATAAAAGCGTTATCGTTTCACTGCTTTTGTCGGTTTCTTTATTTGTGTTTACGGGATGCGGAAAGGGCTTTTCCTTTCCCTTTGACCCGGACACCGACAACGCCCGTTTCTCGCTGGGGGATGTGTATCTGACAGGCAGGGCGGATCCGTTTTCGGACGGGCTTTCGGTGGTCACCGGGGATGTGAACATCTCGGCTATAGAGGATATGAAGATCGATCAGTCTGCCGGTCTTTTGGCCATGTCCGAGGACAACACGGTCTATGCTCTCAATATGCATGACACCAGAAGTCCCGCTTCGCTGACAAAGGTCATGACGGCGCTGGTGGCTCTCAGGAACATGAGCGCCGAGACCATGCTGACCGCGAGAGAGGATATAGTCGTAAAGGAACAGGGCGCCACGCTTCTGGGGATCAACGCAGGAGACAGGATGACCCTGGATCAGGCTCTTCATTTTCTCCTGATGGAGTCCGACAATGACGTTGCGCTTTTCATAGCCGAGAATGTGTCCGGCACAGTTGAGGCCTTCATTGAGCAGATGAACCAGGAGGCGCTCAGGATCGGAGCCACGAACTGCACCTTTGTAAACCCCAGCGGGCTCACTGCGGAGGGACATGAGGTGACGGCGTACGACCTGTATCTGATAATGAGGGAAGCAGTGAACTATCCCGCCTTCGTCGAGACCATAAGCTGCAGCACCTACAGCACAAGTTACACCAAGGGGGACGGGAGCACCGCGGAGAAGGAGATAAAGTCCACTGTGGGTTATACCCAGGGAGAGGTCAGGCCTCCGGGAAACGTGAACGTGATCGGCGGAAAAACGGGGACCACGGCAGCGGCGGGCAGATGCCTCATGCTGTATGTAAAGAATTCTCTCGGGACGCCATATGTCGCCATAGTGATGCATGCGGCCGACGAGACGGAGCTCTATCATCAGATGAACGAGCTTCTGGCTCTTCTGGAACAGGGTCAGGGCCAGTCCGGAGGATAACGGGGTTAAGACAGACCGGAATACGGAAGAATGAATAGATAGGTGTTTTGAAGGAAAGAAACGAACCGTAGCTCATCAACAAGGAAAAAAGGAGGGTACGCCAATGGTTATGCTTATTACCGGAGAAAAAGGAAAGGGAAAGACCAGACATCTGATCGACAAGGTGAATACAGAGGTGAAGAAAGTCAACGGATCCATAGTCTTTCTCGACAAAAGCACAAAGCATATGTTTGAGCTCAATAACAGGATCAGGCTCATAGACGTATCGGAATTCGAACTCAAGGATCCGGATGAATTCGCCGGCTTTGTAAGCGGCATCATCTCTCAGGATCACGATCTTGAACAGATGTACATCGACAATATCCTGAAGCTTTCCCAGGCCTCCGACGATCAGATCGAACCCATGATCCTCAGGCTTGAGGACATAGGGAAAAAGTGGGGCGTGGATTTCGTCATAGATATCTCAAAGGATGAAAAAGAACTCAGCGAAAAGCTGAGAGAAAAGATAATCATTTCTCTTTAAAACTTAAGATGGCTAAAAGAAGAGACAACAGGGTATTGCAGTACAAAAAGCCCCTGAACATCAACGTGGGCATTATCATTTGCGCTCTGGTCCTGGTGGAGATCGTGGCGGCTGTTGTTTCTTACGCAAGGACGAAGCATATCAGCGGTTATGAAGTCAGGAGCGGCTCGCTTTCCTCAGTCAATACCTATACCGCGCTGGCTCTCAGGAATGAGAGCATCGTCCCTGCATCGAGCTCCGGTTATATCAATTACTACATCCGGGAGGGAACCCATGCGGCCACCGGGGATCTGGTGTGTACCATAGACGAAACGGGCACCATCGCCGAGGCTGCATCCTCCGCGGATGCGAAGGATTATTCCGAAGAGGATCTGATGATCATCAAGGATGATATAAAGAATTTCAGCGAACAGTTTTCCGCGCCTTCATTTTCCTCGGTATATGATTTTAAATACAGCCTGGACGGCGTCCTTATGGAAATAAAGACCATGAGCACGCTTTCGGATGTTTCCATGCTCTCGGATGCGGGGGGAGCCCTTATCCACTATGAGAATTCCCCGCATTCCGGAGTCGTCACCTATTTTACCGACGGGTACGAGAATGTGACCATGGAGACCCTGACTCCCGAATTGCTGAGCGGAAAGGATTACGAAAAGAAAAGAGTCCAGAACAACGATATCGTGAGCTCCGGAGACCCCATCTACAAGATCAGCGAAAGCGAGAGATGGTCGGTGGTGATCGGCGCTGACAGGGAAACCGCGGACAGGCTGCTGGAGAAGGAGTACGTGGAGGTGGAATTCCTCAAGAACGGCGTCAGTTCCTGGGGAGAGGTGCGGGACTACACCGATGCGGACGGGAATGTCTACGTGTCATTGAACTTTACAAACTCCATGATCACCTTTGCCACGGACAGGTTCATCAATATAAGGCTCGGCATAGAGAATGAGCAGGGGCTTAAGATCCCGGTTTCCTCCATAGTCGAAAACGACTTCTACAAGATCCCTGCGGATTATATGACAAAGGGCGCGGGGGGAGTCACCGGAGTCATGAGGAAAAGATACGACGACAGCGGCAAAGAGACGGTGGAGTTCGTAAAGGCGCCGGTCTACAGCGCCGAGGGCGATATGGTATTTTTGGATCAGACCATATTGCAGACGGGAGACGTGATAATGAAGCCCGATTCTGCCGAATCCTGGACCCTTGCGGAGACCGGCAGGCTTACGGGCGTCTACAATATCAATAAAGGTTATGCGGAATTCCGTGAGATCACGGTGATCGAGCAGAATGATGATTACGCCATAGTGAAGCCGAACACCACATACGGTCTTTCGGAGTACGACTTTATCGTCCTGGATGCGGATTCGGTAAAGGACGAAGACCTTGTATACGGGAGTTGACAGATATGGGAGTCGCAGAGAATCTGAATGAAGTGCTTTCCGAGATCCGTCTGGCAGAAAGGAACGCGGGGAGGGAAGAGTCTTCGGTCAGGCTGATCGCAGTCTCAAAGACCAAGAGCGCAGATCTGATCAGGGAAGCGTATGATGCGGGTCAGAGAGATTTCGGGGAGAATTACGTCCAGGAGATACTGAGCAAAGCGCCCCTTCTTCCTTCCGACATCAGATGGCACATGATAGGGCACCTCCAGCGTAACAAGGTCCGGCAGATCATAGACAAAGTGAGCATGATACACAGTGTCGATTCCCTGAAACTGGCTCAGGAGATCAGCAAGGAGGCGGTGAAAAAGGGGATAGTCATGCCGGTGCTGATAGAGGTGAATATAGGAGAAGAGGATTCCAAGAGCGGCGCTGCCCCTGAGGAGACGGTGTCTCTGGCAGAAGAGATCACGAAACTGCCGGGGATATCCCTGAAGGGCCTGATGTGCGTGCCTCCGGTGTGCTCCGAGCCCTCTGAAAGCGAAAGGTATTTTGACAGGCTGAGGGAATTAAATATTGACATAAAGGACAGAAAAATAGATAATGGAAGTGTGTGTGAACTTTCCATGGGGATGAGCCATGATTTTCCCGAAGCGATAAAGTGCGGCGCCACCATGGTACGTGTGGGCACACGGATCTTTGGAGAGCGGGATTACAGCAGATAAATACAAGAGGAGAGTTTCAGATGGGCGTTATGGACAAATTCATGGGTATCTTTCAGCTGACTGATGACGAAGATGAAATGCTGGATGATGAGGGCGATCTCGGCATGGACGAGCCCGTCAGGAAACCTGCGTTATCGGACAGGGAAAGCGCTCCGAATCCGGGTGCATCTCAGCAGCCGGAGGCGGCAAGCAAAAGGGCCGTGCCCAGATTTGTGGGCTCCAAGGGCCGTGGAAGGAATGACGGAAATGAGGTCTGCGTAATAAAGCCTACCACGGTGGATGAGACCAGGGAGATCACGGATACGCTTCTCGCGAACAGGACTGTGGTCCTGAACCTCGAAGGTCTGGATGTGGAGATAGCTCAGAGGATAATCGATTTCACCTCCGGTTCCTGTTATGCGATGGGCGGGAATCTTCAGAAGATCAGCCATTACATCTTCATAGTGACCCCCGCTTCGGTGAACATTTCCGGCGATTTCCAGGAGCTTGTGAATTCGGCCATTGACAGTCCGCTCATGTCCGGAGGGCTTCATTGAGAAGGCCCGATCGGACGGCGCGGTGAACCGTGACGGCCGGAATTTTTATGTGGGATATCAAGGGGACGGAGATTGTTCCGTCCCCTTTTCATCGAGCAGGAAGTGCGGGATGAAGGCGGCATTGAGCCATGCGGCCTGATGCGTGCTTGCGCGCGGATCCTGCACCGGACGCTTGAGGGCAGGCTTTTCTCCCGGTCATTAAGGAAATACGAATCATGAGAAAGAATAACGAGATACCCGTCTGTTTTGAGGGACGGCCCATATATGACATAGTCCTGGAGGAGGGTCTGACTTCACTGTCCGACAGATTTTTGAAGTCGGTCCCGGAGTGCGGAAAGGTCCTGCTGGTTTCCGACAGCAGAGTAGCGGGGCTTTATCTGGAAGATACGGTGAGGGCTTTTTCTTCTGCAGGGGTCGGAACGGAGACTTATGTGTTCCCGGAAGGGGAGGAAAATAAGACCCTGGACACCGTAAGGGAGATCTACGGAAAGCTTGCCGGATGCAGGTTCCAGAGAGGCGACTGCCTTGCGGCTCTCGGAGGTGGAGTCACCGGTGATATCACGGGATTTGCCGCAGCTACATATCTGAGGGGCGTCAGGTTCATCCAGCTTCCCACCACCGTTTTGGCCTGCTGTGACAGTTCCATCGGCGGGAAGACGGGAGTGGACTTTGACGGCTGGAAGAATTATGTTGGCGCTTTCCACATGCCTTCCCTCGTATTCATGAATATGGGTTTTCTGAGTTCTCTCGATGACCGCCAGTACAGGGCCGGCATGGCCGAAGCCGTGAAGTCGGCGCTCATCAGGGACAGATCCATGTTTGAAGACATGCTTGAGGATGCGGCCTCCATCAATGCCCGGAAACCGGAGACAGTGTCTGATATCATCTACAGAAGCTGCCTTATCAAGAAATCTGTGGTGGAGATCGATCCCGGGGAGAAGGGCGTCAGGGCGGTACTCAATTTCGGCCACACTCTGGGCCACGCCATTGAAAAGCTTTCGGGCTTCTCAATGCTTCACGGCGAATGCGTGTCCGTCGGAAGCGTCCTTGCTTCCTATATCTCCATGAAAAGGGGGATGATAAGCGAAAAAGAGTATTCGGATATAGTGACTCTTTTGGATTCTCTCGGACTTCCCGTCCGGACGCCTCCGGATATCTCCCTCGATGAAGTGATCGCCGCTGCCCACAGCGACAAGAAAGCCCTGGGAAGCTCCATAAAGTTCATACTTCTGGAGGGGATTGGGAACGGCATAATAGACAGGTCGGTGACCGACGGTGAAATGTATGATGCGCTTGTTGCGCTGAAAGGACAGGCTTCGTGAAAAAAACAGCAGTGATAGCGGACGCGGTCGCATTTTTGATCCTCGTGGCGGCGGATCTCTATACAAAACTTCTTGCGGCCGCATGGCTTAAGGACAAGCCCCCCATCGTCCTGTGGGACGGGGTCCTGGAACTCCGCTACCTTGAGAACAGGGGAGCTGCCTTCGGCATGTTCAGGGACCAGAAGTGGTTCTTTGTGTTCATCGCCACCGTCATCTCCATTGCCATCGTATATGTGATCGTCCACATCCCTCCCTCAAAGAGATACATCCCCGTTCATATCTGCCTTACGCTGATCGTGTCGGGCGCGGTGGGCAACATGGTGGACCGGGTGTATCTGGGCTACGTCAGGGATTTCATTTACTTTTCCATCATTGACTTTCCCATCTTCAATTTTGCGGATATATGCGTATCCGTGGGGACGGTCATACTCGTCCTGCTGATCCTCTTCAAATACCGGGAGAACGACCTGGCTTTCCTGAGCTTCAAACCAGGCAGCAAAAAGGAATTTTGAATTGGAAGAATACTCTTTCATCTACGGGGAGGAAGAGGAGGACGCGTCCGATCTGAGACTCGATCAGTGCGTCGCGTCCCTTGTTCCGGATGTATCCAGAAGCTTTGTGAAAAAAATGATCCTGGAGGGGAATATTTCCCTGAACGGTGAAAGATGTGTCAAACCTTCCAGGACCGTAAGCCCCGGAGACAGCCTTCTGGTGAGGCTTGAAGCCTCAGTTTTGCCTGACATTCTGCCTGAGGATATACCGCTGGATATCCTTTATGAAGACGATGATGTACTGGTGGTGAATAAGCCTGCGGGAATGGTGGTCCATCCCGCTCCGGGACACTATACCGGGACCCTGGTGAACGCCTGCATGCATCACTGCGGTTCCTCCCTCTCAGGAATAAACGGGATACTGCGGCCCGGGGTGGTCCACAGGATAGATATGGATACCACCGGGTCCGTGGTGATCTGCAAGAATGACCGCGCTCACAGAGGCCTGGCAAAACAGTTTGCGGAGCATACGGTGAAAAGACGTTACGATGCGGTGGTCATCGGGCATCTGAAGGAACGTTCAGGAACCGTGGACACCTTCATCGGCCGCGGAAATAAGGACAGAAAGAGGATGGCGGTCCTTGAGTACGGCGGAAAGCGGGCGGTGACTCATTACGAGACGGTGCTGGAGGTGAAGGGTTATTCCCGCGTGAGGTGTGTCCTGGAAACAGGGAGAACCCATCAGATAAGGGTTCACATGAGTCATCTCGGCCATCCCGTTTTGGGAGACCGGCTTTACGGCGGGGTTCAGCCCGGGATCCCGGAGGGCAGGCTCTATCTGCATGCGGGACTCCTGGGCTTCATACAGCCTGTTACAGGGGAGTATATTGAGACCGTGGCTCCTCTGCCGGAGTATTTTTCCGAAGATCGTCTGAGTTAAGACAAAGGGAAAGGTTCTCCTTTCTGGCAGATGCTATGCGAAAACTGATCTTTTTTAACTTTTCCTCCTTAAATATTATCATTGCATTTAATTAATATAAAATTTATAATCTTGAGCCGTATGGGTCTATTTGTAAGGGAAAAACTTGGCAGGTTCACGCTTGATGAGCTTTTGGACAGGCTCCTGAAGTCGTATTCCGTCTATTACGACGTCACTCCGGAAGAGGGCGGAGGAGACGGGATGCCGGCTGCGAGGTGCGAGTTCAGGCTCCGTCAGGAGAAGACTCCGTTCCCTATGTCCCGGACCTATCTGTACGCATATGACAGCTTTGAGTACGCTTATGTTTTTAAGGTGCGGGAGCTGGACGCGGACACAGTGGACAGGGGAGTGGCATTGGCGCTGGAGGAGGGACTTTCGAAGATATCCCCTTCAAAGGAGCACAGATGCTCGTACGTGACGGCCATCTTCCTGTGTGAGAGAGCCACCGAAGAAGCCAGGACAAGGCTGAAGAGGAAGCGGATGCATAAGGATTTCAACTTTTCCCTCCACGGCTGGATGGATCTGCAGACCGCTCTGGTGGAAGCAGACGGCATGAGGATCGAGACGAACGCCGCGGGACGCATGAACAGGAAGAACCTGAAAGCGATATATAGTCAGCCGAAGGCGGGATGAGAGAGGGATCTCCCTTATTTCCGCAGGTCGGGTGATTGTATATAAATAACTATCATTTTAGGAGGTGGAAAAATTTATGAATGCAGCTTTGGTACTGATAGTCAGCATAGCTGTCCTCGCTGTAGGCTATGTCTTCTACGGCGGATGGCTTGCGAAGCAGTGGGGAGTGGATCCTTCAAAAAAGACCCCTGCCTACGAGCTCAAGGATGACGTGGACTATGTCCCCGCGAAGGCTCCGGTCCTCATGGGACATCACTTCTCATCCATCGCCGGTGCAGGCCCCATTAACGGCCCTATCCAGGCGGCGGTTTTCGGGTGGGTCCCCGTGCTCCTCTGGGTGCTCATAGGAGGTATCTTCTTCGGAGGCGTCCATGATTTCGGAGCGCTGTTTGCCTCTGTCAGGCATAACGGCCAGTCCGTGGGAGAAGTCATAGCCGATACCATGGGACCCTTTGCAAAGAGGCTCTTCATCGTCTTCAGTTATCTGACCCTGCTCCTTGTGGTGGCGGCCTTTGCCTCCATCGTGGCCAATACCTTCAAGGGCTTTGACATCAAGGACGGCGTACGTTCCGATCCCATAACTGCCAACCTTGCCACAGCCATGATCTCCATACTGTTCATAGTGCTGGCTATCGTCTTCGGATTCCTGGTATACCGCAAGAATATGCCCATCGGCATTTCCACTGTTGTCGGCGTCATCGGCATAGTAGTTATCGTGGCAATAGGACTTAATTTCCATCCCATTTCCCTTTCCTACAACGTCTGGATGTGGATACTTGGGATATATATCCTGGTGGCTTCCGTCACTCCCGTGTGGATCCTGCTTCAGCCCCGTGACTATCTGAGTTCTTTCCTGCTTTATTTCATGATAATCGTGGCGGTCATCGGCGTAATAGGAGCCACCTTTACCGGAAGCGGGACCATGGCAATTCCCGCAATGGGCGATCCTCAGTTCAAGGGGAACGGACTTTTCACAACCGGCTCTCTTTTCCCGGCGCTTTTCGTCACCATCGCCTGCGGAGCCATCTCCGGCTTCCATTCACTGGTTTCCTCGGGAACCACTGCGAAGCAGCTTGACAATGAAAAGGACGCTCAGCTCATAGGTTACGGAGCAATGCTGGTGGAGTGCGTGGTCGCTGTCCTTTCACTCTGCGCAGTCGGATTCGTCTGGACCCAGGCGGCTGTCGCAAAGGATGCGCAGCCCTTCGGCTCTCCCACCATTGTCTTTGCAAGCGGCATAAGCGGCATGATCGGAACCTTTACCGGTGAGGCAGTGCAGAATGTTATGTATCAGCTCCTGATACTTGCGGTCTCCGTGTTCTGCCTGACTTCACTTGACACCGCTACCCGTCTGGCCCGCTATATGTTCCAGGAGTTCTGGCTCAATCCCGGTGAGACGGTAGGAGAAGTCAACGATGGCAGAAAGATCCTCGTGAACCCTTACTTTGCCACCATAGTGACCGTCGTCCTCGGCATCGGCCTCGGCCTCAGCGGATATTCAAAGATATGGCCTCTGTTCGGCGCCGCGAACCAGCTCCTTGCAGCTCTCGGTCTCCTGGGTGTCTGCGCCTGGCTCGGAAAGATAGGAAGGAACAACAAGATGTTCTACATCCCCATGTGCTTCATGCTGGTGGTGACGCTTGTTTCCCTTTTCCAGACTATCAAGGCGAAGTTCACCGCAGCAGAGCCTGATGTATGGACCTATGTACAGGGCTCCATAGCCGTGCTTCTGGTAGTGCTGGCCGTTATCCTTGCAGTTACCGCATTCAAGACTCTCTTTGGCGGCAGCAACAAGGCAAAGGCCTGACAACTGCTTATCAGTTTGAGGATGATAAAAGCTCCGGCGCTTCATGCGCCGGAGTTTTTTGATATGGGCACCACGGGTGCCTGCGCCCGGATCCGGGTTTTACGGAGAACGCGCATCATCGGGTGCGGGGCGCGGGATCTTTAAGGGCTCCCTCATTGCGTGAATCGCTATTATTCTGTATACTGATATTGATGAAAGATGCAGAGGCAAAGCGGTATGGGGATCTGATTCTTTGGTCTCCCGTCTGCATTCTCTGATTTCGGAGGTGAAAAATATGAAAACGATCATTACCATCGGGCGTCAGTTCGGATCCGGAGGCAGGGAGGTGGGCAAATCCCTTGCCGAGAGCTACGGGATCCCTTATTACGACAGAGACCTCATCACACGTGTGTCCAAGGAATCGGGGCTTTGCGAGGAGATGATCGCCTCCAACGACGAGCGCCCCACCAATTCATTTCTGTACAATCTCGTCATGGACACATACTCTTTCGGATACAATTCATCTTCATTCGCGGATATGCCTCTTTCACACAAGGTGTTCCTCGCCCAGTTCGACACGATAAAGAACGTGGCCCGGGAAGGCGCCTGCGTGATTGTCGGAAGATGCGCCGATTACGCCCTCGAAGAGAGAGACGACGTTGTGAACGTCTTTATTCACGCCAGGGAGGAGGACAGGATAGCGAGGATCATGACCAGACACTCCGTAAATGAAAAGAGCGCAAGGGACATGATGAACAAGGAAGACAGGAAGAGGCAGAGCTACTACAACTACTATACCGGTAAGAAATGGGGGAGGGCGGACACCTACGACCTTTCCGTGGATTCCGGAAAGCTGGGGATAGACGGCACGGTGAAACTCATATCCCAGTTTGTGGACGATTTTGAGAACGCGCAGTGAACGGAAGTCCCTTTTCGTTCTGCGGAACAGCATTGAAAACCTGTATTCCCTCGTGTGGGACGGCGGAGGGAAAGGCGACAAAATCGCCTTGACTAATGCGCCTTACAAGTTTATTATATATGAGTTTACAGTTATCAGATGATCCCTGTGACAGGCAGGATCGTACTAATTAAAATCAGGAGGTTATAAAATGGCAGTCAGAGTTGCAATCAATGGTTTCGGTCGTATCGGACGTCTTGCGTTCAGGCAGATGTTCGGAGCAGAGGGCTATGAAGTGGTCGCCATCAACGATCTTACAAGCCCCAAGATGCTTGCGCATCTCCTTAAGTATGACACCTCACAGGGACGTTATATCGAACTGGGACATGAGGATGAAGTCACGGCAGACGATGAGGCCGGCACCATCACCGTAAAAGGAAAGACCATCAGGATCTACAAAGAGCCCGATGCGCACAATTGCCCCTGGGCAAAGGAAAACGTGGACGTGGTCCTGGAGTGCTCCGGCTTCTACACCAGCAAGGAAAAGGCTCAGGCGCACATCGATGCCGGCGCGAAGAAAGTCGTTATCTCCGCTCCTGCAGGAAATGATCTTCCCACCATCGTTTACAATGTAAACCATGAGACCCTTACAAAGGACGACAAGATCATTTCAGCCGCATCCTGCACCACCAACTGCCTTGCGCCCATGGCTCAGGCTCTCAACAACTTCGCTCAGATCGAATCCGGCATCATGTGCACCATCCATGCATACACCGGTGATCAGATGATCCTTGACGGCCCCCAGAGGAAGGGCGATCTTCGCCGTTCACGCGCAGGCGCCTGCAACATCGTTCCCAACTCCACCGGCGCTGCCAAGGCTATCGGCCTTGTCATCCCTGAACTCAACGGCAAGCTCATCGGCGCTGCCCAGCGTGTTCCCACACCCACCGGCTCCACAACTCTTCTCTTTGCAGTTGTAAATAAGGGCGATGTGACAAAGGAATCCATCAACGCCGCCATGAAGGCAGCTGCCAACGAGTCCTTCGGATATACCGAAGAGCAGATCGTATCCTCTGACGTTATCGGCATGAGGTTCGGCTCACTCTTTGACGCAACCCAGACCATGGTCAGCCCTATGGGCGACAAGGCTCTCGTGGAAGTGGTTTCATGGTATGACAATGAGAACTCCTACACAAGCCAGATGGTCAGGACCATCAAGTATTTCAGCGAGCTCGGCTAAAGAGCTTCCGGGACAGTTGTCCGGGGTCCTGTAATAGAAACCAAAAGGGTCCGGTCCGGTTGGACCGGGCCCCTTTTCAAAAGGAGGAAAATATGGCTCTTAACAAAAAGACTGTTGACGATCTGAATGTAAAAGGCAGAAGAGTGCTTGTGAGATGCGATTTCAACGTTCCTCTCAAGGGCGGTGAGATCACCGACGACACCAGGATCAGGGCGGCCCTTCCCACCATACAGAAGCTGGTGGCAGACGGCGGAAAGGTGATCCTCTGCTCACACCTGGGAAAGGTGAAGAACGGCCCCAATGAAGGCGAGTCTCTGGCGCCCGTTGCCAAAAGGCTTTCCGAGAAACTGGGTAAGGACGTGAAGTTCATAGCCGATTACAATGTGACCGGTAAAGAGGCCACCGACGCCGTCGCCGCAATGGCGGAAGGCGATGTGGTCCTGCTCCAGAACACCCGTTTCCGCGGTAAGGAAGAGACCAAGCCCGAAGAGGCGGGAGAGAACTTTGCAAAAGAGCTTTCCGAACTCGCCGATGATTATGTGTGCGACGCTTTTGGATCTGCCCACCGTCCCCACGCTTCCGTGTCTGTGGTCACAAAGTATATCAGGGAGAAGGGCGGCACCAATGCTGTGGGATATCTCATGGAGAAGGAAATCAAGTTCCTGGGCAACGCCGTAGAAGATCCCGAAAGACCCTTCGTGGCCATACTTGGCGGCGCAAAGGTGGCTGACAAGCTGAACGTGATCAATAACCTCCTTGAGAAGTGCGACACTCTCATAATCGGAGGGGGCATGGCTTACACTTTCCTTAAGGCTCAGGGCATGGAGGTCGGAAAGAGCCTTGTGGACGAGACAAAGCTTGATTATTGTAAGGAAATGATGGACAAGGCGGAAAAACTGGGCAAGAAGCTGCTCCTGCCCGTGGATACCACCATTGCGGCCGGCTTCCCGGATCCCATCGACGGACCCGTCGATGTTCAGGTGGTGAAGAGCGACGCCATTCCTGCCGATATGGAGGGACTTGACATAGGACCCGAGACAGTGGCCCTCTTCTCGGACGCCGTGAAGAATGCAAAGACCGTGGTATGGAACGGACCTATGGGAGTGTTTGAGAACCCTGTGCTGGCAAAGGGCACCAAGTCGGTTGCCGAAGCTCTTGCAGCCACATCCGCAACCACCATCATCGGCGGCGGGGACTCCGCTGCGGCGGTGAACCAGATGGGTCTTGCGGACAAGATGTCCCATATCTCCACCGGAGGCGGAGCTTCCCTCGAGTTCCTGGAGGGGAAGGAGCTTCCCGGAGTATATGCGGCAGACGACAAGTGATGGAAATGGAGGATAAGCATATGGCCAGAAGAAAAGTTGCGGCGGGAAACTGGAAGATGAACAAGACTCCTTCGGAGGCGGTGAAGCTCTGCGAGGAGATGAAGCCTCTTGTCGAGTCCGACAGCGTGGACGTGATCTACTGCGTTCCTGCCATAGATATCGTTCCCGTGGTTCAGGCTGTGAAGGGGACAAACGTAAAGGTGGGCGCCGAGAACATGTATATCGAGGACAACGGAGCGTTCACCGGTGAGATCTCCGCAGACATGATCCTGGACGCGGGAGCCGAATACGTGATCATCGGACATTCCGAGAGAAGGGAATACTTCAGTGAGGATGATGATTTCCTCAACAAGAAGGTAAAGAAAGCTCTCGAAAAGGGCCTTAAGCCCATCCTTTGCTGCGGCGAGAGCCTTGAGCAG
>JAEELB010000129.1 GCA_016288705.1 Lachnospiraceae bacterium | reverse complement strand
TGTAATGTCTTTTTCACTAAGTGCTACGCCACTTGAGCAGGCATTCCCACGGAACCGAGTCGCCGGACAGCCCGATCAACATGCCAGGAAGGCACTTCTGTGGTGCCGGTGCCTGATTTGCCTCAATCTTCCCGCAGAGCCGGCAGTTCAGGTTGGCTGAGGAGCCAATCCTATCCTTAATTCTGCTTAACTGATAAATGCGTGGACCAGATTTGGTCGTCAAGCCCTTGCCGCGTAAGCGGTGCGAAGCAGGCTTTACGATCAAAGCTGATCCACGCATACTATCAAAAGCAGAATTGAGGCTGATAGAAATAACAACATTTCACGCATAAGAAAAGCAACTATCTGATGGACCGGATAGTTGCTTTTTATTGTTTTCTGAATGTGATGATGTCTTCGATGTTGCAATCAAGGATTGTACAGAGTGTGTCCAACGTGTGTGTACTCACATGAGCATTCGCTCGCAATCGGGACAACTGCCCGGCACTGATATGATATTCATTGATCAATTTATACTGGGTGATGTTCTTCTTCTGCATCGTTTCCCAGAGTTTGTCATAGGTAATCAAGGTTTACTCCTGAGATGGTTGTAATAATTGACATCTCTTGAAATGTTAGCCGATAAATGCTAATGTGAATATTAGCCATAAACGGGCTATGCTAAAATAAATTGTTAAGGGAGGAAACAGAGAGAATGAAGAAAAGAACCAAAATCAAATCGTTTTGGCATCTTGTTGGCGCTGCTTTTGCATTGGTATTAATCATTGCGGCAGTGCCTTTTTATGCAAAAGCGGACAACACCCTATCGCTCAGCGGAGATGCGACCTACACGAATGCCCAGCTCTCCGGCTATACGGAAATCGACTTGAATGGGCATCACCTAACGGTCAGCGACAACTTTACAACAAGCGCAACGATTATGTTGGGGACAGAAGGCACGCTTACTGTAAACGGGAATCTGACAACGTCCGGTTATATATCTTGTGGGGAAAGAAGTAAAATTGAAGTATCAGGGAATTATACTCTGAAAGGAAATCAATTATATTTACAGGATACTTGCAACATCGTTATAGAGAAAGATTTCATTTTGACAGATAACGGTTGGGGCTTTAGCTATTCTTCTTCCACTGTAGTGATTGGAGGAAATTTGATCTATCGTTCTTCTGAGGATAGCACTTTGTCTTGTAGGATAAAATTATCTGGTGATGTGACACAGGAAAGTGAATCTGGGAAACTGGTTTTGGGGGATTTAATTTTCTGTGGGACTAAGACGCAAACAATTTCTGTACAGTCGAATTGTTATATCGACTATATTTCTGCTACAAATGCCGCTCTTGTATTAGATGGCCCACTATATGGAAATACAAGTATAACTTGGGGAGACTTAAAATCCGATCTGACTATTAAGACAACAGATAAGGCGGAATTTGCAGATTGGGCTTTAAATGGACACAAATTAACTGTAGATGGGGATATGAACGTAAAAAGCCACATATATTGTGGTGACAAAGGAGAACTGATTGTAACCGGAAATTACTCGCAGAGAGGTGGTCAGTTATCAACGGGAGATACTTGTACGATCACAATTGGCAAGAATATGAGTATCACAGGAAATAGTAATCCTTACGGTTCGTCATCGACTGTTACAGTTGGTGGAGACTTTATTTATGACTCCTCTCAAATTGGTACAATGTGCAAGACAAAAGTCGCAGGTAATATATCTCAAGGCCAGGAATCTGCAGCAATCTGTTTTGAAGAATTGATATTAATTGGTTCGAAAAAACAAACAATTACTTTACAATCCGGAAGTAGTATAGGTGCAATATCTGCTACAAACAGCGATATTGTATTGGATGCCGTACTTTCAGGATCGGATTATTACTCGTTCAAACTGAAATCCGATCTTACTCTTTCGACGACAGAAAATACGGAATTCGGTGACATGAGTCTTGACGGATATAAATTGAATGTGCTTGGTGATATGAGAGTTGCCGGAATCCTTCGGTGCAATGATAAGAGCGGTCTGAATGTCAGTGGAAGTTATGTTCAGACGAAGGGAAGCTTCTATCCCGGAAAGTCAAATACTATCTCTGTTGCAAAAGATATGGTGTTTGAAAAGGGTACATCAATGAGTCAGTCCGCTAACAGTGAATCGATGATCACTGTGGGAGGATCCTTCAAATATGAATCTGCTCAAAATGGTTCAGCAGATGTGCTGAGTGTGGGTGATGATTTCACCATGAGTGCCGATGATGCCAAATTTACCATCGTAAAGCTGATTCTTCCAACAAAGGGCTCAAAAGTTAACTTTACGAAGGGCTCTGCGACCACGATTGAACTTGCAAGCGCGAAGTCTCAGTACACATTTAGCCCTGAGAATTGCTATAAAACTCTTATCGCAGTAAGTACAGTAACTTTCGACGCGAATGAGGGAACGGTAAGCCCTAAGAGCAAAACACTTAAGACGGAAAGTGCATATGGAGAGCTGCCGACTCCTGCCGAAGACGGATGGGTTTTCGCCGGATGGTACACAGCACCTGATGGCGGAACGAAAGTCACTGCAGATACCGTTGTGAAAGAGGTTGAAAATTCCACGCTTTATGCACATTGGACTGCTGAATCTCCCTGGGAGTATGTCGAAGGATATGATTGCAAGTGGTATGAGTTCGCTGGCAAGTCTTATTGGTACGAAGGCGGTTGGCTGCAGGGCACCTATACTGATCCCAATGGTGTGATTGGCGATGGTACCGTCAGAGGAAGAGAGATATATGATGCTGCCTCCAATGGATGGTATTGGCTGGATGCATGCTATGACGGAGCGAAAGCAGTAGGTAAGGAAGTATGGATGCCCTATATCTACCAGAATGAAGCTTCTTGGGATGATGCAACAATGACCACGGTTGCTTATGAATCAGATCCGGGTATGGGTGAATTTGTTCTTCAGTCAATGCGGAATCATACCGGAAAATGGGTTCGTTATGATGAAAACGGCGCGATGCTGAAAGGCTGGGTCACGATTAGCGGAGAATTAGCTAAAATTTATCCCAAACAGGCGGGTAATGCCTATTACTACGATAATCGCACCGGCCTAATGGCAAAGGGCTACATCACCATCGATGGCGTAAATCACTACTTCGATGAAATTACCGGCGTCCTGCAGTGGTAATTCCCCTGAAATATCTGCTCGTGGGGAAGAAATGGTGAATGAATATCTGATTTGCGAGGATGCGAATTAATTGAGGTGCCGACGCCACAGGAAGTACCATTCCCGACCCTGGCGCAGCACTTAGTGAGAACCATAATTGCATAAAATGACCTCGGAAGTGTTTGAGTAGCTCGCCCAATATAGGGCGAGCGTCAACGAGTTGTCCGAGGTCATTTTTGTATTTTGCAATATGGTTCGAACTTAGTAGCGAAGCCGTGTGTCCGGGAATGTACTTCTGTGGCGGAGGCACCGTACCTAACCCGGAGCCGTGCGTCCGGGAAGGCACTTCTGTGGAGTCGGTACCGTATGGTTCAAGGAAGGAATTTTGTTGTTTTGACAGTTTTTCGTCTGTGGAATATAATATTATAAACGGTAAAATAGTATCAAGTTATATCAATCTCCAAGGGGGCATTATGACAGCAGAGGAGTTGAGAGCACTTAAGGAGCAGAAGGGGTACTCGTTTGCGCAGATTTCGGATTTCAGCGGGGTTTCGCTGGGAACGGTGGTGAAGGTGCTGTCGGGGAAGTCTGCGAGTCCGAGGCAGGCTACGTTGGATGCGTTGGAGAAGATGCTGACGGATCCACAGTATGAGTATCTGGGAAAGACTTATACTTATGAGGAGAAGGCAAAGGCGGGGCATTACGCGAATGTCTATGGTGAATCGGCTGTCATGGAGCCGGGACCGGAGTATGGCAGGAAGCGGCCCGGCTGGACGGTGGCGGATTATTATGCTCTGCCGGAGGGTCAACGAAAGGAATTGATCGATGGGGAGTTTTACGATATGGCGTCCCCTTCGATCCTTCATCAGGATCTGATCCTCGCTTTCGCGCAGGAGGTCTACGGTTTTATCCACAAAAAGAAGGGAACCTGCAAAGTATTCCTTGGTCCGGTGGATGTGCAGCTGAATGAAGATGATAGGACCATGCTTGTACCGGATCTGCTGATCGTATGTGATCCGGAGAAAAATCGGAAGCAGGCCATTTTCGGTGCGCCGGATTTTGTGCTGGAGGTGTTATCTCCCTCCACTCGTTCCAAGGATCTGAACATCAAGACCGCGAAGTATCAGGATGCCGGGGTACGGGAATATTGGATCATCGATCCGGAGAAAGAGCTGTTACTGTCCTACAACTTTGCTCAGGGTGACTATATTCCGCAGATTGAATCGCTGAAAGGCAAAAAGGGATTGGCGATTTATGGGAAAGACTGTAAAATCGACCTCGGA
>JAEELB010000011.1 GCA_016288705.1 Lachnospiraceae bacterium | reverse complement strand
AAGGCTGCCACCGAGCGCGCAGCTGCCCTTGTGAACTACGCAGATCAGACAGAGTTTGACAACTGCGGATTCATAGGCAGCCAGGATACCCTTTACACCTGCAACAGACCCTACGACCTGTACTTTAGGAACTGTTATATAGAAGGAAGCACCGATTTTATTTACGGGGACGGAAACGTGATCTTCGATGCCTGTGAGATCAACATCTGCGGCTATTCGGACAGCGCGAGCTCCTCCTACCTCACGGCGAACTCAAACAGCGTCGCCGGCACCAAGGGCTACGTGTTCAGGAGCTGCCTTGTGACGGAAAACGGGGAGAGAATGGTCAGCACCGAAAATTATTTCGGGCGTATGTGGGGATCCCACGCCGCCGTTGCATTCCTTAACACCCGCTTCCAGAAGGCCGACATGATGACCTCTTCCGGCTGGAAGGAAATGAGCGGGCATAATCCCACGGATGCCACGGTAACCCTTGTGGAATACAACTCAACCTGTATGGGAAAACCCATGGATACTGCCTCCAGGGTGTCAGGGACGGTCAAGGACTCCGTTGATATGTCCGCATACACGGTCGCGGGAGTATACGGCTCACGCTGGACGCCTTCATTTGCGGTAGGCGATGTGACCACAAAGCCCGTGCTGTCGAAGTCGCTTTCAATGGCTTCAAACGGCGACCTGAACGTTCCCAATCCCGGAGAGACCGTGACAGTCGGTTACGAATTCAGCACGGATCTTGGCGCCGATGATGCAACGCAGATCAGCTGGTATGCGGTGGATACGGATTTCGACGGCTCAAACCTTGAAAATATGCTGAAGAAGGCGACCCTTCTGAAGACAGTTATTTCCTCTGTTTCAGGCATAGCCTTCCAGATCCCCATGGCCTGCAGCGGAAAGAACCTTGGAGTCGTGGTGTCGCCCCTCACCTGTTACGGTCAGGCCGGAGACCCGTCCTTCTACGTGAATGTGGGAGATTCTCCCGTATCAAACAACTGGGTGGAGCCGGGAGAGGACGATCCCGAAGAAGACGAACCCGGAGCGGGCATCGGGATCTATCTCGCAGGCGACTCTACCGTGAAGGATTATTCCCCTAACGGCATGTATATGAAGGGCGCAAACAGGGAAGAGGGCGCCTGGGGCGAGTTCCTTCCGTATTTCTTCGACAGCAGGGACGTGACCGTGTATGACTATGCGGAAGGCGGCAGAGCCTGCAGATCCTTTGTAAATGAAGGAAAGCTCGACAAGATCCTGGAGAATATAAAGGAGGGCGACTTCCTCTTCATGCAGTTCGGACACAATGACTGCTCCAATACTCCCGGAAATACCGAAGACCGTTTCGTGCCGCTTTATACAGACAAGACAAGGGCTCAGACCGTTAAGGGCACCGACGGATTCCCCGCCTCCGGATTCCCCGTTATAAAGCCCGAGGAATCCATGAAGACAAATACGCCGGCCTCTCTGGTGAGCAAGGATGGCGAAAAGTATTACGCCTGGAACTGCGGCGCCACCTACAAAGGATTCCTTCAGCTCTATATTGATGAGGCTCTTGCCAGGGGCGCGACCCCCGTCATAGTCACACCGGTCTCCAGAAAGAAGTATGACGCCAACGGCGTGATCATGACCAACAAGCACCATGACGCCTATGACACCTATGAACCCACCCTGAATTACAGGACTGCGGACAATGCATATGTGACCGCCTGCAGGGAACTCTATGAAGAGAACAAAAAGGCAAAGAAAAACGTCCTTTTCATGGATGCCTATGCCATGACGGAAGAAATGTTCAATAAGTCCTATGCCGACAACGGCGCTGACGTGGGCGGGGACATCATGTATGACAATACCCACTGCAATAAGACAGGCGGCATGATAGAGGCTGCCATGGTGGCGAAGTGGATCCAGGAAAGCAATACGACCATAGCGGGCCATGTGAAGCGCCCCGCATCGGTCCAGGGGATATTCGGCACCACTGAGTATTTCTCCGTCGACGACAGGAGCAATTTCAAGGCCTATAAAAAGGCCGATCATTCCGAGATAGCTTACTGGACTTCTTACGGTCAGGCGCTCATAGATCAGGCTCACTGGCAGATCACCTTTGAAAAAGCGGAAGGAGGAACTGCCCACGCGGAACCTGCGGGAGCCTCCGCGGGAGAAAAGGTATTCCTCGTCGCTGAGCCGGACGAAGGCTATGTGATCGAATCCTGGCACGTGACCAGCGGAAACGCAGTGATCCCCGTTGATGAAGCCGGCAGCTGGTTCACCATGCCGGACGGCCCTGTATTTGTAAAGCCCGTGTTCAAAAAGACGGCTCTGACCCTGGTGGTGGGCGCAACCGGCGTCATCACCGCAAAGCCTCTCGGCATCGGTGATACGGAAGTCCTTACATACACGGTAGACAAGGATCATAAGAAAAATGTCAAGGTTGCAAACGGAGTTGTCACCGGTCTCAAAGCCACAGAGCCCGACAGTCCAGCGCAGGTGACCGTCGCTTCCGATTCGGGGAATGCGATAGTAGTCCCTGTCACCGTCATCGATCCCCAGAGCAGTGAGGAAGCCCTGAAGCCGGTATCTAAACCGACAGCCAAGGTCTCCGCTCCCAAACAGCTGAAGCTTCAGTGGGGCCCTGCCGCCAAGAAGAATACTTCAAAGGATGTGACCGTGAAGGTTTCGGGCGCAGATCTGAAGAGTTCCGCCTTTATTACCCCTGAAGTCCTTGATGCAGAGGGCAATGCGGACACCAAAGTGGTGACCGTGACCGAAAAAGACAAGGCAAAGAAACAGTATACCGTGACTGCAGCAGGCCCCGGAACTGCGTTCATCAGATGGTCGGCTTCCGCAAGCGAAGGCGGCGAAGTACTGGCGACATTCGTCACAAAAGTGGTGGTGAACCAGCCCGTATCAAAGGTGACCGTGAGCATTTCCGGCAACATTCTGACATCGAATGATGAGGTGATCATGGAGATCGGACAGAACATCAAGTTCGACGCTGTGACCGATTCTCCTACTGACGGTGGAAAGATCACCTGGAGCGTAAAGGGCGGTGCGGCAAAGGTCACCAAGTCCGGACTCGTCACTGCCACGAAAGCAAGTACGGGGAAGACGGTGACTATCATTGCCAAGTGCGGAAGCGTTAAGAGCGAAGCCATAACCATCAAGGTAAATGACACCGCCAAGTATGTTCTCCTGAGCAAGCCCCAGATCACGGTGAAGAAAAAGCCGGGCAAGGATGCGATCGTGAAGCTCTCGGCAAAGACGAATCCGAAAAACGCCAAGATCACCTGGACTTCGAAGGAAGACTACGGAAAGAATTTCCTGGTCACTTCCGGAAAGGTCACGGTGAAGTCTAAACTTGAGCCCGGCGTTTACGTGGTGTGCGCCCAGATAAGCGGAAGCCTTGTGTCCGAGTGCGAGATCGTGGTAAAATGACCCGCAGTTTCGTGAAAAGTGAGTCCGGCGTCGGCTTCCTGTGAGCCGGCACCGGGCCGGAACGGACCTCGGGAAGGGGCAGGCGGTATTGCCTCCCCGGGGCATGAAACGGAAAGTTTGAAAGCAGCGTAAAACAGGAAAGGGGGATAACAGAAAAATGAAGGTAAACGTTAAGAAGTGGATCGCCCGGGCGGTGACGGGAGTCATGCTCATGACCTCCGTACTCGCGGTCCTGCCGGGGACAGCGATGAATTCCAGGGCGGAAGAGTCGGAGCCCGAACCGAAGCCGGTCATATGGCTTGTTGGAGACTCCACGGTATGTAATTATCAGAAGGAAGACGGTTCCTATCAGGATAAACTCTACTATTATCCGAGGTACGGCTACGGCACGCAGATATACAATTATCTGGACGGTTCCTTCGAGATAAATAACCTGGCCATTTCAGGCACGAGCTCAAAGGATTTCATGTCTCACTCCTCGGGTAATTATTCCACCCTCAGATCCGGCTTCAAGGCGGGAGACGTGCTGATCATCGGTTTCGGCCACAATGACGAAAAGACAGAGAAGGCCAGATATACGAACCCTAACGGCGATTACACGACCGAGGGCTCCTTTGCAAAATCCCTTTACGACAATTACGTAAAGCTTGCGGAGGACAAGGGAGGCGAGGCCATTCTCTGCACTCCCGTGGTCAGAAGGAATAAGTCGGGCGAGTTCAAGCCCAGCGAGCTTCATGTCACGTCGGATACTACCGTGGACAGCGGATCGGACGCCGGTTTTTATGCGGGCGGCGATTACGCCGAAGCCATAAGACAACTGGGTCAGGATACGGGCACTACCGTTGTGGATCTGACTGAACTTTCAAAGAACCTTTATCTGAATCTGGGACTGGATGAAACCCTTTATTTCCTCGCCTGGACACAGTCTCTCCAGCCCATGGACCAGACTCATCTGAACGTATACGGCGCAAAGAGCATCGCATGGCTCTTCGCCAACGCCATCAAGGGGACTGCATCATCCCTTGCCGCTCATGTTGTAAATGAGACCGAGCAGCCCACGAGGGAAAAGGATCTGTTCGTAAGCCCTTACTGGCATGAATCCACGTATACCAGCGATCTTCCGGACAGTGTGCTCTGGGAGAAATATGAGGCGACTACCACCACCGGCGAAAAGGTCACTTTCAGCCCCAGCGTATTCGGAGATATGGGAGGCGACCCGGCTGAATCAAAGGGCAAGGGCCTGCTTGAGCTTGGAGCGGACGAAAGCGGCAGAATGCATATCCGCGTGGGACAGCCCGGATCTTCCAAAGGTAAGATAGCAAGCGGCTCCGACGGTATCGCCATGTACTTCTACAGGATACCGGCGAAGGCGGAATTCACTCTCTCCGCAAAGGCCACCCTCAATGACTTTGAAGCAAATAATCAGGTGGCTTTCGGCATCATGGCCAGAGACGATATGTATATCGACATGAATGATCCCATCTCATCAGACTATGTTGCGGCGGGACTCCTGGGTACCGCGGCCAAAAATTATAACTGCTTCTATAGAAAGGGAGGCGCATTGGGACCCCAGGTGGCCCTTACGACCGAGACTGTTACAAAAGGCAAGACCTATGATCTCAATATCACAGCCAACAGTGACGGTTATGCGTGTACCTTCGGAACGGAACCCACCCAGACTGCAGGTTATGATTTCTCCCTGAATGATGTGGATCCCGACTACGCTTATATCGGGATGTTCGTTTCAAGACGCGCCGACGTGACCTTCAGTGACATCTATGTCAGGGTGCAGAAGGCCGTGAATTTCAAAAAATACGGCAAAGGAACGATTTCGGGAAATACAGCGGCCTGGCCCGGTGATACGGTGAAGCTCGGCGCCGTTCCCGACCCCGGATATTCTTTCGGGGGTTTTGTGGTGAGAGATCAGGACGGAAAGGAGATCAGGCTTTCCGATAATAACAGCTTCATAATGCCTGACGGAAATGTCACGGTTGAGGCCTTCTTCCCTCAAAACCTCTCAAAGGATCAGACCGTCACCGTCACGCCGGAATTCACCACTGCCGGGGCTACGGAGGATGTGATCTGGTCGGTTGACGACGATCACAAGAAGTATGTCAAGGTTACAAACGGTGTTGTCAAGGGCCTGAAAGCCACTCCGGAAGGGGAATGGGCCACCGTCACGGCGTCCGTTGCATCCGGGGATTCCTGGAGCACGTATTTCTGTGTCATTGATCCGGGAAATACAGAAGAACTGAAGCCCATACCCGCGACGAAAGAAGCAAAAGTGTCCTCCTCAAAGCAGCTCAAACTCCAGTTTGGCAAAAAGGCAAAAGCGACCGCCGCGTCAAAGGACGTCACAGTAAAGGTCACAGGATCCGATCTGAAGGACGCTTCCGCTATCAGCGTGAATATACTCGATGCCGAAGGGAGACCTCTCACGGGAGTTGTGGATGTGTCCCTGAAGGACGCTTCAAAGAACAAATATACCGTGACAGCCGCAGGCCCCGGCGTCGCTTATATCAGGTGGGACGCCTCTAAGGAAAAGGATGGCGAAGTACTGGCGAATTTCGTCACAAAGGTGATAGTGACACAGCCTGTGGCAGAAGTCGCGGTAACGCTTTCCGGCAATGAAATGACCGAATCCTCGAATGTTTTGAACCTGGAGATCGGTCAGAGCCTGAGATTCGCGGCCGAAGGCGATTCTCCCACGGATGCGGGAAAGATCACCTGGTCTGCAAAGGGCGGCGGAGTGAAGGTCACAAAGTCAGGATTCCTCACTGCTACCAAGGCCACGAAACCCGGAAAGCTGGTGACCCTCACCGCCAAGTGCGGCAGCATAAAGAGCACAGAGGTCAGGATCTTCGTGAATGACAGCGCGAACTATGTGGTCATGGGCAAACAGCAGATCACAGTGAAGAAAAATCCCAAAAAGAATGTGACTGTAAAAGCCTCTGCGAAGACAAAGAACAAAGGCGATAAGATAACCTGGTCACTGAACTGTGACGACAACAAAGTAAAGATAAGCCCTTCAGGAATCATCACGGTCATGAAGGATGCAAAACCCGGAGTGTACGTTGTCAAAGCCTCTGTTCCGGGAGCCGCGGAAGCGGAGTGTGAACTTATCGTAAAATGATCCTGCCGTGAAAGAAGACCGGCTTCCGGTCTCCGGCGGAAAACGTGTATGACTGTCTGTTCGAAAGGCGCTCCACCGGGGCGCCTTTCCGTAACGATAACTCCTTGACATACCCCCAAAAAAAACATAGTATAGAACGTAATTATCCTTTATAAAGTATACGATGGTTTATAAGGCGGTATTTGCCCTCTTTCCCTGAAGAGAGCGGGTACTGCAGGGGGTTATGGGCAATCTGCCCCGGTCTTGTAGGCAGTCATTACACGGGCGTGTCTGCAGACAGGTCTCACGGGGTTTTTGG
This sequence comes from Lachnospiraceae bacterium, assembly GCA_016288705.1. Classification (GTDB taxonomy): domain Bacteria; phylum Bacillota; class Clostridia; order Lachnospirales; family Lachnospiraceae; genus JAEELB01. The sequence continues at coordinate 2,852 of JAEELB010000011.1, read as the reverse complement.
ATCGGTCCATGTCTCCGGATTCAAGGAAGGAATGTTGTCAGGGTAGTGTATTGTGAGGAGGAAAGGGATATGAAAAAGAAGATGAGCAGACTCCTTGCGGCGGTACTTACGTCTGCAATGGTGCTCACCGGATTGTCACCCACAGGTGTTCTGGCTGCGGACACAAATGCCGTTGTCGGAGAGGTTCAGGAAACCGCCGTGGCAGACGAGACCGGAGAGATTCCTGCGGCTGAGGTTTTTGAAACCGGCGCTGCGGAAAGCGAAGTCTTTGCCGTGGAAAGCGATGCTTCCCCTGCAGAGACGGAAGATCCGGACTATGCCATCGAAGAGACGGCAGCCGGAACGGATGTTATTCCGGAAGAGACTGCAGTCGCAGCGGAAGAGACAGCCGCAGGCGCAGCGGAGACTGAAACCGAAGTTCCTGCAGCCGCTGAAGCCGAGGCTCTCGATGCGGTCGCAGCAGTCGGTGAGAAAAAGGTCGAGATCGGTATGCCCGGCGTCACTTATGCGGAAGACGGCGCACCGAAGGAATACATGAATTACTTCCCTACGGACGGCCTGGCCAAGGGCTCTGAGCTTCCGGACTTCAAGGAAGCTGTTTTGGACGATCCCAACAATACGATCTACTTCCAGGAAGTCACTGCCGCTGAAGCAGCCGACGGGATCGGCTCCCTTCTTGCGGTGAACTGGCAGGGAGACGGCGAAGAACTGGATGGTCTGCGTTATCCGAAGTACGTTCAGTTCAACCAGAATGCAAAGGCCGGAACCAGCGGTCTCGGAAATAACAACGAGCCCATGCCCATAGATTCCGAGTGGAAGGTTCCCACTCAGGGCGCTCTGGTGATCCACCCCAAGTACGGCGACGACGGAAAGCCCATGGATGCATCCCTGAAGATCGTGGGAACTCAGGGCTCCTCCAACAGAGGAATGAGCGTGTTGAAGGTTGCCGACGACGCAGAGGACAAGACCAAAGGTATCGTTCATTATTCACAGGTTATGACCGGAAAGATAGAGACCCTGAATATCCCTCTTGACGGCGGCTATACCTACTATGTGTTCGGAAACGGCACAAAGATCAAGTTCTATAGTATTTCTGTCGCATATCCTTCACCCGTGGACTGGAAGGATGTGGAAAAGCCCGTTCTGGATAATCCCGTTGTGTCCGAGGACGGCAGGACCGTAGATATCACTTGGCACGGCAAGGTCGGCGATTATGAGGAGAACTACAAAGGAAAGACCGACCTTTGGAAATACGCCGATTACATCACGGTGGAACTCAGGGCTGCCCAGAAGATCGGCTCCTATTTCAAGCAGGGCGATCTGGTGGGAGAACCCCAGACATTTTCATCTCTTGCCGAATCAGGCGTCATGACTTTTGCGCCTCCCTATTCGGGAAACTATTACTTCAGGGCCACACTCGGCAGGGCAACAGGTGAGAGCTGGCTTACCGATGGCTACAAAAATCTGAACAACTACGTCCTTCCCATGGAATATCCCAAGGGCGTTACCTACAACTGTATGGGAATGGATGCAGGCGGTCAGACTGCCAGCGTAGCCTTAAGCTGGGGCGGTTTTGACGAGGCCACATCCTACAAGGTTTATTATAAGGAAAAAACCGAGTCTGAGTACAAGCTTTACATTGAGAACAGCGCAGATGACACCACTGCCATTCTCAAGGGACTCACTCCCGACAAGGAGTACCTTGTGGCAGTAACCTCTGTCCGCACCAACAGCAAGACCGGTGAGTCAGAGGAAACTTTGGACCTTCTGGAGAAGACTCCCGAAGATGATCCCGAGAATTCGAGACAGAATCCCATTTACGTCGTTCCTACCACCTATGTCACAAAGAACTGGTATGCCAAGGGCTTCGGAACCGGCGCAAACAAGACCCTTTATCCCAGCAAGGAGGAGCTGATCAAGGAAAAGACCTCCTGCAAGGGCCTCTGGTACACCGGAAAGCCTGATACCGAGGAAGGTCACGGACTCCATGCAGAAGGCGGAAATCTCCTGACCATGTCTGCGGAGGGAAATACCGGAAAGGTTCAGGACTCCACCCATGACGGACTTTTCTTCTACTACACTACCATAGATCCCGAGAGGGAGAACTTCACACTCAGCGCAAACGTAACTCTTGACAGATGGGACGGAAGCACGGGTCAGGAAGGCTTCGGACTTGCCGCCCTCGACAGAGTACCCGGCAGCGTGAAGATCGATAACGATAATGACGGCGACGATTTCTGGAACAACGAGTACCTTGCCGGATGTACAAAGATACAGTTCTACTGGGATAAAGGCACCCAGCAGCCCACTACTGCATCTCCTTCGGACGACAACCCCAACATCAAGACAAAGTCCATGAGAGTGGGCCCCGGTATCGTTGAAAAGACCGGTATCACCAAAGCCATGCTTGATGCAAAGCTCACCACCGCCCAGATGGGACAGAATCTGTCCAGGACCTGGTACACTCTGAGCCATGCCGCCGGTTGGGCCATCACCGATCCCAGGCTCTGCCCCACCGGAAAGACCATCGACGACCAGAACGTGAACCTCTGCGGAAATATCTACGCTACCACCGCAAAGGACGGTTCTGTGGAGTACAGGGGACCCGGCTCGGAATACTATGCAAAGAACGGAAAAGCCGGAAACTATCTGGACGTGGCAAACTACACGAACTTCGATATCAGCATCACTCGTCACAACACCTGCTACACCATCTGGATCCGCTCAAACGAACTGGATGAGGATGTAAACATCATCCCCGGACGTTCCGAGGATCACTTTGAGAATTGCTGGTTCCCGAACACCGGAGATCCGCTTCTCCGCGCAGATACAAATAATATCTACGTAGGTTT
>JAEELB010000128.1 GCA_016288705.1 Lachnospiraceae bacterium | reverse complement strand
CTCATTTTCCTGAAGCCCGTTGGGCACGCCTTCGTCCTCACCGTCACCGCGGATATCCGCCGCCCCTACGGGTATCATTTCCCCTGAAGCGCTCTCCGGCCCGCATGGAGCCCTCTCCCCCGAGTAGATCACCGCATTCCCGCTTTCCTCATAGCAAATACAAAAACTGTCCTTCTCCCTGTTGTAGATCCCCACGGAGATGTATTTCCCCGCATCATGACCGTAGAGTTCAAATGACCGCTCTTCCCCGGGAAGCACGCCATCGGTGTACATGGCTCCGGTCCTGTCCATAATGACAAAGCCCCCCTCGTAGGGGAACGCACAGACCGCATCCATATATCCGGATACCACCGAAGTAATTTCCAGGTCTTCATCCATCACATAGGCGAGGCTGTCGGATACCAGAAGCATTCCGTCGCTTCCCCTGCAGATCCTGTAAAAGCCTTCACCCGGGATCTTTCTGTCCTCGAGGATCCCGCCGCCTGCCACATCCAGTTTCATCATGTGCCCGGTATTCCCCGCATTTTCATAGGTATAATCCTCTTCATAGTACAGCCAGACTGCCGTGCCGTCAGTTGCGACAGCGGGACTGCCGCAATATCCGTCTATATCCATGATCTTCAGATCCCCGCTCTTCAGATCAAGAAGCCCTGCCTCAAGTCCGTTTATATTTTCAAAGACAAACGCAGCTGAGCTTCCGTCTCCGGAAAAAGCCAGGGTTTCCACAAGTGTGTCCTCCGTCCACTTCTCCGGGACCGCCTCAAACACCTTTTCCAGCTCCCTGAAGCCTTCGATCCCCTTTTCCGTAAATAATACCGTTGTGCGGCTTTGGGGGTCATAGTGTATTTCAGGTCTTGTTTCGTATTCCGCGAGCATGGGGCTGTTAGACACGTAAGGGTCGGCATATACATGGATCACCCGGCAGTCCTCATTTACAAAGGTCACTCCCGAGTCATCGAGAACCGCCTGTTCGCTGTCGATCCGCGCAAGCACCTCCGATGAAGCGGTGTCGATCAGCACCGAATATCCGGGGCAGTAGACAAGGGCCCGGGACATATCCTCCGACAGTTCCATTCCCAGTACGTCCTGCGGCACTTTAAAGTTTCTTTCAGGGAAATAAGAACTGTCCGTCTCATAGGGCGCAAGGGCATTTACCAGCGCCCTGTATGCATCTGCGTTAAAGCCTTTCGATCTGTTTTCGGGGAGGACGCTCCTGGCCGCATACAAAGCATCATTTTTAAGTCCCATGGACAGGAGCTCACGGGATGCGGCCGCCATGGCGCCCGCGTATTTGTCGGCGATAACCCTTTTCTGACTGCTGATCCTGAGCATGAAGAACAGGCATGTGACCGCAAATACCGTCACTATGGCAAGGGCGGCAGACAGGGCTGTCACCCTCCTCCTTATCATCCGCTCCCTGTGTCTCTGCTTCAGGTCATCGTAATTAAGCCCAAAGATGGCGGCGCAGAGTTTCAGCACCACGTCGTCAAGAGCTTTCAGGCGTTCTCTGTTATCATTTCCCCGACAGTCGGCTGCCAGAGGCTCTCTGTCGACCCTTACGGTTGTTTCGATGCCGTTCTCATCCCGGGCGACGATGTCCTCATACAGAAGTATATCGGGAAAGGATTCCTCCGGCTCTCCTTCAGCCAGCACGAGGAGGACGTGATCCCTGCCGTGGAGCCCCACAAAGGTCTCAATTTCTTTCCTGCACCACTGGGATTCGGGGAGTCTGGGAGTACATATGACGATCAGGAATTCCGAATTATTGAGGGCCTGGGTTATGGGATCGGAGAGATTGCCGGACAGTGGGAGTTCCGCTTCATCCCGGAAGACTCTCTCTATCTTTCTCCTTCCTTCGGGGAGCTTCGCCGCGACTGTTCCGGGGAGCCTGTAGCTTTCAAGTTTCCTGTGCAGATTCACGGATACGAAGGAATCAAGCTCACAGTGTCTGTAACTGATAAAGGCATCATATCTCACATTTTCCAGTGACATTTCTTTTCACCATCCCGCGCAGTTCAAGGCTCCTGAAGCCCGCGCCCCTAATTATCATCCATAGGTCGGATTATCCGCCGCCTGTAAATTAACACAGACAGCCGCGGGTTTCAATACAGGCTCAAGTCCCCCGCCGGCAGGTTTCGCCTCCACGGGCCGGTCTTTGGCTTGAGCCCGCATCGCTCCCGGTAACCCGCTGCTTTCGCCTCCCCCGGGCCGTCTCAGGGCCTCTCCCCGTATGGAAACACGCGCCTGTTCACAAACCGGCCCGGCTATTGTATAATGACAAATCGGAGTTCGGGAGACCCCTGTTTGAGACGGGCCTATCCCGAACCGGCTGCAACCCGGGTTCCCCGACCAATGAAAGGATGGAAAAATGAGCCTTCTCTCCATAGTTGTGCCTGTTTATTACAACGAAGACACCCTGGAAGATCTGTACAGCGATCTTTCGGCAAAGGTGCTCCCAAAGCTCGATGATTACGAACTGATATTCGTGGACGATGGTTCCGGCGACTCCTCATGGGAGATAATGAACCGTCTGGCCGAAAAGGACAAAAAGGTGCGCTGCGTGAAGCTTTCCCGCAACTTCGGGGAACACGCCGCGCTTCTGGCGGGCTTAAGCGTCTGCAAAGGCGACTGCGCCGTCACAAAGCAGGCCGATCTTCAGGAGGACTCAACCCTCATCCTGCAGATGTATGAAAGCTGGCTTTCCGGAAATAAAGTCGTGCTGGCGGCGCGGAAAGACAGGAAGGAAAATCCGATCTATGTCTTCATGGCCAACTGTTATTACGGACTCATCCGCAAAGCCGTAAATAAGAACATGCCCTCGGGGGGCTGCGACTGCTATCTGGTAGACCGCAAGGTCATAGAAGTCCTTAAGCTTCTGGACGAAAAGAACTCCTCTCTCACCCTGCAGGTCATGTGGGCGGGCTTTAAGACGGACATCGTCTGGTTCACCAGACAGGACCGTGAAAAAGGCCACGGCCGCTGGACCATGGCAAAGAAGATCAAACTGGTCATAGACTCACTCATGAGCTTTTCCTACGTTCCAATACGGGTCGTAAGCTGGATCGGAGCCCTCTTCTCCATCGCATCATTGATAACCCTTATCTGCGTTCTTGTGGAATACTTCACCAACGGCACTCCGGTCACCGGCTGGGCTTCCACCATGTGCGTGCTGCTTTTGGGTTTCGGGATAATCATCATGACCCTCGGAATTCTCGGGGAATACATCTGGCGGACCCTTGACGCGTCTCGTAAACGCCCGCCCTTCATCATCGACGAGGTACGGGATCAGGATCCTCCCGCCGAATAACAGGCAGATCGCGGGGATCGGGGCCTGCCCGCCGGGCAAACGGCAGCTCCCGGGATCAGGAAAAGCCTCCGGAGGATACCTCCCCGAAGGCTTTTTAAGTGGGATCAATGGGGCTCGAACCCATGACCTCTCGCGTGTGAGGCGAACGCTCATCCCAGCTGAGCTATGATCCCGAACGGAAGATATATTACCACAGTCGTTTCTGAAATTCAAGTATATTTTTCAGAGCGAACAGCAGGATCTCATTTCAGGAAGAAAGACATCACCCGCTTCAGATAATCGGGCGCCGTATCGTACACGGCATGTCCGAAACCGTGGTACAGATAGAGTTCGAAGCCCTCCTTTTCGTCAAGGTTTTCCGCTATCTCCAGCGTCATGTCCGGATCCAGCACAGCGTCATCAAAATCTCCCGTAACCAGCACCGGGCAATCGATCTTCCTGAGCTGATCCGTGATATCAAAGTCTTTCAGTCCCTCTGCCATTATGATGAAGTGCTTAAGTTCCTCATCCGTCACCGTTTCCGAGAGGGCAATAAAAGCCTCCCTGTACCGTTCGAACACCTCGGGAGGATATATGTTATTTCCGAAGGACAGATAAAGCTCTTTTGTTTCCTTATTTTTCGCAAGCCTTATCCACTCGTTTATCACCCCGGTATCCCTGTGGGCCAGGCTCGACGAGGTGGAAGCCACCGCCACCTTCTTCACCAGTTCCGGATGCTCGATCGCAGCTTCAAGAGCGATCATCCCGCCCTGGGAAGCGCCGAATATATACAGGTCACTCAGCCCGAGGGACTTTATGACCGTCACCGTATCCTCCTCCATTTCACGGACCGTGTATTTCGGAGGCGCATTCAGCCGCCGGTCGAATACATAGACCGTGAAGTCCTCCAGATAAGGCTTATAGACAGCCCTTATCTGTGGTGCGGAGTTCTTCACTCCCTGCACGCTCAGCCCGGGTATGATGATCAGAACACGTTCTCCCGTCCCGAATCTGCAGTACTCCATCTCTATTCCGTCCACATTTTTCTTTTCGATCTTTATATCCATATGCCCCCCATTTGATCCCGGCGCCGGAGCCCCGTTCATCCGGCAGCCCCGTCTGTCGCCGTGCCATATCTGTCGCAGGATCCGGCCGGTCCCGTAATTTTGCCCGTTCCGTGACCTTTTCGGCCTTCGGACCCTCTCATATCACCGCAGTCATCCTCCAAGTGGTGCTGCTGGGCTCGTAATAAAGGCGCACTATCCGCCTCCGTCCGAACACCATGATACCACATTCAAACACAAGCGTCCTGTCCGAAACATAAACGCCGTCCGGCATCTCTCTGGCCCCCTGATAGGACACGTCCCTGAAGCCCTTCACCGTATAGGTCTGATACTCTCCGTCTTCGTCCACAGTGCGTATGCGCATGGGGCTCACCGTCCCATCCCGCGAATGCTGACATATGACGTCGACAGTCCTCATTTCCGCTTTCATCGCCGTACACCTCTTTCCGTGTACGACTTATTATAGAACGTCTGTTCGGGTTTGTAAAGAGGGTTATCAAGGGGTCAATATATCCCTCCGATACCCGTGTCGTTGTCCATGGTGCCAAGGTTATACAGGATCAGAACTTCACCGATCTCCGGATGCTCATTGATAAAGCTGGATACGCCGCCCTTATAGTAACGTGTGTCGAACACATAAATCGTATGATAATGCACAGCCAGAAACGGGATCAGGCTGTTGGCGTAGCTGTCCTTCACGACTGCAGCGGCCCCGTCAGGCACCGCTTCATTTGTTATGGTCACGAGAGGGTGGATATTATTCAGGAAATATGAATACTGATCCTTCTTTTCCAGGTATTCCGGAGCATACATGGTGTCCGTCACCTCCCCCGAATCCGCATATTCGACCTTCAGCTTCCAATCAGGATGCTCACAGGACACGATCCTGTCATAGCCGAAATGAGGATCGTTCAGCTTTGAGTAAACGGTTCCCCTGAAATCATCGGAAACGGTCTTGACTTCGTAATCCGTAAGTTCTGAGGGAGCCATCCCTGCGGCCCTGCAAAATGCCGTATATCCCGCATATGCGCCGCGGGTAGTCCAGTGATGATCCAGACGGTAATAAAGACGGTCCTCTGTATCTGCATCCGCTCCCGCGTATTCCTTCAGCGCCCCCAGGGCGTCGACAGTGACGATCCTGCCGCTCACGCCCTCATAGATCTCATTTATCACGCTCTCCTGCCCGTACGATTCCTGTCCCTCAGGGTCAAAGCCCTGGCCATCCGGGTCGCCATGGTCAGCGGCCGGTCCCGCATGCCTTCCCCTCGCCTTAAGGTCAGGGCAATAGTCCGGAAGCCTGTCCCTGCAGATCGTGACCGCCGTGGGCACTATCATCAGGTAGCACTTTGCATTTTCCAGATTTTCAGAAAAGCGGAAAAACTGCGTGATCACTTTCCCGGTATTTTCCTGTGCGACATAAGACTCGATCAGGCTGCCGTCCTTAGCCAGATACACGCCTTCAATCTCTTTTCTCCCGCTCAGCCGCTCTCCTTCGGTAATGATCCCCAGAAAGCCGTCCCTAAAGGGAAAGTGATCGGATATGTATGCTTCCGTTTGCTTCATAAATTGCCCGTTTCTGACTGACGGCAGATCAAACTCCGGAGTCCCGGCCAGAACGCGGTTTTCATTTTCGGAAAAGGTCTTCTTTTCCCCGGCAAAAAAGGCAAAGGAAAAGAACAGCATCATCCCGCAGGCCAGAAAGACCGTCAGTCTCTGAATGAAGCACACATCATCATATTCCCGGTTTTTATTGATATCTTCTGTCATATTCCCCACTCACTTCATTTACCGATCGCTACGCAGTGTCTCCTGCCGTCCATGCTCCGGTTTCCGGAACGTCAGAACCTGAAATACAGGAACGGGTTATAGGTGTCTCTCACAAGCGACGCAACCGTCAATATGAGCCCGAATAGCATGAGCGCGCCCTCAAAAAGCAGCACGCTGTTCCTGAATGCTCTCCCGGAGCCGTAAACCTTTTCCCTGACCCGCGGATATACGGGAAAAGAAAGGATAACGGCCACCGCCAGCACCGGCAGGTAATTTCCCGCATACCACAGTACATCGGTCCCGATGAGCGGATGACCGGCGAGCCCGATAAGCGCCGGGAAATACCGCCCCATCTCACCCATATCGTCAAAAGTAAATATCCCGAAGCCAAACACCACCGCCGCCAACGTGTACAAATGCTGAAGGAAAGCCGGCAGCCTCTTAAGCCCCCGTCCCCACACGTATTTTTCCAGGGCCAGAAGAACGCCGTGGTACAGCCCCCAGATGATGAAATTGAAGGACGCCCCATGCCAAAGCCCGGTCAGGAACCACACAATGAACATATTGCGGAGATGCTTTGCTTTTCCTTCACGGTTTCCGCCCAGAGGGATATACACATAATCCCGGAACCAGGTTGACAGGGAAATATGCCAGCGATGCCAGAAATCGGTTATCGACGCGGCGCTCAGAGGATAATTGAAATTTTCCGGGAAATGAAAGCCCATGATCCTCCCGAGACCTATGGCCATATCGCTGTATGCGCTGAAGTCGAAATACAATTGAAGCGTGAAGCATAGAAGCCCGAGCCAGGCGGTGACCATGCTTATGCCTGCATCCGCGCGGATAGAGTCCCACAAAGCTCCGATCTGATTGGCGATAAGGACTTTCCTCATAAGACCGGTCAGGAATCTCCGGGATCCGTTCACAAGATCGTTTCCGGATGTCCGCCTTGAATTCAGGTCCTCCTGCACGGTGGAAAACCTGACGATGGGTCCCGCGATCAACTGGGGGAACATGGAAACGTAGGTCAGATATTTCAGATAATGACGTTCCGCCGGTATCCGCTTTTTATACACATCCACTGAGTAGCTGACAGTCTGGAAGGTATAGAAGCTGATGCCTATGGGAAGAGCGATGCCGGGAGCGCCGATATGAAGCCCGGTCAGGCCGTTAAAGATCCCCACCGCAAAATCGGCATACTTGAAGAACGCCAGCAGTGACAGGTTTATAAAAAGCGCCGAACACAGAAAGATCCGCCTCTTAAGTATCGTATTCCCGAAGCGCTCCAGAAGCACGCCGTCCAGATAATCAACAAAGGCCGAAAACATCATTAGAAAAACGTAAACCGGTTCCCCCCAGGCGTAGAACAGCAGACTGAAGACCAGCAGCACAGGATTCTTAGCCCTAAAGGGGACGAGATGATACAATATCAGAAAGGCGGGAAGAAAAAAGAACAGAAAAGGAAGGCTGCTGAATACCATTCTGTGTTATCTCCGGTTCCTCAAAGCCCGTTCTCTATGATCCCCTCGATCTGCCCGGCTTTATCGGAGATCACCAGATAAACAGTGTCGCCCTTTTTCTTTACGCTTGCAGCCTGGATCATAGGCGCCTGTTCCGGGATGTAGGACAGCATCTCGGGTGACGACAGCTGACCGAGGAGATTGTCCAGTTTTTCTTCGATGGCAGGCATATCGGCCGCATCCTTGACCTTTAATATGATGAGCCGGTCCGCATGGACCTCGTCGCCTTCCAGAAATACGTAATCCGAGAGTTTCCCGGTGTCAATGCCGTAATTATTCATGAGCCAGTCGGCGTCCCCCTCATACATCTCCGGAAGTTCCACCTGTTCCTTTATTGAAGCATACAGTTCGGTGGGCGTCGCAGAAACCTTGTTTTCATCTCCCCTGCTCTGACATCCGGCTATTCCCGTAAGGGCCGCCGCCAATAAGACCGGGATCACAAGCGCATGTAATGTCCTGAAAAATTTCATCCTTTTCCTCTCCGTATAGCAGACAGATCCGTTACAGTTCATCTTGCAGTCAGTCCGAGCCGTCTCGCTGCGAAACGGGCCAGTTCCTGGGTCCAGACCTTGTAAGCGGACCAGGATTCATGCAGGTTTCCGTCGCTGCAGTACTGTGGAGCCAGATTTCCCGCGCCGTCTGAAAGCACGGTAGCGATATCGATGTAACCCCATCCGTTTTGGGCAGCCGTCTGCATAACCGATGAATTAAAGGCCGCAATGTTCTGATTGTTCAGACCGCCTTTTCCTTTTCCCTGCAAAGTATAGGTGGCGCTGATAATATTTATCTCTATCCCCGGCGATCTCTCCTGTATCTTCGCCACAAGCTGCGGATATAGGGGGACGGACGCCTCCACGCCGTAACTCACATCATTTATTCCGAAAAACAGGAAAGCGCGTTTCGCCCCCATCATGCTGATGGAGTCCCAGACCTGGTACTGATTGCCCTGATAAAGGGGATGAACGCTTTTTTTGCTCACATCCCAGAAGGAGTTGTGAAGAGAAAAGGAGCCTGCCGTCAGGAATTTCATGTTCTTCAATACCGGATCGGAGCTGCGGTCCGCGTATCTCCGAAATCCCAGGAGAACGGAATCCCCCACGAACACGGAACCGTCATAGAAATTGCAGATTGCGGTCATCTCATCCGGAGTGTAGCCCATTTCCGCCAGGATCTCGGAATAACCGGTCCCGACAGTGTTCCCAACCGTATCGATCTCTGATGTATCCGTACCGGCGGCAGTTTCCTCTTCGGATGACTCGCTTTCCTCTGTCTCTGTCTTTTGCTCCGTCTCCGATCTTGTTTCTGTCTCAGCCTCTGATCCCTTTTCTGTCTCAGCCTCAGTGCCGACATTATTATCGGCTGAGGCCTTTTCTCCCGCGTTCTCCGCTATCTTGAGAGAAACGCCTGCGGGCTCCTCTCCTTCTCCTTTTTCTGTCAAAAGAACACCGGACAAAGGCTCAGCCTCACCGATCAGTTTCACATTTCCGTCAGGGACCGTTAATCCGTCAACCGGTACTGCCGGCAAAGGAGATCGTCCCAATGCAACAGGATCGGGTTTGACAAACTTAAAATCCGAAATCCGACTTCCGACAGCGCAGGAAACAGCCGCCGTTTCAGCTGCAGTCCCGCGGGACAAAGCGCGATATCCCGCAAAAGCGCACCCCGAAACGCCGGCGATCAAAAGCATGGATAATAAGACCTTTTTCAACATAAAGATGTCTCCGAGCTGGCTTTTTCTTCCGAGACATTATATAGCCATGCCGGCAGTTCGTCAAACCTGTGCCAGCCCAAAAACAAATAAACAAGCAACAAAAATAGCCGCAGCAAATGTATTAGATACATTCACTACGGCTATATACGGATCAGTACATCATTCCAGCTCATTTACACGGAAAACTCATACCGTTTTTTCCTATTCTTTTCGCACTTCTTATGCGTATCATTTGATACGCTTTTCAATATATTCATACCGTTCAAATGCTACTGTACCCATAATCAAAGCAATCCTCCCTATGCAATATAGCACCTTCTTAGTTTATTTATTCCTCTTCCTAATTATCGCTTTTGTCATTTATATTTTCAATGAGGCCTGCAACTAAATCTTGCAATTGGGCTGCATTTTT
>JAEELB010000127.1 GCA_016288705.1 Lachnospiraceae bacterium | reverse complement strand
CCCTGAACCACGACGCTTCCATAAGCGGATTGCTGAATCCCGCGGAAAGGATACAGAATGTGGTGAACAGGTACAAGAACGGTGAGGTGATCTGAATGGGTTCGGACAGCAGCAACTCCGGGTCCAAAAAAAGCCCTGCAGCAGCCGATGTGAACATGATCGTCAAGTCCGGGGTCATTGCTGCTCTGTATGTCGTTCTGACGCTGCTGGCCAATGCTTTCGGGCTTGCCAATTATTCCGTTCAGGTCCGTTTTTCCGAAGCGCTGACGGTGCTTCCCTGCGTCTGTTCCGCTGCGATACCGGGGGTGACGATAGGGTGTCTGCTTTCAAATATCATAACGGGATGCGCTCTGCCGGATATCATATTCGGAACCCTGGCCACACTCATAGGGGCGCTCGGCACTTATGCCCTCAGGAAGCACAGGAGACTGTCCTGGGTGCCGCCCGTCGTATCAAATATGCTGATCATACCCTTTATTCTCAGATATGCTTACGGATTGACACCGTTATGGCTCTTCTTCTTCACGGTTGGGGCCGGCGAGTTGATCTCCTGCGGCATTCTGGGCCTTCTGCTCCTCAAGGCTCTGGATCGGACCGGAGTCATGCGTCTGATCGAAGATCCCGCTCCGGACAGGTAGAGCCCGCCTGAAACGCTCTCTGCCTTGAAAATCCGCCTTATACCGCGGGCGAGGCATATGCTTTTCGGGGACGCCTCTCGGCTTCCAAAGACCCCTCAAAGCACACGCCTCGCCCGCTTTGCGCTACAGCAGACGGCATGAGGCTCAGGCGTGGGGTGGCGAACGATAGGAGGTAAAGCGCAGGAGGCGCGAGCATAGCGGCGCCGGCGAAGAACTGTTTGAGCGCACTTTGTACATGGCCTTGGGGCATGAGACAAAGTGCGCGAGTTTTCTGAGCCGGTGCCGATAAGGCGGCGCAGCGCCGACAAGCGGACCGACGTGTTCGCGGCACATGCCTGTGACTCATGCCGCTTCGGCGGAGAAGCGCCGGCAGGTGTGCCGCCTAGGCGGCGAAAAATGTGATACAAGCATATGCCTCGCCCGCGGCACAATCACCCTGAAACATACAATGATGATCAGTCCCCTCAGGGCCCGTCCGTATAGGTTATGAATACATTGCCTGAATCCGCGAAGGCGGCGGAAGCCGCTGATCTGCTGACTTTGGACAGCGTGCCGTTCCCCGGGGACAGCACCAGATATGCGGGATCCAGGAGCACCACCTCCGACTCGTTGAAGCCCGTTATCAGCACCGCTCCCTCATCGGACAACGACAGCACCGGATAGTCTCTGTCCAGGTAATAGAGCATGGTATCGAGAGCACAGCCCGTCAGATTCAGTACGTGTTTGTCGGGCAGATTCCTTGTGAGCACATTGTAAGGGGTGACGCCCTTTGAGGTCATGGCCGAAGAATTGACGGGCGTGCCCGCGCAGCTCAGCATCACATCCAGGACTGCGTTGAGAGAGCCGGCGCTGTCCGTCTCCTCTATGGGCTTGATCTTCATGATCTGGTTCCGGATGCTGAGCAGCTTCTTTTCCCAGATGTAGGTCCCGTCATTCGCCGTGACCGCGCCCGATATGGAGACCGCTCTTTCCACCGCAGCCGCTTCACCGGCGTACATGCTGTCAAGCCCTTTGATCCCGTAGACCCTGAATCTGGGAAGAGAGTCCTCCTCCGAAAGCTCAACGTATTTATCGCCCTCAAAGAGCACCTGCTTCGGAGAAGTCTTTTTGATGCTGGCCGCCTTTATTCCCGAAGGCAGGCGCAGCTCTGCGATGGTTTCGTACACATCTACGGCCACGAAGGTCAGAGCGGTGGAGGAGGCCTCCACGGAGGTGGCCATGATCTGGTCGGGAGCAGCCTCCTCATACCCCTTTTCGGCCCCGTCATCCCCCTCGGGAACGGGGATGGCGGTCACGCGGGTGAGGTCTATCCTGTCCGGCCCGATCTCTGCCGAGGTCACGTAATATCCATCCTTTTCGTAGATCATCAGCACTTTTTCGTTTGAATCCAGTATCATGATCCTGTACATGGGAAATAACTGTCCTTCATAGCTGCTTATGATGTCTTTCCTGTGGGCAAGTCCGTATACCAGATTCTCTCCCATAAAGCCCAGAGGGAGTATGCAGTCACCGGGGGGAGCATCGATGGAATCACTTTTTCCGGAACCGAAATTCATGGTGTTCAGCTTTGTGGAATCATAGATCGAGCCGTTCTGCCACACCAGCATCAGGCCGGAACCCGAGACGCCGTAATTGTTGTCCCCCAGGCCCTTGACCGCCATCGAATCGGTCAGCGTCTCGATATCCACGGCGTGGACCGCTCCGTCCATATAGAAATAAAATATGCCTCTGGAGTTCAGATAGGACAGGATCCCGATATCCGCTGCGATGGCCTCGAACGGTCGGTTGCTCAGGATAAAAGCTTTTTCCGAAACGGAGTTTGTGGAGGAGTTGTACTCATACAGAGCTATTCCGCACTGCCCCTCGTGGATCCCGCGGTTCATGTATCCATAGACCGCGAAACGGGCTCCGCCGGATTCATCAACGGACAGGATCTCGATATCGTGCTCGGAGCACATGCAGCGCGCGTCGAACATATCTCCGTTCCTGAAATTGAATACTTCGCTGAGGGAGTTGTCAAAGGCGGATATGATGTACAGCGATCCCGCAGAGACAAATGCGATATCCCCGCCGCTGTCGCTTTCCATATATTCCACTTTCGGACCCGTGATCCCGAGACTGGTGACGTTATCCGTCATGAATGAGGCCTTCTGGTCGTAGATCTGTTCCATGGTGCGCTGGAAGGCCAGCAGATAACTTCTGTCCTCCGTGTATCTGACCCGGTAGTACTCATTTACCAGGTACCAGGTCTTCCTGCGGCTTTCCTCGGTGGAGATCAGGTAATCCATACTGAAGATCCCCGTGTCGCCGTCGGATCTCATGATGTTCAGATTTTCCTCGCCTTCAATATGGGGATACAGGCTGCCCCAGGTCACCTGATCGTATGAACTGTGGATGTCCACGCTGGCCAGATCGGTATTATTTCCCTCGGAATTTGATTCCAGGTATCTCGTCAGGCTTTCGCCGCTGTCCTTGTCGAAGGTCATGCTGTGGATGCTCCTTACGAAGTCGATCTTTTCCCCGGTGCAGTCGGTGCTGTTGACAGCGATCCTTGTGTAATAACGGATGTCCGATGCTTTTTCCGTGCTCAGCAGGATGATCAGCATGTATTCGGAACTGCTGTCTATCAGGTCCTTCAGCTGCAGTTCCGCCGCCAGCTTTTCTTCCGAGGGAGAGAGATCGTTTATTGGCGTTGATTCGATAAGCCGGCTCCCGTCGATGTTCCTGACCTCGTAGGAGGCCTCCGTGATCTTTTCCCCGTAGGGGTCTATGCGCAGGGAGACCATGCGGGATTCATCCAGTGGCAGGAGGGAGCCTCTGGTAAAAGAGCAGTCCATGGACCCCGCATATCCGTAGAGACGGTTCAGGTTCATGCTTCCGTACCGGAAGGAGACCACGGGAAAGGAGGCCTCCGACATTTCGGCGGAAGTATCGGTGTTGCCGGTGTTCATCACGCTGCCCGTGATAAGGGAAACAGCTATGAAAACAGCGGTCAGATATATCAGGATGATCAGGTTTCTTTTCA
Organism: Lachnospiraceae bacterium; assembly: GCA_016288705.1. Classification (GTDB taxonomy): domain Bacteria; phylum Bacillota; class Clostridia; order Lachnospirales; family Lachnospiraceae; genus JAEELB01. The sequence continues at coordinate 20,834 of JAEELB010000127.1, read as the reverse complement.
TTTTGTGAATTTGACTTTTTACGGTTCTGAAACTAAACTCATATTAATATCCGGCGGCATTATTTTACATCCTTCGGAGGTAGATCCATGGATGATCTCGTTATTTATCGCAAAAGGCTCATTCCTGAGGAATGCATCCACCTGAAGAATGATACTCTCCTGCATCGCGACGACGATGTGGTGGTCACCGGCTGGAAAGCCATTCATCCGCGCCCCGACCTGGATCATGGCGCTTCCGTATACTACCTGAAGGAAGGCTATAAGGTCAGCCGTTTCTGCGGAGCGGATTCCTCCCTGCTGTACTGGTACTGCGATATCGTCGACTGCAGCTTTTCTCCCGACGGCAGGATCCTGACCACCACGGATCTTCTGGCGGATGTCGTCATTTATCCCGACGGCAGCGTCAGGGTGGTGGACCTCGACGAACTGGCCGAAGCCTTCGAGCAGGGGAAGCTTGATGCCACGCTTTTAAGTAAGGCCCTCAGATCCCTGGACAAACTGCTCCGGGAGATATATAACGGCAGGCTTTCCGTACTCACTTCCCCTTTGGAAAAGTATTCATCTTTAGGTCTTCAGTAAAATATGTGCCCTCCTATGGTGTATCTGGGCACTTTCCCTGCCACCGGCGCGCGGAAATAAAGACAATCCGCTACCGGTGACTGTCCCGCCATGGCGGCGTCCGCTGCGCTGTAGCAGCTTTGTGAGGCGCTGCCCTTAGCCAGAGCCAGAGCCAGTCTTCCGCTGGCCACCGGTGAAAACTGTCCTTTCTGATAGATCACTCCCACTATCGTATTGGGAAATACCGCGGATCTGACCCGGTTCATCACTACGGATCCCACGGCCACCTGCCCTTCGTAGGGCTGGTTGCCGGCTTCGCAGTGTATTATTGCCGCAAGAAGGGCCCTGTCATCGGCTGCAAAGGACACATCCTTTATGTTCCTCCAGGCGGACTGTTTCGCCAGGGCGATCATCCTCTCTTCTTCGGCAAGCTGCGCCTTAAGTTTTGCGATATCGCTGTTCTGCCGGTCGATCTGTTCTTCGTAAGCGAGGGCTTCAGCCTCGGCGGAGCTTATGGCGTCCGAAAACTTCGTGATGCTGCCTTCCGTGGAGCTGACCAGATCTGTGATCCTGTCCTGCTGCAGCTGAACCTCATTTTTGTCGGAATCCAGATCCTCCTTCTGTTTCACAAGCGTTGATTCCAGCTTTTCCAGAAAGGCCTTCCGGTCTCTTATTGCCTGCTCCGCTTTCTTAAAATCATCCAGAACTCCGGACTGGTATCCGGAAAAGGCTTCGATATAGTCCGCTCTGTTCAGTTCATCCCCGAATTCCGCGGTGTTGAGCAGGAGATCCATGTACATTTTATTCCCGCATTCGTACTGGACCCTTATCTGCCGCTTCATGTTCTCGTACTGCGAGTCTCTCAGATCCTCAGCCTCCTTAAGGGAAAGCCGGGCTTCCCCGAGGGCTTTCTGAGTGGCTTCGATATCCTGCTCCTTGTCGCTTATATCCCTTTCAAGGCCTGCTATTGTCTCGCTCACTTCATTCAGCTGGCCGTTCAGATCCTCCAGGGTGTCCTCCAGGGAATCCTTCTGATCCTCCATTGCGTCGATGTTCTCATTTGTCTGTTTCAGCTTGGCCTCCGTGCTCTTTTTCTGCTGCTGGGCTTCCTTGAGCATGTTCTTTGTGTTTTCGGTGGCATGAGAATAATTGCCCGGGAATGACAATCCCAGGCAGACAGTGAGGAACAGGACACAGATTTTTCCGAAAACAGATCCGGTCCGCATCAGTCTCCTTCGATCTTCGTGATGCGGCGCAGATGCCTCACCTCCCCTGAAAACTCCGTGTTCAGGAAGATGTCCGTGATGCTGAGAGCCAGCATGGGACCGATGATGGCGGCTCCCATGGCCAGCATGTTGGCGTCGTTGTGGAGGCGGGTGAGTTTGGCTGTGAGTTCATCGGAACACAGGGCGCATCGGATCCCCTTTACCTTGTTGGCGGTAATGCTGACTCCTATGCCCGTCGTGCAGATGACTATTCCCTTCTCGCATTCGCCGGATGCCACGGCTCTTGCAGCGGGACCCGCAAAGTCAGGATAATCGCAGGAAAGCTTGCCGTTGCAGCCGAAATCCCTGTATTCGATATCCTTCTCTTCCAGATAGTTCTTAATCTTTTCCTTCAGCTCATATCCTCCGTGGTCCGATGCTATTGCGATCATGGCGCCTCCTTTACAAGCATGTCTGCGTTTACGGTCTTATGTCCCGCAGCCTTCAGCAGTCTGTTCATCACGGCGCAGTACAGCCCGGGGCCGTCGAAGGCTTCGGAATAGATCTCATCCGTTTCCTCGTCATCAAACTCCCTCAGGATCCGGTACAGGGCGGAGGAGATATCGGAGGGGCGGTGGCGGTCACCGGCGTTCTTTACGCTGTCGGCCCTGTATTTGCCTGTATCGGGACCGGATGCTATAACGCCGGTCCTTAGCCCTCTTTCCCTCATGAGAGATGACTGTTCATTGATATATTTTACCACGTTTTCGGGGGAGCCGTACACTACGGTCAGGTCTCCCTTCGGGGCGTAATGCCTGTATTTCATGCCCGGGGCTTTGGGCCGGAAATCCGGGTCTTCCGAGGAAAGGCCGGGATCCAGGGACACTTTTTCCAGAACTTCGGACAGCATTTCGGAGGTCACGAAGCCCGGCCTCAGTATCACGGGCTCTTCCTCCGTCAGGTCCAGGATGGTGGATTCGAGCCCGATCCTGCTCCTGCCCCCGTCGATTATCATGTCCACTCTGCCGTCGAGATCCTCTATGACGTACCTTATATCCGTAGGACTGGGGCGGCCGCTGAGGTTGGCGGAAGGGGCTGCCACAAAGCCTCCCGAGGCTTCTATGAAGGAGGCGGCTATCCTGTTGTCCGGAAATCTGACGGCTGCGGTCTCAAGTCCCCCTGTGGTTTCGGGAGGGACGGAACTGTTCTTTTTGAGGATCATTGTGAGGGGACCCGGCCAGAAGCGTTCTGCCAGAGCCCAGGCTGTTTCCGGGATATCCGCGGAGACAGCCGTCAGATCCGATATTTTTGAGATGTGTATTATCAGGGGGTTGTCGGAGGGCCTGCCTTTGGCGGCGTAGATCTTTCTGGATGCCTCGGGATTCATGGCGTCCCCTCCAAGGCCGTATACCGTTTCCGTTGGGAATGCAACCAGCCCCCCCGCCCTTATTATCCTGCCCGCCCTTTCGATGGACGCCGGATCCGGATCACGGATTATCTCTGTCTTCATAAGCCTTTGGGAGAGTTGACGTATTCGTCGATCACATCCCAGACGTCCGCGGTCTCCAGACCCAGACGCCATTCGGCAACGCCCGCTATGCCTGCGGCCTTCATCACCGACAGCTTTGCCGATATGGATTCGGCATCCTCCAACCAGAGCTGATAGACAGTCTCGCCGCTTACGGTTTCACCGTAGAACTGGCATACGGAATCGTCCCACGTAAGATCCATCTTGTGGTTAGCTGCGTACTCTTTGGCCGCTTCCATGCCGAAGGCTTTTCCCTCCACCTTGCCGTTGGTGGTGGCCCAGCCCCTGCAGTAGAAGGGCACAGCATTGATTATCTTGTCGGCGGGGACTTCCAGAAGGGTGTTCTCTATCCCCTGTTTCACAAAGTCGATGGAAGCCACTGAACCGGCCACGGAGGAGCCGGAATAGTGTTCGTCGTAACCCATGATCACCACGTAATCCGCCACCACGCCCTGTTCTTTTCTGTCATGGTGGTCCGTGGCGTCGGTGGGAACGTAGTTGTCTATGGAGAAAACCTTGCCGTTCTGCCTGCAGGCGATGGACATTTCCCTGATGAACTGGACATAGTCCTCGCCGCATTCTTCGGGTATGTTTTCAAAGTCCAGATTCAGGCCGTCGCAGCCGGTCTCATTCAGGTGGGCCATCACGTTGTCGATCAGAGCTTTTCTTTTCTCCATGCTCCTGAAGATGGAGGGGGTGTCTGCCGTTCCGCTGTTGAAATCGTCCAGGGCGGCCCAGACCTGTATCCCCATGCCGTGGGCTTTTTTTACAAATGAGGACGTGCCGTTTTTCTGTATGGCGCCTTCTCCTCCATCTACCGACATCCATGTGGGCGCGATGACGTTCATGGTCTTTGACGCGTTGACCTTTTCCTCGAGCAGGCTTTCCCCGCTCTGGCCGAACACCTGGAGAAATCCCATGTTCACGGTCCCGTTGATGTGAATGGAAGGGTATTCGGGATCCTTGTAGTCAGAGTCCGGACTTAAGGTTTCGTCCGTGGCGGCTGACAGATCCTTGTCCTCGATATAACCGGTCACCCCGTCTTCCGACATGACCTTTGTCCAGTCGCTCTCATCCTCTTCCAGGATCCTGACTCTGTCGCTTCTGGCGATGTCCTCCAGAATAGGGCTCTTCCTGTCTCCGGAGACTCTTATGTGCGTGTCCTTGTGGACCCTTGAAAGGGGGATCGTCACATCCTCGGTGAGAATGCTCACCCGGTAGGGGTCCGTGTACAGGGTATAGGAAAATCTCGCGTAGTTTTTAAGGTAGCCCGCCGATATGTAGGTGGTCCCGTCGTCCCCCGTGAAAGTGACGGCTTCTCCCGACTCTCCGCCTTTTCCGGAACTGTCATGAGCGTCTCCCGGTGAAGCGGAAATGATCTCCGTGGGCGCAGCGTAGAGCAGAAGCCCTGAGGGATCCTTGTAAAGGCGGGTATTTCCCGCGAGTTCATGAGCCTGGTCCAGAGTGAAATACAGGGCTGAGTTTACGATCTTAAGGGTGTCGTCCGTCAGCTCTCCGTTCCTGATCACCACCGCCTCATCGGAAAGGGAAGGGAACTGGGTGGTGATGCTCTCCCTTTCGTCCGAATAGCGGTTTTTTTCGATCACGCGCATGACAACGGCTCCTCCCACAATGAGGAGGATGAGGAATACCGCTACAAGGGCCGGTATCGCGGAAGCACGGCGCCTCTTGCGGCGCGATCTTCGGCCCTGCCCGGAGTTTTTCGGCGGATTTACGCTCCTTTTGCGGTTCCTGTCCCGGTCTCTTCCCGAGGGCTCTCTTTCCTCATAGACATATTCCCCGTCGGGGTCGTCGCCGGACGTGCCGTAATCGTAATCCCCGTAATAAGCGTCTTCTTCCTGCTCCCCGTAATCTTCGTAGCCCCGGGTATCCGCATCATCATACCGAAGGTCCTCAGGGGCTTTTTCTGCCCGGACCCTGCGGTCTCTCCGCGCCCTGCTCCTTTGCTGTATGCTGTCCCGCACCTTTCTGGGATCTATGACGGGTATCTCAAGATCTCTCAGCTCGTCGCCGTCATCCAGCAGTTCGTCGTCAAATTCATCCTCGGTAAATCGCCTCATATGTACCTTTTCCTTTCAAACTTATGTAAGCATTATAAATAAGTACCCTTTGACCGTCAAAAAAAACTTTTACTATTGCCAGTTTTTCTGTTATAATCTCTTTGGGTTATTTTGCACTTATTTCATCTTATGGAGGATTACAGCGTATGTACGTCAAGAAGGAGATGATAGCCATGCTTCTTGCGGGCGGCCAGGGGAGCCGTCTGGGTGTTCTTACGCAGAAGATGGCTAAACCGGCGGTTTCGTTCGGAAGCAAGTACAGGATCATTGATTTTCCCCTGAGCAACTGCATCAATTCTGGCATTGATACTGTGGGGGTTCTCACTCAGTACATGCCGCGGCGGTTGAACGCCCACATCGGGATCGGTATCCCCTGGGATCTGGACCGCACCATGGGAGGCGTCACCGTGCTCCCTCCGTACGAGAGCAATGAGAACAGCGACTGGTACACCGGAACGGCCAACGCCATATATCAGAACCTTGAATATATGGAAAGCTATAATCCGGAATATGTCCTCATCCTCTCGGGAGATCACATCTACAAGATGGATTACGAGGTCATGCTTGATTTCCACAAGAAAAACAAGGCGGATGTCACTATAGCCGTCATGCCGGTGCCCATGGAAGAAGCAAAGCGTTTCGGCATCATGGTGACGGATGACAACCGCAGGATCACCGATTTCCAGGAGAAGCCGGAGCATCCCCGCTCAAATCTCGCTTCCATGGGGATCTACATCTTCACCTGGAAAGTGCTGAAGGAAGCGCTTCTCACGAACCGCGACCAGCCGGGACTGGATTTCGGAAAGCACGTGATCCCCTGGTGCAAGGATCAGGGCGACAATCTCTTCGCCTACGAATTCAACGGTTACTGGAAGGACGTCGGGACCCTGAATTCCTACTGGGAAGCAAATATGGGCCTTATCGACATCGTTCCGGAATTCAACCTCTACGAGGAATACTGGAAGATCTACACTACTGCCGTCAGCATTCCCCCCGGATATATGGCGCCCGATGCCGTGGCAGAGAGGACCATTGTGGGTGAAGGCTCCGGGATCTACGGGCAGTGTTACAGCTCCGTCATAGGCTGCGACGTGACCATAGGAAAGGGCACGGTCATAAGGGACTCCATCATCATGAACGGCGCAGTCATAAAGGACGGCTGCGAACTCAACAAGTGCATCATCGCCGAGGAGTGCGAGGTGGGTTCGGGAGTAAGGCTGGGAGTTGGGGATGAGGCTCCCAACGACACTAACCCCAACATTTACAACAACGGTCTTGTGACCCTCGGGGAAAAGACAGTGATCCCGGACAACGTCACGGTGGGGAAGAACACCGTTATTTACGGGGTGACGGATGAAAATGACTACCAGGATATGTGCCTTCCCAGCGGAGGATCCATCATAAAGGCAGGTGATGAAGAATGAGAGCTATAGGTATAATCCTTGCCGGCGGGAATAATCACAGGATAAGGCAGCTTACGCAGGACCGCGCCGCATGCGCCATGCCTATTGCCGGAAGTTACAGGAGCATAGATTTCGCCCTGAGCAGCATGTCCAATTCACACATCAGCAAAGTGGCGGTCTTCACCCAGTACAATGCAGGCAGCCTCAACGAGCATCTGAGTTCCTCCAAGTGGTGGGATTTCGGAAGAAAGCAGGGAGGACTGTTCATATTCACCCCTGCCGTCACTGCGGAGAGCAACGCCTGGTACAGGGGAACGGCGGACGCCATGGCCCAGAATATTTCATTTCTGAAGAACAGCCATGAGCCCTACGTGATCATCTCTTCCGGCGACTGCGTGTACAAGATGGATTTCAATAAGCTCCTGGAGTACCACATAGAAAAGAAAGCCGACATCACCGTGGTCTGCAAGGAGATGCCGCCGGAAGCCCCGGTGGAGAGATTCGGGATAGTGAAGGTGGACCCGGACATGAGGATAAGGGAGTTCGAGGAGAAGCCGGTTGTGGCCAGATCCAACATCGTGTCCTGCGGGATATATGTCATCAGGAGGAGACAGCTCATAGAGATGATCGAGAGGTGCACGGAGGAGGATCGTTATGATTTCGTCCGCGATATCCTGATCAGATACAAGGATATGAAGCAGATCAGCGCCTGCATGATGAGCGATTACTGGAGCAATATCTCTTCGGTTGACGATTATTTCCGCACAAATATGGACTTCCTGAAAGCTGAGGTAAGGAAATATTTCTTCAAGGAATACCCTGAGATCAGAACAAAGGTTGACGATTTGCCTCCGGCAAAGTACAATATGGGCTCACAGGTACATAACAGCCTCATAGCGGGAGGCAGTATAGTGAACGGGACGGTGGAGGACTCGATCCTCTTCAGAAAGTCCTATGTCGGGAATAACTGTTACATAAAGAACTCTATCATTCTTAACGACGTTTACATCGGAGACAATACCCACATTGAGAACTGCGTCGTTGAAAGCCGTGGTACCATACGAGCGAATTCTTACTACAAAGGAGAAAGCGGCATACAAGTAGTAGTGGAACACAATGAAAGATATGTAATCTAAGGATGTCAGAGGCCCTGCGCATAGTGCGCACGGCTCTGCAGCATTGCTCGTCCATCAGTCCCCACTTCCTGGATTACCGGAGGTATGAATTATGAACATTACAGACGTCCGGCTGAGGAAGATTATTGACAGCGGAAAGCTAAAGGCTGTGGCTTCCATCACTATTGATGATGTGTTTGTAGTACACGACATCAAAGTGATCGAAGGAGACAAGGGCTTGTTCATCGCAATGCCCAGCAAGAGGTCTACGGATGGCGAGTACAGGGATATCGCGCATCCGATCTCTTCAGACACACGGTCTTATCTGCAGAAGCTTATTCTGGACGAGTATCAGAAAGAGGAAGAGCAGCCCGCAAGCTGACATCCTGTCGATTTAACGCAGGAGTCCTGTTTAGAGAATGCTGATCGTAGTCGGGCTCGGAAATCCCGGGCCCGAATATACTGGGACAAGACATAATATCGGATTTATGACTTTAGACGATCTCGGGAGGGAGTTGCCCGGGGCGTCCGGTTTTCGTATGGAAAAAAGCTTCAGATCTGAAGTTTCCGAGGGGCGTATCGGCGCGGAGAAGATCATGCTGGTCAGACCATTGACCTTCATGAATCTCTCGGGCGATGCGGTCCTGTCCGTTGTTTCCTATTTCAAGGCAGACCCGGAGGAGGACCTCGTCGTCGTGTGCGACGATATCCACCTGGATCCCGGCAGGATCAGGATCAGGAAAAAGGGATCTGACGGGGGCCATAACGGCCTCAAGGATATCATCCTGAAGCTGGGGACCGGAGACTTTACCCGGATCCGGGTGGGAGTCGGGAACGTTCCTCAGCATTTTTCCCAGGTCGACTGGGTCCTGTCCCGCTTTGATGCGGATGAGAGACCTTTGATCGACGAAGCCTGTCATAATGCTGCAAAAGCCGTTCTTACCATCGCATCCGAAGGGACCGATCAGGCCATGAACCTGTTCAATGTAAGGAAAACTGCGCAGGAGGATCCCGGGGATTGAACGCTCTCAGCCGTCCCATAAAGGAGCTTCCGGACTTTGACCGGATCATGCGGCTCGGCCGTTCCTCCGCCGTACACCTGACGGGGGTTTCGGACCCTGCAAAATCCTGTCTTATCGACGCGCTCTCCTCCGAAAAACGGGCCAGGCTCATCGTAACCGGTTCGGAATCCGGGCTTCAGGAGCTGTACTCCGATCTTCAGTTATATGACGGATCTGTCATGATCTATCCGCCCAAGGATCTGATCTTCTATGAGGCGGATATTCACGGCTCCCTGGGGAATTCCATGAGGACCGCCTGCTTAAGGCGTCTTGTGGGAGGGGACAGGGTCACGGTGATCACCACCGCCGGAAGTCTCCTGACGCCTCATATGAAGCCTGAGGACTGGGCTTCCCACAGGATCGTATTTCGCCCCGGGGATTGCCATGATATGGATCTTCTGGCTAAAAAGCTCGTGTCCACGGGATATCTCAGAAGCTCCATGGCAGAGGAGCCGGGTCAGTTTGCCATAAGGGGCGGGATCATCGATATCTTCGGTCTTACCGATGAAAACCCGGTCAGGGTTGAATTCTGGGGCGATGAGGTGGACAGGATCAGTTCTTTTGATCCGGAAACCCAGCGTTCCGTCGGATCTCTTGATGAGGCGGTGATCTATCCCGCCGCGAGTCTCATCCTTACGGAAGAAGATATTTCCCGGGGAATTGCCGTTATAGAAAAGGAAGCTGAAAAGACTGTCCTGGAAATGAGGACGGCCTTTAGGACGAAGGAAGCTCACAGGCTTACTGAATATGTGGATTCCATAAAGGAAAGTATCGGCGATATGGGCTATGCTCCCGGAAAGGGATCCATAGAAAGCCTGATCAGATATTTCCACAGGGATATCGCGCCGCTCATCTCTTATTTTCCGGAAGATACCGCGGTTTTCTTTGATGAACCCGCAAGGGTTGAAGAGGAACTTCGTTCCGTTTCCGCCGAGTTCAAAGAGAGCATGGAGAGAAGGGAGGAGGCGGGGACCATTCTCCCCGGACAGAAAAAACTCCTGTTTTCCGTAAAGGAAACGCTTTCATCCCTGAGCGGCATGAAGCTTTTCATGCTTTCCGCCCTGGACCAGAAGCAGGGTCTCAGGCCCGCGGATCTGAAGATCGACGTGTCCTCCAGGCAGACTCCCTCCTATAACAGGGACTTTTTGGCTCTGGTCAGGGATCTGGGCAGGTACTCAAAAGAAAAATACAGGGTCGTCCTCCTGACCGCATCTCATTCCCGGGCAAAGAAGCTTGCGGAGGACCTTGCGGACAACGGCGTCAGGGCGGTGGCCTCTGGGGACATTGAACGCCCTCTGGTGCCCGGAGAGGTGGAAGTGCTGCAGGGACAATTGAGTCACGGCTTTGAATTTCCCCTTATCGGATACTCCGTCCTCACCGATGAAGATATATTCGGCAGGAGGAAAAAGAAACGCGTAAGAAGATTCGACGGCGGAACCAAGATCCGCGACGTGTCCGATCTCCGGGCCGGCGATTACATAGTGCACGAGAGTCACGGCCTAGGGATCTACAGGGGGATCGAGAGCGTAAAGGTGGACAATGTCCTCCGGGATTACATGAAACTCGAATACCGGGACAACGGCATACTCTACGTTCCGGTGAACTCCCTCAATCTGATACAGAAGTACATATCCGGAGACAGCGACGCTGCCCCCAAACTGTCGAAACTCGGGGGACAGGACTGGTCCCGCGCCAGGCAGAAGGCGAAGGAATCCGCCTACGCGGTGGCAAAGGATCTGGTGAAGCTTTATTCGGACAGACTGAAAGCCGAAGGCTACAGGTACAGCCAGGACACCCCCTGGCAGCGCGAGTTCGAGGACAGTTTCCCCTTTGAGGAAACCGAAGGCCAGGCCGCGGCCATAGAAGAGACCAAGAAGGATATGGAATCCGGCAAGGTGATGGACAGGCTTATCCTCGGGGATGTGGGCTTCGGAAAGACGGAAGTGGCCATCCGCGCCGCTTTCAAGGCGGTTCAGGACAATAAACAGGTTGCCTTCCTGGTGCCCACCACCATCCTCGCCCAGCAGCATTATTCCACCTTTGTGGAGAGAATGAAGAATTATCCGGTGAAGATCGAACTTCTGTCGAGATTCCGCACCCAGACCGAACAGAAAAAGGTGGTGGCAGCCCTTGAAAAGGGGCAGGTGGATATCGTGGTAGGGACCCACAGGCTCCTGTCGAAGGATGTGGTATTCAAAGATCTCGGCCTTCTGGTGATCGATGAGGAACAGCGTTTCGGCGTAGCCAGCAAGGAGAAGATAAAGAAGATCCGGAAAGAAGTGGATGTCCTCACCCTTTCAGCCACTCCCATCCCCCGCACACTCCATATGTCCCTTTCGGGGATCCGCGATATGAGCCTGCTCTCCGAGGCCCCCGAGGACAGGGTTCCGATCCAGACCTTTGTGACCGAGTATGACGAGGAGATAGTGAGGGAGGCCGTCAGCCGAGAGCTTAAGCGGGGTGGACAGGTATATTACGTCCACAACGCCATTAAGGACATTCATGAGGTGGCGGAAAATGTGAGAAAAGCCGTGCCGGAGGCTGTGGTGGAATATGCCCACGGCCGGATGGAGGAGAGAGAGCTGGAGAAGATAATGTACGATTTCGTCTCCGGAAATATAGACGTGCTGGTCTCCACCACCATAGTGGAGTCGGGCCTGGACATACCCAATGTGAACACCATTATAGTGGACAGCTCCGAGCGCATGGGGCTCTCCCAGCTTTACCAGCTGAGGGGCAGGGTGGGGCGGAGCAACAGGACCGCCTATGCCTTTCTCATGTACAGAAGGGAGAGGATGCTGAAGGAGACTGCGGAAAAGAGACTGGAAGCCATAAGGGAATTCACGGAGCTGGGAAGCGGCTACAGGATCGCCATGAAGGATCTGGAGATAAGGGGCGCCGGAACGGTGCTAGGGCACAGTCAGTCGGGACATATGCAGGCTGTGGGCTACGACCTCTATATCCGTATGCTGAACAGCGCTGTCAGGGATCTGAGAGGGGAAAAGCCGGAAAAAGAATTTGAGACCTCCGTGGATCTGAAGATAGACGCCTTCATCCCGGATGATTATATCTCTTCCAGATCCGTCAAACTGTCGGTCTACCGGGAGATCGCCGCTACCCGCACCGCCGAACAGAGACTGGATACGGAGGAGGAGCTTAAGGACAGGTTCGGCCCCATTCCGAAGAGCGTGATGAATCTCTTAAGGATATCCCTTATTCGGGAACAGGCTCATTCCCTTTTCATGACGGACGTCCGGGGCGGAGACGGGAGAGTGGTGATGAAATTCCTGAAGGACGCGGATCTGGATCCCTCACGGCTCCCTGCCGTCCTGAAGGAAGCCGGAGGCAGGCTCTCCCTGAATCTTAAAGGGGTGCCGGCCCTGGTGTTTTCCTATGAGACTCAGGAAGATCCCGCGGAGGACGGGGAACGTCTGCTGTCGGGTCTTGAACATATGCTCAATATCTGCACGGTCCAGCTGCTCTGACACGTCTCGTTCAGCCTTATCTTTTCCTGTCCGGGATACAGTTCACAGTTTTTTCACAACTTTTACAAAATTCCAACATATTGACAATATATCATCTGCATCGTAAACGAAAAAAGCGATCCGCAAAAACTGTTTATGACGGCTTCGGGAGAACGCGCGTTGAAACGGTCAAACGGATCCTTGAGGGAAAGAGGATCAGGGATACGGATAAAGAAAGAGAGGTATGCTGATATGACTTATCCATACGGAGACGGACAGTACAATAACGGACAGAACGGACAGTACGGCAACGGGCAGTACAGAGGCGGCTATGAGTATTACAACTCTGACGGCATGCCCGTGGGAAACGGAAATAAGACCCCCAAAAAGAAAGGGGGCGCAGGTAAAGCATTTGCCATTGTGGCCCTGGTCCTTGCGGGGATAGTGGCAGGCTCGGCCCTCACAGCCGTAGGAACGAGGTTCATCGGAAAGGTGGGGAACAATCCCGATAACGGCAGCAGGGAGGAAGCGACCCTCAACATAGCCGAAGCGGAAAGCGGGAGCGCAGCGTCGGAGGCCCCTGCGAAAGAGACCGCGGAATCCGAGACCGAAAAGGCCACCCCCGCGTCGCAGACCACGGGATCGGAAGAAAACATGTCGGTGGCGGAGATAGCGGACAAGTGCCTTGCCAGCGTTGTGGCCATCACAAATAAGGGGACCACGGAGATCCAGTCCCTTTGGGGCACATTCACACAGGATTCGGAGAGCAACGGTTCCGGAGTCATCGTGGGAGAGACCTCTTCGGAACTTCTGATACTCACGAACTACCATGTGATCGAGAATGCGAACCAGCTGTCGGTGGTCTTTTCCTGGGAGGAGGAGAACCCCGAGAACAAGAAGGATGCGGACATAATCACCGCTCAGGTCAAGGACTATGACTCCAGCAGGGATATAGCAGTGATATCCGTTCCCATTTCGGAACTGTCGAAAGAGACTCTTGAGAAGGTGGCCGTAGCTACCATAGGAAATTCCGGAGATCTGGATCTGGGGCAGCAGGTTGTGGCCATCGGGAACGCCCTCGGATACGGACAGTCCGTGACCACCGGCATTGTGAGTGCCCTCGACAGGGAGATCGAGATAGAGGATTCATACGGAAACGTGCTCACCAACAAATACATCCAGACCGATGCGGCCATAAATCCCGGAAACAGCGGCGGAGCTCTTTTTAATATGAAAGGTGAGCTTGTGGGCATCAATTCCGCCAAGATCTCCAGCGCCGGCTCCTACAGCGCATCCGTGGAGGGCATGGGCTACGCCATTCCCATATCCGACATCCAGGAGGATGTGAAGACCATGATGAACAGCGAAGTCCTTGAAAAGTCTTCCGCTGAGAACAGAGGCTATCTCGGGGTCACCATCATTTCCGTGGATGCATCCACAAGCGAGGCCTACGGCATACCTCAGGGCGCATATGTGAGTTCAGTGGTCAGCGGTTACGCCGCCGATAAAGCGGGGATCATAGAGGGCGATGTGATCACGGCCATTGACGGCAAGGCCATAAAAGAGTCAAAGCAGCTCACCGGGTACCTGGATTATTACAAGGCGGGAGACACCGTTACGGTAACGGTCACACACAAGGCTGACGGTTATCAGAAGGAAGATAAGGTGGAGGTCACCCTGACCAAGGCCCCCGATGACGCCGAGATCCAGGGACAGAACGGCGGCAGACAGGAGAGAGAGCCGGAGGAAAGAGAAGAGGAAGAGCCCGGACAGGATCAGGACCGGAATGAGTATGAATTCATGGATCCCTTCGGCGATGACGGCATGGGCGGTTCAGACTTCGATGAATGGCTGAGAAGGTTCGGCTTCTGAAGACAGGCGCAATAACCTTTCGGTTTTATCACGGGGCCCGGGGAGACATTGTTCTCCCCGGACTCCTGCGTTGTTACCGGGAGCGGCGCTTTTCTCCGGACGGCCGCCTGCGGTCCCGGAGATGACTTTGCCGGCCGTATATGGTATTATGTGTGTGTTTTGATACAGGATATCCGGGATTAAAACCCGGCAGCAGGAGAAAAGGAAGATAATGAAAAAGATCGCCGTCGCCGGAGCGGGTTACGTGGGACTTTCCCTGGCCGTGCTCCTTTCCGTGGACAATGAAGTTACAGTCGTGGATGTGATACCCGCAAAGGTTGATGCCATAAATGAAAGGAGATCCCCCATCCAGGATGAGTATCTGGAAAAATATCTCTCCGGAGAGGATGAGCACGGGGATCCGGTGAAGCTTCATCTGAAAGCGACACTGGACGGAGATTCCGCCTACAGGGATGCGGATCTCGTCATAATCGCCACCCCCACGAATTACGACAGTCAGAGAAATTATTTTGACACGTCTTTCGTGGAACAGGCTGCGGAGCAGATCATCCGGGTGAATCCCGAAGCCATTATCGTGATCAAGAGCACCATCCCCGTGGGTTATACGGTGAGATTGAGACAGCAGACTGGCTCCGGGAACATCCTCTTCAGCCCCGAATTTCTGAGGGAGTCCAAGGCCCTGTACGACAATCTCTACCCCAGCCGCATCATAGTCGGCACCGATCCGGAAGATCCCCGGCTTCTCGGCGCGGCAAAGGAATTTGCGCAGCTTCTCACCGCGGCCGCTTCAAAAAAAGATATTGACACACTCTTCATGGGCTTCACCGAGGCCGAGGCCGTGAAGCTTTTTGCCAATACCTATCTGGCCCTCAGGGTGGCTTATTTCAACGAACTGGACACCTATGCCGAATCCAAGGGGCTGGATACCAGATCCATAATAGAAGGGGTGTGTCTGGATCCCAGGATCGGCTCCCAGTACAACAACCCTTCCTTCGGGTACGGCGGATACTGCCTGCCCAAGGACACAAAGCAGCTTTTGGCCAATTATTCCGATGTTCCCGAGAATCTCATCGAGGCCATCGTGGAGTCGAACCGCACCAGAAAGGATTTCATTGCCGATCAGGTGCTGAAAAAAGCGGGCTTTTACCGGGATTATCATCACGAGGGTCAGAGCGATGACGCCGCTTCCTGTGTCATCGGGGTTTACAGGCTCACAATGAAATCAAATTCCGACAATTTCCGCCACAGCTCCATACAGGGGATAATGAAGAGGATAAAGGCCAAGGGCGCCACCGTGATCGTTTACGAACCCTCTCTCGAGGACGGGGACAGCTTCTTCGGATCCAAAGTGGTGAACGACCTTGAGGAATTCAAGAAAAGGTCCGGGGCAATAATAGCGAATCGCTGTGAAGACGCCCTTTCGGACGTTATGGATAAAGTCTATACAAGAGATATCTTCGGGCGCGACTGACAGGCAGCTCTTTTACCCGCATAAATTGACTATTGGGCTGTGGATGATATAATCAGATGAGTAGTAGTTTGTCAACTACGGGAATGTGAATTTATGGTGAGTTTGACTGTAATCTTTCTGGCTCTTTCCCTTGTATCCGTACTCTGCGCTGTCAGAGGGGGGACGAAAAAGAGGAGGAATAACGGTTTCATTCTGCTGTCGATGATGGTGGCGGTCACCGACGTTCTTTGTGTTGCGCTTCTGAACGCCGATAAAAAAAGCGCCCTGAACGTATTTGTGGGCTACTACATCCTGCACGCCTGGCTTATCTTTGCCTTCCTTCTGATGATCCTGCTGCTGTCGGACAGACACAGGAGATTCCTGATAGGCGCGGTGGTGTCCGCCGTGATCTGCATATATCAGACCTACCTTATCATCAGCCAGAAATTCGGGGGCAGGATATTCATCGTTTCCAAAAAGATCCGCTTCAAGACGGGCTTTTTTGTGGCGACTGACGATTCTAAGAATACGGGCCTTCTGTTCAGTTTCCGCTCCTACAGGATCGGCAGTTTCCTCTGTGTGCTTCTATGCGTGGCCGTGATCATAGCCGGCATCAGACTGTCCCACAGGATATTCAGGACGGGCTTTTACGGATATCTGGTGCTGATCCTTGCTCTCTGCGCTTCGGATGTGATAGCCAGTTCCTTCGATCTCCCGGTCTGGATCCCTGTTCTGGTATATAACATCATACCTCCGGTCTGTCTCTATCTGACCGGAGCCTATTCCAGAAATACGCTCTGCGACTGGTCCCTTGACTGCTTTGCCAACGACATGAGCGACGGCCTCATATTGTACGACAGGCATAATGACCTGATACACACCAACGACATGATCCGCAACACCCTGGAGGAATCGCTGATAAAGAGCTTCGAGGACAGATCCTGTCTGGAAGAGTGGATAAGCGAAAAAGAGCTGTCGGGAGAAAAAAATGTCATCACCTACAGATCCTCCGACAGGGATTATTATTTTAAGGTAAATATCAGAAATCTCGGGGATGAGAGATACAGCATCGGCACCCTTTACATCATTCACGATACCACGGATTCCGTCACCAGGATAATGGCCGTGGAGAAGGCAAATGAGGAATTGGAGCGCGCAAACCGCATGAAATCCGATTTCCTGGCCAATATGAGCCATGAGATCCGCACCCCTATGAATGCCGTAATAGGAATGGCTGAGCTGGCCATCAGGGAAAAGGATTCTCCCCAGCTGGAGGATTATCTCAGGCAGATCCAGGGGTCCGGCAGCAATCTTCTGAACATAATAAACGACATATTGGATTACTCCAAGATCGAATCCGGAAAGATGGAGATCATTGAGGATGAATATTCCCCTGTGGAAGAATTGTCCGATATTGCCAATGTCCTGGGTACGCGGGTAGGGGAGAAACCCATAGAACTCTATGTGGCTGTCGAGAACGCCCTGCCCAGAGTCCTGTCCGGAGATGCGATGCGCATAAGACAGGTCCTCATCAATATCGCAAACAACGCCATCAAGTTTACCCATAAGGGGATGGTGAAGGTTGCCGTCAGGAGCGAGTCCCTGGACGACGGCAGGGTGAATCTGATCGTTCACGTCACGGATACGGGCATCGGGATCAGAAAAGAAGACCTGAACAAACTCTTTGTGAGCTTCCAGCAGGTGGATTCAAAGAGGAACAGGTCCGTGGAAGGTACGGGACTCGGACTTGCCATATCGAAAAGGCTTGTGGAAGCCATGGGCGGCACGATAGGCGTGGAGAGTGAATACGGAAAGGGTTCGGATTTCTGGTTTACCGTTCCCCAGAAGGTCATTGACATGGAGAGCGATGTGGCCGTTCAGGATCCTTCGGACAAATTCGCTTATGTCATCGATGAAGAAGAAAACACTAAAATGCTCGGGGCTTTTGTTCATGAGCTTGAGAGGTTTCATGTGGATTCAAGGGTCATCAGGAGTCCCCGGGATTATACCCCTACCGGCAGGAAGAGCGAGATCCTGTTCTTCCCGGAGGCCCTTTATAATGACGAGATCAGGGATTTCCTGAAAGAGCATAAGGATGTGAACGGGAGCGTACTTCTGGACCTGGGATCGGAGTTCAAGCCGGATCTGGACAATCTCCATGCAATGAACCGGCCGGAGTACACCATGAACCTGGTGAACACCCTGAACGGGAAATACATGGTCATCCACAGCATTGATGAGGAAAAGGTCTTCAGGGTGGATTTCATCGCTCCCGATGCAAGGATACTCATAGTGGACGACAACCACATCAATCTGACCATAGCAGGCGGACTGCTGTCGCCCATCAGGGCGAAGATCGACACCGCTGACGGAGGTCAGATGGCCATTGATATGGCTGCGAAGAATAAATATGATATAATCTTCATGGATCATATGATGCCCGAGGTGGACGGAGTGGACGCCACAAAGGCCATAAGGGCTGCCGGAGAGGGCTCGTATCAGCCGGTCATCGTGGCCCTGTCTGCCAACGTTATGGAAGAGGCGAAGAAGCTCTTCAGAGAAGCCGGGATGAATGATTTCGTCCCCAAGCCCGTTGAGGTCAGCCAGATAATAACCATTACGAAAAAATGGCTGCCCGCCGATAAGATCATTGAAAGGGATCCTTCGGAGACGGAGGAAGAGACCGGGGAAGGGGAATCCGGAGTCCGGGTGAACTTCGAGGGCATCGATACTGAGACGGCTGTCAGGGTACTCGGGAGCGCCGCTCTTTACGATGAGATAGCGGGCGAATATTACCGCTCGGGAGAGGAAAAGCTTAAGAGCATAGAGGAAGCCTATGACACGGGGGATTGGGACAATTATACCATCCGCGTCCACGCTCTTAAGAGCAGCTCCAGGCAGATCGGAGCCATGGAACTGGGAAATATGGCGGAAGCTCTGGAAAAGGCCGGAAACGCCGGGGATATGGATGCCATCAAAACCCAGACCGGTCCCACTCTGGATGAGTTCCGGAGGATATTGGCGGGCCTCGGCGAGTATTACGGGACCGGGGAAGAGGATGATGACGACAAGCCTCTTATCGACGAGAAGACTCTTGAGGAGCTTCTTGGGAAGCTCTGGCAGGCCTGCGACGACCTGGATATGGACGGAATGGATGAGATCGCGGACAGGCTGAAGGAGTATTCCTACGGAGACGATATAAAGGATCAGATAGGACAAATAAGAAAAGCGGTAGCAAACATGGATTCCGAAAAGTGTATGGAGATCATAGACGGTATGAAATAACGCTGTCGGAATGCGGGAGGAAGGTTATGAACAAAAAGGTCATTTCAGTGTTGGTCGTAGCTGCAATGTCTGCGTCGATGCTTGCCGGCTGCGCCCAGAGCGCAGGCTCGGGGACTCAGGAGGCGGAAACGGGTCTCAACAATACGGACAAAGTTGATTCCGCCATACAGAACGCCGCTGCCATAGAGGACCCTTCCGGTTTTGTCTATACAGGCGAGGCTCCTATCACGAAGGAGGGAGGGACCATAAAGATCTTTGCCCAGACCTCGAACTATCCCAACGTAGATATCTCGAAAGCTCCCATCGTCCTCAAGGTGTTTGAAGAGGCCGGGGTGGAGCCCTCCTGGCAGCTTCTGGCTTACGATACTTACGAGACCGAGGCTTCAAAGATACTGGAATCCGGAAACACGGATGCGGATATCATCAAGCTTCCGGACAACGATCCGAATCAGGTGTATCTGAAGTCAGGGCTTTTCGTGCCTCTAGACGAATACTTTGATTACATGCCCAATTACAGAAAATGGCTGTCCGACCACAATATCGAAAAGGCTGAGCTTACGGCCGAGGACGGCCATATCTACTACGTCCCCGGCATAAATGTGGCCGACGATTATCAGCCCTGTCTCATGTACAATCAGGTGTGGCTTGATAAGGCCGGAATGACGGCACCCGACGATCTGACCGATTTTGTCGAACTCCTCAGGTATTTCAAGGAACATGACATGAACGGCAACGGCGATGCGGGAGATGAGATACCCATGAGCGTTATGGCGGAGTTTCTGCCCTACATGTTCGGACCCGCTTTCGGGCTTGATCTGGTCAGCGGCTTCCAGGCTGACGACAAGGGGAATGTGACCTATGCCTACGCCGATTCGGAGAATTATATCAAGTACCTTGCATTCTTAAACGACCTGTATGAAGAGGGGCTTCTGGAGAAGGAATACGCGCCTCTTGACAGGGACACGGTAATAGACCGCATTTCAAAGGATCTGACGGGCGTTGCCTTCGATTACAGCTGGGCCATGTCCATGATGTATTCCAACGTCCTGCCGTACTATGACGGCACCAGAGCCACCGCATTTGTGGGAGTGCCGCCCCTTTCCGGGGAACATGAGGGCTTTTACGTGGGAAGGAATTCCCTTTCGGGAATGTTCGGCGTGAATTCCGGATCCTCCCAGATAGAGCTTGCGGTCAAGTTCCTCGACTACGCCATGTCCGAGCGCTGTCAGGAGTATTATCAGTGGGGGATAGAGGGGGAGAGTTACGTGGAGAATCCCGACGGCACCAGGGAATATACCGAAAAGGGAAAAGACAACGACTGGCTTCAGCAGTTCGGCATAAATCCCGCCTTCGTTCTCCCGGCGGCACAGTCCGTAGAGGCCACGGACATCCTGGTGGCGGACTGGCATGCCGAGATCAACAGGGAACTCAGGAAATACATAAGGCATCCCTGGCCGGAGATCTACGCCACCAGCAAGGAAAGCGATACCGTGAACCTGTATCTGCCTGACATACAGAATGAGATCGATACCAGTTCCGCTGCCTTCATAAAGGGCGAAAAGAATGTGGATGAGGAGTTTGACGCTTATATAGACAAGCTGGATTCCCTGAATATGGGAGAAGTGGTGGACATCAGACAGAAACAGTACGACAGATACCTGAAAGCTTTGGGACAGTGACCTTTTCAGGAGTGAAAAAAGCCCCCTCGCGCGAGGGGGCTTTTTTTATTGATGGGTCTTTTTTCAATCGAAGAGCGAATCGAAACCTTTCTTCGCCTCGTCAAGTTCTTTAAGGTCTTCGCTGTAATCCCTT
>JAEELB010000126.1 GCA_016288705.1 Lachnospiraceae bacterium | reverse complement strand
TTTTTTGTTTCTACAGATTCGACAACGCCTCCCACAACTTCATTATTGAATTTCACTACATTAAACCATTCATCATTATTATTTTCATCAACACCATCCCATGATAGATAATCATACGTTGTAACAATAATATCACCATTTCTTATCACTCTACCAAAGCCGCAAACATGAAGAATAAGTGGCGAATTAAAAAAAACAAACTCCAGCAAATTTACCTCACAAAGAAAGTGAGAGATTTTCAATCCAAGTAATTTGCTACAAAAAGATTCAATTACATTATTGTGCTCATAATATTCCATTAGTTATCTCCTGCAAACAACCAATTTTATCTATGCCCAAAAAAAGCATCTCTCTCTTCAGATAATTCTTTGTGATTAAATCCTTGCTTTGAAATATAATCATGAAATGATCTGGCTTTATCACTTTTTCTTGTGATACCATTATTCTTTAACACATCTCTAAACTGTTTATTTTGCGCTTCATTGCTTCTAGGAGAATTACCATTATTCTTACCAATCTTTTCTTTTGTAGGAGATTCATCATCTAGCCATTCGTCTTCAATGTCCTTGCTTTCTTTATTTTTTAATCCATTAAGATCCTGAGATATTTTTTTTGACGCCTCATAGGCCGCATAAATAACAACTGCACTAATGATTACCTGCTCAATAATAATAAGCACATCTGCTGCAGCAACAACTGCACCGGTTGCAACTAAAACAACCTCTTTTCCACTCGGATCATATCCATTCACCGGGTCACCGTTGCAGTACATAAAGAGATTATACTGCATAATGTTCGTGCAATCAGTTGTAAGCAAATCAGTGGAGTCGGCATTGATGAAGCGCTTGACCTTTGGATCGTAATATCTGCTCTGGAGATAGTACCAACCTGTCTCTTCGTCGTAGTAGTAGCCGCGATACCTGAAGGGGTTCTTGCGGAGGATGCCTTCAGGGTCGCTGGTTTCTGATGCAGGGGTTTCCGACAGGAGAAGGCCGTAAGGGTCGTACTCATAGGTGCCGACCAGTGTTCCAGAGGCAGTGTAAAGCGCAGTCACATCCCCAAGGGCATTTCTGATCACCGTGTAATGTGTTTCGGGTTTAGTTCCCTGCTGATATCCGATCTCAAGGAGCCTGCCATCGGCAGAATAATAGAAGTTCATCCTCTCATCTCCCGTCTTTTCGGAGAGGATCATGGAGCCGTTAAGTACATACTCCGTAGTGATACCGGGTTCCTTTTTTCCGCCGCCTACTGTCTTCGACAGCCGGGATCCGTCATAAGCATAGGTGAACGAGACGGGCTTTTCTACCGAGTATCCGTTTATTTTCTTTTTGTCATCGGGAGGGTCTACCCTCTTAAGCTGTCTTCCGTGAAACCAGGTCAGGCTGTTGTTCAGATATGTTTTGGGATTCCCGCCGGCGTAGTCATCCGTTTCGGCTGTAATCTCCTCTCCCGATCCTGTCCTTTCAGTAATACCGGTCAGGTTATCGCTGCGGTAATCATAGTGTTCCTCTTTGACCGTCTGATATCCGTCATTCTCTTCGGTTATGACGCTGTACGTGCTGTCCGTAAGGTTTCCGATTGGGTCATAGACATACTCCCATTTCCGGCCCTTGCCCGTGTCCTCCACTATGGTCAGCCTTCCCAATTCATCATAGGTATAGCTGTATTCGGATGCTGCATCGGTTTCGGGGCTTATATAGCAGTCTCCGCCGTTTATCCTGTAGCTCTCTATCCGTCCAAGTGAGTCATAGCGCAGTTCTTCAGATATTGCCGTCCTCTTGCCGCTGCCAGTCCCTACGATCGTTTCAAGCGTTGAAAGGAGCCTTGTGGTATAGGGGGACTTGGGATCGGTTATGTCTTTCTCTGTTTCCTTTTCCGGATCCCGTATGCTGCTAATGAATCCATAGGTTGTGGTGACTGTCTTTCCGGTTTCCCTGGACTTCTTCTCCTCTTCGGTCTCTGCCTTTTCCTGCGGCGTGAATACATCCTTCACGATCCTATCAAAGCCGTCATAGGTTCTCCTGAACACGCCTCCTGTAGGGAGCTTAACATTGCTCACCTTGTCGTCTGAGGTATATCCGTACTCCGTACGGTAAGCCCTGTTCCCGGTGTACCAGGCAAATACAGACTGCCGTCCAGCCTTATCGTAAATGTTCTGGAAGGAGATCTGGCTTTCTGTCCTGTCTTTATCATATTTACTGATCTCAGCAGTTGTGACCCTGCCCTTTTCGTCGTAGAAATATCTGTACTTCAGGTGATTCCCGGTATCAGTGACCCGGGCTCTGTTTCCGCGGTTGTCGTATTCATACTCTACAGAAGCCCCGTCTTTCCATTTTTCCGATACAAGCTGTTCCAGATCATTGTATTTAAAGGTGATCCCATTTTTTTCGCCGCCATAGACGATGCCCTGGAGCTTTCCATTATTCTTCCCGTATGTATACTCCACAAGCTGGTTTTTTGTTTTCTTCCCTTTGTTCCCGGGTACAAGCTGCCTTATTCTCTTTACATTGAAATAAGGATCGTAGTCCAGGCTGTGATCGATACGGGGATCTTTTCCCTGATCCCCTGTCTTTCCTGCAGCGATCACTTCAGGTTCTACGCTTATGGCTGTAAGCAGGTCATGAACAGAATGCTTTTTCCTGTCAAGTCCCTTGACGATCCTCCCATACTCAAACCGGACTCCCACTGAAGATGATCCGACACTCTTCGGATGCTGATATGTATCATAGGAGTATGCAGTCTCTGTCCCGTCCGGATCTGTCGTCTTCAGCACAAGCCCTGTATCCTGATCATACTCTTTCGAAGTCACATTTCCCCGGCTGTCGGTCTCGGTTATGGGGAATCTGCCGTCAGCATCGTATCCCGTCTCCGTGACAATAGCTTTGGAGGATCCGCTCTGCTTTTCATCCACTCCGGTTTGGTTCCCAAATCTGTCGTAGGAATACCTGGTGGTAAGCGTGTGGGGCTGGCCTCCGGGGTGCCTGAAGATATGAGTCTCTGTTTTCAGATCATTTGTGACACTGTCATAGGCGTATGACGTGGTCGCTCCACCGGGCTCGGTCTCCTTTCGCCTTCTGTCTCTCCCATCCGTAGCGTAGGCTGTGGTTCGTTCACCCTTCTGGCTAGTCTTCAGCTTCCCGCTTGCGGTGTAGGTCTTTGTCTGTACTTCACTTCCGGTCAGCATGCACCCATCTATGAAGAGGTTGCCCATCTCATTGTCAAACCGGATCTCTATGAGCTTCCCCTTCCATTTTTTTACAGGCAGAGCCAGGGTCACATACTGCCAGCCGTCATACTGAGTATTGATCTGAGTGTATGTGCCGTTGCCTCCGCCCAGTCCATTGTATATTCCCGTCGCGCTGTCTTCATCGTATGAGGAATCGCTCCCACGGACGTAGATCCCGCATCTGCGCTTTGTATATCTGTCTGACAACGGGGCACATTCCGCCTTCACATAGCAGGAAAATGTATAAGAGGTCTTTTCATCTCCAAAGTTTGGATTTATCACCACATGCCTGCATTTTATCGGTGAGCCCTTTATCATGAGGACTTTACTGCCTTCAATAATTCCATTCCCTGCCTCGGAAATGTCAACCACCTTCACGGCATCCATGTCAGGCACAGCTTTACTGCCTGTCGGTTCCGCTTCTGTTCCTGCGTCAGGGAGTCCGTCCACGTCTACACCGCTATCCACTTCCGAGTCATCCCCTGTAAGGGATTCGTCTTCCGATACAGCATCAGCCCCAAATGACCAGCCGGAAGGCAAGTCTGTGAGGCTCGGGTTCTTCCTGAACTCTCCCTCAAAACCGGAGTTTGGAAGGAGGTTGTACTGATTTGCGAGGTCACCCTTCTCAAGCTGAGCGCAGTCAAACCACACGCTCCCGGAGATACCTGAAAGGCTCAGGGTTATTGTGACTTCGTCATTCTTATCGGCACTGACTGTGGTCTCAAGTCTCTTCCAACCGTAATTTATGTCAGGCTGGGTTTCCGGATCTGCAAAGCCTTCCTCTGAAGTCCCTGATCCATCGTCTCCGCTTTCCTCTTCCTCAGGGGTATCTCCCTCTCCCTCATAAACGGGTTCAGAGTCTCCATCCACCGTCTCCCCTGTGCTCTTCTCGCTGTCACGGCTGTCGCCGGTTTCCGAGATTTTCTTTTTAGTTGACAGTTTGAGGGAGACTCTTGATGTACTGTCAAGATCTTTCGCATGAATATACACAGATGCGGTATAATTCCCGCTCTCCGGAACCTTTACAGACTGTCTGAAGCTGCCCTCTCTTCCTGGGCCTCCAGGGGCAAGGTTTACAAGGGCAGATCCGGATCCCATGTATTTTTCTTTCGTATCCCTCTTTACGGCATCCCCCTTTATCATAGTTTCGGGATCTGAAATGTCCCATGCATCAGATCCCTTCTCAAAGCTTGAATCTGTCAGGAGGTTGATCACTATTGAGCCGGTTCCGGCTGTCTCCTTTATCCTGTTTTCATCGTCCCTATCCTCATTATCCTCCGTATAGTTCCTGATGACCGCGCCCATCACTTTTTTGTCTGCCCTGCCCCTGCTGTAGGTGCATACGGTACGTCCCTTATGATCGAAGCAATATACGTTCTCTATGTCGTCCTTTCCATCTTTCCTGTTTTTGGTATTATTGTTCGACCGCAGCTTGTCGTCCCTTCCGGAAAAGGTATAGACCGTAGTGTTAAATCCGCTGTGATCCACAAGTACGGTCTGACCGACGGTCTTCCCATAGTATTCAGTAATCCCTGTGACCTGGTCCGTGGTCACGATCCCGTCATTGATCCTCGCCTTATAATCATAGCTTATGCTGTAGCCTCTCTCGTCAGTGACACGCACAGGATGTCCCTCTTTATCATATGCGTATTCGGCACAGGTTCCGTCAGGATGACTTATGCTTATGAGCCTGCCTTTATCGTCATATCTGTAGTTGATGGGTCTTCCACCCTCAAAGGGATCGGTCATGGACGATAGTCTGTCTCCTTCATAGATGAATTCTGCTGTCTCACCTGAGGCATCCGTTACTGCTACGGTTCTCTTTACTGTTGCCCTGAAATCCCCTTCCAGCGCCTTGTCTATCAAACCCGCCGCGTTATTCAGATCACTTTTGTGGTTCGTGTCCCTCTCTGTGATCTTCTGCAGGGATTCCTTAGCCTTCTGAAGGTTGTACGCCATTTTGTAATTCACGGACACGTTCAGGGACTCACCTTCAAATATCTCTATTTCTTCGATGAAAGATGCCGCCCTTTCAGATCGTTTCTCCGGGAGTTCATTTTCATCATAGGCATTCTTTATCTCATCCCTGATCTTCAGAAGGCTTTCACGTTCCTTGCTGCTGTCTGTATCTTCGCTCTCATAACTTATTGTAATACTGTTTTCATCCTTTTTACTTTTATTGTCACCGTCTTCTCTCTGGTTCGAATCCCTTATCATTGACAGGTAGCCGTCGGTGTCGAAGTACATGGACGTAGATCCGCTCTTATTCACTATTTTTAGGGGGTATTTCTCCTTTAGGCTTTTGTTCTTTACCGGAACCACAAAGAGTCCGAGCCCGTCCTCGTCCTTCGCTCCCGGATACTCGGCGTTTCCCTTGTCCGCATACTGCTTTGCATTATTTGTGTAATAGCTTACATCAGCCTTTTTGAAATAATGCTTCGTTCCGTCAGGGTCTATGTACACATAAGGGTATCTGCCCACATCGGTCTCCCCTGCTGGTACGAGCAATCTTGCTTCTGTGGACAGTCTCATATGCTCCCCGTAATGTCCCCCGGCGGTTCCGGATTTCTGCCACTTTTTTTCTATGGAGCGCTCACCGAAGACCATGTCATGGATATGGGATACAGAAAAGGGCATCCTCTCCCCTGCGCTTTTGGCATCCGGATGGGTAAAGGACAGTCTCCCCGTGTAGTCGTTAATATAGCCGACACCTGCATTTCCGACGGTCTGGGTATGGGAACTGTAGTACTCCTCAGTCCCTGTGAAGTCGCTGTAGGTGATCTCGAGGAACGGATAGTCCATACCCTTATGAGGCCGGACAATCCTTCCAGATTCCGGCTTGTTTTCGAAAGCGGAAAGAAGGCACCAGCCATAGGACGCTGTGCCTCCCTCCAATGTCCGCTTCACATCCTTCGTAATATCGAGCCTTATGAGTCCCTTCTTGCCAAAGTCGGTTACATTTGACAGTTTATCCTTGTCTGTTATGCTTTTGAAGCTTACCCTGTCCGGACTCCAGGGTGCTGTCATGGGAATGCACAGGACAGGGGTGTCGGAATCGCTTGCATTAATCCTCAAAAGAGCTTCTGTCACAATACTACCCTTTGGTATGTCGGGAAGATTTGGATTTATGAAGGTGCGCCAGACGGCTTCTCCTTTGCCATCGACCCTTTCCCCTACGTATAGGGTTTCACTGTCCCTTTTTCCCTTTTTATTTACAGAGACAAAGTCCCCAAGGCCTTTCAGGGAATCGTACCTCCTGTACTTCTTTATGGTAGGATCTATCTCTACGGGGAATGCGCGGTCTTTTTCACGGAGCCACTTTTCATCAGCAGCCACCTTGAGAATAAGTTTCCCGTCACCTGTCCGACTGATCTCATACGAAGCTTCGCAGTCGTCGTTCCCCTCCGCATCCGTCACCATCGGTGCTGGGATCACAAAAGCGGGATCACATCCGATCCCTTCTTTTTCTTCAGGGATCCCAGAGGTTACAGAGGTGTCATCGCCGCTTTTCTTATAAAGCAGGACTCCGCCATCTGAAGCCTTTTCCGCTTTCAATCCCTGCAGGTCAAAGGAAAATGTATAGGATGCGGGAGCTGAGGCTTTTGAAAGGATTATGGTCTCCTTTATCCCGTCAGGCGTGAGCTCATAACGGAGATCTGCCCCGTCCTCGATCCCTTCGTAGAACACGGTCTGGGGTCTGGGAATCTCGGGGTACAGGCCGTCGGCTTCTGAAGGAACTGTTTCACCCGCAGGAGAAAGGGATGACATCACGGTCTCATCCGGTTCCACCAGAGTTATTTTCCGAATCCATCGGGTTGCGGGAGCATTTCCGGGCTCATCATTTCGGGAATAATAGACTGAAGTTTTTCCGGTATCGGGTTCCATACCTGCTTTCTCAGAAGGGACATAGGCGAGTACAAGCCCGTATCTGCCCTCTTTCAGGGAGAGCAGCCTGTCTTCATTGGCTTCCTTTGCAAACCGCACATCATAAGAGGCAGCTGTATTGGTATATCCCTCAAAGCCGCTGTCCTCATCCTTAGGAGTGTAATGAAGCCTGTTGTCTATCAGCCTGAAGTATCCTTCATCAGTGAGATAGTTCACCGGATCCGCGTAGATAAAAGTGGTGTTGCTGTGGTCACTCCGTTCATAGGTCAGAGTATTTTCCGTACGGGCTGAGGTGATCTCCCTTGTCAGGGAATCGGAAGAAAGAGTTCCGGGAGCGTAATCAGAATCCTCTTCCGAAAGCGCTGTAACAGTTTCAACGTCTCCCTCGGCAGAAACGGCTAAAGTGTCCGGGTTGACTGCATTTATGTTAGCAAGGGTGGTTAGAGGGTATTGGGTGAAAAGGATCAAACTGAGAATACACGGTATGATGGTTTTATATATTGAACAGTACATGTTAATCTCCATTCCGCCGCCTTCGGCTGGCGGCACAAATAGTGATGAAAGTATCGACCGCCTTCCATATTGTATAGTAAGCGAGCAAAGCAATTGCGGATTAATCTTGCTCAAGGCCGCAATTATTCTGCGAGCGACGATATCATAAACGAAATTTTTTTCGTTTACGATACCTATAATAAAAGCGAGATGCTATACTACAAAGCACAGGAGGAGTCGTAAAGACAGCCGTGAAATCCAACAATTCTCCTCTCCATATAGTCAAGTGTTTTTTCAGTAAAATCAATACTTCGTTAAGTCCTACAAGGCAAAATATGAACGCATCACGAAACGCCGTGGTTAAAAACGTGCCAACATTGCGATCGCCAGGATGATCCTTACTGCCACCTATCAAATGTTGTCTACAGGCGAGGTGTGGAATCCCACCGATCTTTACAAAATTGATGTGCCTAGCCCCCTCTAGGAAAAGCAGAAGGAGAAAGCTATCAAACAGGCCAAGAAGCTTCTAATTGCTGAAGGGATCCTTGAAGAATCCCTGCTCGCCTCGTAGCAAGTTTTATCTATCAACCTTGTCAAACAAGCTATTGCTCAATTGCTTGTTTAAGTGTGCCAATTATTAGCTGTCCTCTACTTTCTTTAACACAATTATCTGTTTTGTTTGATCAAGGCAATGCGAGGAAGGCTGACAACATTGGAATTGTACCATTAATGCGGGTATCCGTCAAAAGAGTCAGCATCACCACAGAAATATTTTACATTTGATAAAAAAGGTAATCCTACCACCCTCCCACGGGATCGAAATCGTATTGAATCTCGGTATCCCGGAGGTCGAGGCCAAATGACCTGCTCTCGCAGCGGTCTCTCGCTTCTGTGAGCTTCCGGTAGTCCGGGCTCTTTATGTAAAGCGTATATCTGAACCTGTCATTTATATAGGATATTCCTGCGGGTGCGGGTCCCACAATGTTTATCCCATCCCCGGCCGCAGCCGCGGCCAGTTCCTTTGATATCTCACCTGAGCGCTCCCTGCTCCCCGAGACCACCAGCACTGCCAGCATATGTCCCACGGGAGGATAGGACATCAGACTTCTGTACTTGATCTCTTCCTCATAGAAGCCGGAATAATCCTGGGAGGCAGCGTTCATTATGGCATAATTATCCGGACTGTAGGTCTGGATCACCACGCTTCCCGGGTTCTTTCCGCGGCCTGCCCTCCCCGCCGCCTGTGTCAGGAGATCAAAGGTCCTCTCGCCCCCTCTGAAATCTCCGGTATAAAGGGACATATCAGCGGCCAGGATACCCATGAGAGTGACGTCCGGAAAATCATGGCCTTTCACGATCATCTGTGTCCCTATGAGAAAATCCGCTTCATGATCGGCAAATTTCTGAAGTATCCTCTCGTAATCGCCCTTTCTGGAGGTGGTGTCGCCGTCCATCCTTATGGTGGTACACCCCGGCAGAAACTCCCTGACCTTTTTCTCTATGGACTCTGTGCCCGCTTTAAAGCCCATGAGATACTTAGACCCGCACTTTGGACATCTGTCGGGTTTCATCTCCGAATGACCACAGTAGTGGCATCGCATGGTTTTTTCGCCGTGCTGTGTCAGGCTGACGTCGCAGTGAGGACATTTATACACATATCCGCAGGCTCTGCAGGACACAAAGCCGGCCACTCCTCTCCTGTTCAGGAAGAGCATTCCCTGTTCATTCCTTTCGAGCACAGTCCTCATCCTCTCCTGAAGGACCTTGCTGAAAGGAGAATAATTTCCGTTCTTCAGTTCCTCCCTCATATCCGCAACGGTCACGTCCGGAAGAGTGCCGCCGGTGAGGCGTCTTTTAAGGGACAGATACCGGTATTCCCCCTTTTCAACCCCATACCCGGCCTCCATTGACGGGGTCGCGCTTCCAAGGACCAGGGAGGCTCCTCTCATCCTGCAAAGCTCTGCCGCGGTTTCCCTGGTGTGGTATCTCGGGGGAGACTGGCTCTTGTAGCTGGTCTCATGCTCCTCGTCTATTATCACAGCGCCGAGTTTCGGAAAAGGCGTAAAAAGCGCGGATCTCGGGCCTATCACGACAGCGGCATCCCCGGATCTGGCCTTTTCCATTCCCGCAAAGCGCTCTCCGGGTGTCATGGAGGAATTGAGCACAATGACCCTGTCACCGAACCTCCTGTAGAATCTGATAAGCGTCTGAAAGGTAAGGGCGATCTCCGGTATGAGCATAATGGTCTGAAGCCCTGCCCTGTCAAGGTTTTCCGCGATCCCAAGATAGACTTCGGTCTTTCCGCTTCCCGTGATCCCGTGGATCAGGTATCTGCCGGGCTCTCCCGAAACGGTGGCGTCGGAGATCCCGGAAATTATCTCTTCCTGTTCGGGACTGAGAGCAGGCCTTTCCTTTTCCCCAACCCGATCCAGAAAGCCGGGATCTGATCCGGTTTTTTCGGACACCTCCACGATCCCGGACCTTTTCAGGCTCTGGATCGTATTGGATGAGACATGAAGCTTTCCCGTGAGCATCTCATAAGGAACGGAGGGATTCTCGAGAAGGGCCGAAAGAGCCCTTGCTTTTCCGTGCCAGTTCTTTTTTTCACATTCCGAAAGCTTTTCTTTGCACTCTTCCTGTGAGACCCTGAGAGAAACAAGCTTTCTGACCCTTACGCCGGACCTCGCCTTTACGGGAAGCACGGTCCTCAGAGCCTGGATCATGGTGCCGCCGTAATTCCTTCTGATCCAGCCCGCAAGCCTGATCAGGATATCGTCAGGGGAAACGGCATCGGTATCAGGCCCTGAAATATCCTTTATCCGGGATTCCTCCAGCGCCGGAGTATCCGTCAGGGAGAGCACATAACCGCGTATCCGGCGGTCACCTTTTCCGAAGGGCACGGTGACGGCGGAGCCTTCCTCTATGGAATCCCTGTATTCATCGGGAACTCTGTACTGAAAACATCTGTCCAGCCTGAAGCTGGACAGATCGATGATGACGTCTGCGTAAAGCGCCATTATTTCCCCGCTTTTTCCAGGAGTTCCTGTATGATCACTCTCTCATCCATGGGATAGCGCTTGCCCTTTATCTCCTGATAATCCTCATGCCCCTTTCCCGCAAGGACTATCACGTCTCCGTCCTCAGCGTTCTTAAGCACCCAGTCTATGGCCTCGCGCCTGTCGTCGATATCCACATGTCGGCCGCTGGTCTTCATTATCCCTTTCTTTATGTCGTTGATGATATCGGCAGGATCCTCAAACCGGGGATTGTCGGAAGTGATGACCGTGAGATCCGCATATTTTCCGCTGACCTCACCCATTTCAAATCTCCTCTGTCTTGACCGATTCCCTCCGCATCCGAAAAGACACACAAGTCTTTTCGGCTCATATTCCCTGAGTGTGATCAAAAGATTCTCGAGAGCCATGGCGTTATGGGCGTAATCGATCAGGACATGGAATCTGTCGGATACCTGCACCGGCTCGATCCTGCCCTTTACACG
This sequence comes from Lachnospiraceae bacterium, assembly GCA_016288705.1. Lineage (GTDB taxonomy): Bacteria > Bacillota > Clostridia > Lachnospirales > Lachnospiraceae > JAEELB01. The sequence continues at coordinate 27,002 of JAEELB010000126.1, read as the reverse complement.
AACTTCCTTCAAAGCGGCAAGAATGTTGTCAGGGCCTATATGCATGGCCGCACCGAGGGCGCAGGCAGCAAGGGCGTTATATACGCTGAAGAGTCCCGGCGAGCACACATAGGCTTCCATATCCAGAAGCCCCTTGAGGGCAAACTCCATGCCCAGTTCCCTGTCCTTCTTCACAAAGCGGATATCGGAAGCCTGCAGATCGGAAGGCTCATTTATGGAATATTTCACAAGTTCGCAGGTATGATCCTTAAGAACCTCTGTCAGGTAATCGGAGTCCGCGTTCACTATGCCAATCCTGCACTGTTTGAAAAGCGTGCTCTTGCAGGCAATGTAATCGTTCATATCCCTGTGTTCCCCGGGGCCGATATGATCCGGCGACAGATTCGTCAGGATGCCGTAATCGAAGACGAATCCGTCTGTCCTGTGGAGCAGAAAGCCCTGGGACGACGCCTCCATCACCACATGAGTTATGCCCTTCTCAACCATCTTTGAGAAATACTCCTGCAGGATAAATGACTCGGGGGTCGTATTCGGGGTGTGAAGCACCTCATCTCCTATCACGCAGCCCACAGTACCGATGATACCGGTGTTGTAGCCGGCCTTTTCAAGCATGCCCCGTATCAGATAGGTAGTAGTGGTCTTTCCTTTTGTCCCCGTGACGCCTATCACAGTGAGCTTATCCGCCGGATGCCCGAACCAGGCCGCGGAGATATAAGCGAGGGCCTTTCTGGTGTCGGGAGTCCTCACATAATGTACCGAGGTATCGTACAGGTTCAGCTCTTCGGAATACACGATGACCCTGGCGCCCCCTTCTATGGCGGAGGACACGAAGTCATGGGAATTCACCCTGTCTCCGTGAACACAGACAAAGACGCATCCCGGCACTACCTTGCGGGAGTCATAGACGATGCCGCTCACCACGGGATCACCGTACCCCCTTGTCACATCATACTCAAATCCATCCAGCAGCTCTGATAATCTCATGTTTCATCCTCCTCGTTCATTGCAGGTATCTGCAGTCACTGATAATCCCTCAGGGTGATCTCCGCACTCTCCCGCCCGTTCCACTCGTTCACCTGGGCCGTATAAAGGATGCTGCACCTGTTCCCGCGTTCAGCCAGAAATGCGTTGAATTCATGAGCATCCATAAAGCACTTCATGCTTATGCTGCCCTTTCCGTCGGATACGGTGTACAATCCCATTTTACCATCTTTTCCCATGAATTTCACGAATTTCACTTCCACATCCTTCTGGGCAAATAAGGGCTGGGGATTGGCCACTCCAAAGGGAGCAAGGCTTTCAAATTCCCTGATGAGGGAGATATTCACGTAAGAAACAGGAAGAGGCACGTCGATATATACCTTTTCCACGAAATCTTCTTCGGAAAGCCCCGCCCCTTCATTTATCAGCTTTCTGAATTCAGGGAAATTCTCCTTCTTCATGGAAAGGCCCGCCGCCATTTTGTGCCCGCCGAATTTCGTCAGGAGATGTCCTGCCGCGGTAAGTCCCTCGTACATATTATAAGCCTCTATGCTCCTGCCCGAACCCTTTATGATTCCTTCATCCTCCGAATCCGTAAACACGAAGACGGGCTTACAGTACCGTTCCCTGACTTTTCCGGCGATAATGCCGGCAATGGATTCGTGAAGCCCCTGCACGTACACGCAGAGGACACTGTCGTCTGAAAGCCCCTGTTCTTCTATGATGCTTATGGAATCCTCCACTCCTCTTTCGGTCAGTGCTTTCCTCTCATCATTCAGTTCTTTCAGATGAATGGCCATTTCCCCGGCCTCTTCCCCGTCGTCGCACGTCAAAAGATCAAGGGCTTCGGAAGCGGTTTCGAGCCTTCCGGAAGCGTTTATGCATGGGCCTATGACAAAGCCCAGAGTATGGGCGTTTACAGTCTTGTCAGTCAGTGAGCAGGCATTGATGAGCGCCTTAAGTCCGGTGTTCTTCGTATTGTTTATCAGCTTCAGCCCTTCCTTCACTATGATCCTGTTGTCGGAGATAAGGGGCATGACATCGCAGACCGTGGCGATAGCCGCCGCTTCCAGCATGGGTTCCATCAGCTCCTTCTTTTCTTCATCGGAAAGCCCGCACTCGGTCAGGAGGATATCGGATACCTTGAGAGCCACCACAGCGCCGCAGATCTCCTTGAATGCGCTTTCGTCATCCTCTCTTTTGGGGTCCACGACTATGTCGGCGGGAGGAAGCCTGTAGGTTATATTTCCCTCCTCGTCCTCCGAAAACGGGACTTCATGGTGATCCGTAATTATCACATACATCCCGAGATCCTTTGCGTGCCGGACCTGGTCATAAGCCGCGATCCCGTTGTCGCAGGTGAGTATCAGACCGCACCCGTCTTCCAGGGCTTCATCTATGAGAGCTTCATTTATCCCATACCCGTCCTTCATCCTGTGAGGTATGCTGACGGAGCACTCGGCTCCCACGGCGGTAAGGGCTGTCAGATAAATGAAGGAAGCGCACACCCCGTCCGCATCGTAATCGCCTATTATCCTGATGCTGATGCCGTCACCGACGGCATCCATGAGGGACTGGGCAGCGGATTCGGCATATTTGAGGACATAGGGAGACTCGATATCAGCCATGGTGCCCCTGAGAAATTTCCTGATATCTTCATCCTCCGTGATATCCCGGTTCCTGAGGATCCGGGCTGATACCTGATCTATGCCGTATTTCCGAGCGATCCCCTGAAAATCAGCCTTTTTCATATGAAGAGTCCACTTCTTACCCATACTCCACCTCCGGTGATGAATACTTTTAAAATAATTCATCAATCACTTAACAACAGGATCGATCATAAAAATAATAAGCCCGGATCAGTCTCTGACCAGGCGGGTCAAGGCTTCATTCCTTTCGTTGACCGTGTCAGTCTGTAAATCAATTTATTGTGGTGTCATTAAATATATTACTGAACATGATCATTTTTCATAATTACGCATCTTTTTTCATTTTTTCCACAACACTTTCAATTCAATTTCAAATATTTTTGACTTTTTTTCATTTTTTCAGATATGAAAAAGGCAGGGGACAAAATTCCCCTGCCTTTTCTGACCACAAGATTTAGTTTACGGGCACGTCCTTCATGCTGAAGCTGAGCCTGCCCATCCGGTCCTTTCCGAGGCATATCACCGTAACCTCATCACCCAGGTTCAGTACATCCTCAACCTTTGCGATACGTCTCTTGGCGATCCTGGATATGTGTACCAGACCTTCCTTTCCGGGGGCAAATTCCACGAATGCTCCGAATTCCTTTATGGAGACCACCTTTCCGTTCAGGATCTGTCCCTCTTCAAACTCTGTGACTATGATCTCGATCATATTCTTCGCATTGGCCATCTGCTCCTGATCCATTCCGCAGATGGATACGGAACCGTCGTCCTCTATGTCTATCTGGCAGCCTGTGCGGCTTATGATCTCGTTGATGGTCTTTCCTCTCTGACCCACAACTTCTCCGATCTTCTCGGGATCGATGGACATGAAGATGATCTTGGGAGCATACTCGCCCACTTCCTTCCTGGGCTCTGCTATGGCCTTCTTCATGCACTCGTCCATTATGAAGAGCCTTGCCTCTCTCGCGCGGCTTATTGCTTCCTCCACTATGGGCCGGGTGAGACCGTGGATCTTGATATCCATCTGAATGGCGGTGATGCCTTCCGTGGTGCCGGTCACCTTAAAATCCATATCCCCGAAGAAATCTTCGAGACCCTGGATATCGGTGAGGACCACATAATCATCATCCGTATCCCCCGTCACAAGTCCGCAGGAAATACCGGCCACCATGCTCTTCAGCGGGACTCCGGCAGCCATAAGGGACATGCAGGAGGCGCAGGTGGAGGCCATGGATGTGGATCCGTTGCTCTCAAAGGTCTCGGACACGCACCTGATGGAATAAGGGAATTCCTCTTCCGTGGGAAGCACGGGAAGAAGCGCTCTCTCCGCAAGGGCTCCATGACCTATCTCGCGGCGTCCCGGACCTCTTGAAACCTTGGTCTCGCCTACTGAATATGAAGGGAAATTGTACTGATGAAGGTATCTCTTCTTTGTGATGTTGGGGTCGAGGCCCTCAACTCTCTGGGCGTCCGAAAGTGGCGCAAGAGTACAGACATCGCAGATCTGCGTCTGGCCTCTGGTGAACATGGCCGATCCGTGCACTCTGGGGATCAGATCCACCTCTGCTGCAAGAGGTCTGATCTCTTCGATCTTCCTGCCGTCGGGTCTCTTATGATCCTTAAGTATCATTTTCCTGACGGTCTTCTTTTCGTACTGGTAAACCGCGTCTCCCACCAGGGGAAGCAGTTCTTCCTTTTCCGCGAGGGCTTCATTGATCCTCTCGGTCAGCTCAGCCACATTGTCCTCTCTCTGCTGCTTGTCGTCGGTGAACACAGCCTTTTCCATCTCTTCGGGAGGAACGATCCTCATGATCTCATCCATGAGCTCCTGCGGAACGGCAGCGCTCTCGTATTCGTGCTTTTCCTTTCCGCATTCCGCCACGATGCCGTTTATGAAATCGATGAGCTTAAGGTTCACATCGTGAGCCATGTAGATCGCTTCGAGCATCTTCGCTTCGGGAATGATATTGGCGCCGGCCTCTATCATTATCACCTTCTGACCGGTGGAAGCCACCGTAAGCCTCAGATCTCCCTTGTCCCACTGCTCCTGGGAGGGGTTCACAATAAACTCACCGTCCACAAGACCTATCTGGGTCATGGCGCAGGGGCCGTCGAAGGGAATGTCCGAAATGGTGGTGGCGATGGATGTGCCGATCATGGCCACAAGCTCGGGCCTGCACTGGGGATCCACGCTCATCACAAGGTTGTTGAGTGTCACGTCATTCCTGTAATCCTTGGGAAACAGGGGTCTCATGGGCCTGTCTATGACGCGGCTGGTGAGGATGGCGTTCTCCGAAGGCTTGCCCTCTCTCTTATTGAACCCGCCCGGCATCTTGCCGACAGAATAATACTTTTCCTCATACTCCACGCTGCAGGGGAAGAAATCGATCCCGTCCCTGGGCTTCTTGGAAGCCGTTGCTGTACAGAGGACCGTGGTGTCCCCGTAATGCATAAATGCGCATCCGTTGGCCTGTTTTCCCACTCTGCCGATATCCACCTTAAGCGTGCGTCCGGCCAGTTCATACTCATAAGTTTTGTACATCTTTTTTCTTTTCCTTCCTTCTCTTCTTCGTCTTCTTTATCATCCTTACGGGGACGCGCCTGTTTCGGAAACCGGCCCTTCCCCGCATGATGCCCTCTAACGCGTTTCCGCGTCACGCGGCACCGGGTATCACGCCCGTAAAACGGGAATGATCATCACTTTCTTATGCCGAGTTTCTCGATGATGGAACGATAGCGTCCTATATCGTTCTTCTTCAGATAATCCAGCAGTCCTCTTCTCTGACCGACCATCATGAGAAGTCCGCGCCTTGAATGGTGATCCTTGGGATTGGCTCTGAGATGCTCGGTAAGCTCTCTGATCCTCTCAGTGAGAATGGCTACCTGAACCTCGGTAGAACCCGTGTCGCCGGGCTTTCTGCCGTACTTTTCGATAAGTTCCGCTTTCTTTTCCTTTGTGATCATATCTGTTCTCCTTTTCTGAATACGCCTCTGTCCGGGGTAAGGGCCGGAGCAGCCGCAAACCGCAGGCAGGGCAAACAAACATACTGAACCATTATACCACCGGGATAAAAATATGCAAGAGGACCGGCGGAAAACGCGTAAGCGTTTGCGGCCGGTCCTCAGATTCATTAAATGATCCCGGCCTTACTTTATGACCTGCAGGCTCTCCCTGTCCGCGAACACAGCCACGAACACCAGGAACACCACGCCCTGTATGAGCTGCATGGCCTGAGGAGTGAGTCCCATCATGGTCAGGCCGGACTGGAGTATAGTGTAAAGAAGGGATCCCACTATCACATTCAGGAACCTTACCTTTGCGCCGCCGGATATGGGCATTCCTCCCAGGACCAGGGCTATGAGTATCTGTGTCTCCAGCTGGTTTCCGCCGGAAGAAGTCACCGAACCCACCTTGATGGAGTTCACAAAGGCCGCCACGCCTGTGATGGCGCCGGAAAGAACGTACATGAGGAACTTCATCCTGTCGGTGCGTATTCCGGCAAACATGGCCGCTTTTTCACCGGCGCCGATGGCCTTCAGGCATGTGCCGAACTTTGTGAAGGTAAAGACCACAAAGCCTATAGCCAGCATGACCACTGTAAGGGTGGTCTTCAGGGCGTTGGAATCAAGATTGATGAGATCCATACTGCCCGCCACAGGCGCATCCGCTGTCAGGTACTTTATCAGTCCCCTCAAAAGGAACATCGTACATATCGTGACGATGAAGGATCTGATCTTTCTGTTCACATAGAAGAATCCGTTGACGGCCCCTATAGCCGCCCCCGTAAGTATCCCGCACACTATCGCCAGAGGGATGCTGTACTTCGAAAGGTAGCAGATCACTATGGAGGACAGTCCGAGGATGGAGCCCTGGGAGAAATCAAGTCCTCCCATGGTCATAATAAAGAACACTCCCATGGATGCTATCATGATCACATAAACGGAGCTCAGAGCCAGGGAGAGGTTGCTCACCATCCTACCCTTTGTGAGAACGTTGAACAGGATGAACACCGCCACGAGTCCGGCTAAAGGGAGCACCGCGCGTATGGAAGCCATGGTGGAGACCTTCTTCAGTTCGGTCTCCTCATGGGTTGATTCCACTTTATTAGTAGTTTTCTCAGCCATTTAGCATCTCCTCCCTATACCATCATCGAGATCAGGGAATTCTCGGTCATTTCAGGATCGCGCATAAGCTCTCCGTTGACGGCTCCATCTTTCATTATGATGATGCGGTCGCACATATGCATGAGCTCCATCAATTCCTCTGATATCATGATTATCGATTTCCCGTTCTTACGCATCTGGTCCATAAGCTGGTAGATATCCTGCTTGACCCCGATATCTATTCCGCGGGTCGGGCTGTCGAGGACCAGAATGTCGGAATCCTTTCCGATCCAGCGGGCCAGCACCACCTTCTGCTTATTGCCGCCGGAAAGTTCGGATACGAACTGATCGGTGTTCACCATCTTCACCGACATTTCGTGGGCGTACTCCTGCGCAAAGCTCTTAAGCTTTTTCCCGTTCAGGAGATGGACCTTATTTGCAAGATCGTCGAGAGACGGCAGGCAGATGTTATCGCCGATACTCTGATTCATTACAACCGATTCATTGTCCCTGTCCTTGGACGTGTAGGCCATGCTGTGCTTAATGGCCGTGGGTATGCTGTTTATCTGTGTGCCGTCGGAGAGCGTAACACTGCCCTCTCTGTCGTAGGAAGCGCCGAACACCGCCTTCCCCACCTCGTGCATGCCGGACTCCGACAGTCCTCCGAAGCCCAGGATCTCGCCCTTGTGAAGATCAAAGTTCACATCATGTATCTGCCCGGGAACCGTCACGTTCCTCACCGACAGGACCACCTCATCGGACACCTTCTCCCCGTAATCCTCGCGGTAATAATTGCCGACGACCTCTCTGCCCACCATGAGCTTTTTCAGGTCGTCTTCATTTACATCCGCGGACTTCACGGTGTCGATGTAAATGCCGTCCCTCAGTACCGTGATGGTATCGGACTTGTCCAGGACCTCAGGGAGATCGTGGGAAATGAATATGACGGAATTCCCCTCCTCCCTGATGCGGTTCATGTGCTTGTACAGTTCCTCACGCCCTTCCTGTGACAGGGCTGTGGTAGTCTCGTCCACGACCACGATCTTCGGATCGAAATACGTGGCTTTCACGATCTCCACAAGCTTGCGGTCCTCGAAGTTGTAGTGATCGATCATATCCGAAGCCTTGATGTGGTCAAATCCGTATTTTTCAAGAAGCTCCGTGGCCAGTTTGTTCATGGCCCGGGTATCCTTGATCCCGAACTTCACGAACCTGTCCTCATGCCCGAGGAAGATGTTCTCTGCCACGGTCAGACCAGACAGGGTGCCCAGCTCCTGAACGATGATGGAAATGCCCTCATTATTGGCTTCCACCTGATTTCTGGGATGCACCTCTTTCCCGTCCAGAATGAACTTTCCGGACTCTATGGAATAGATCCCGGTGAGCATATTGGTCAGGGTGGATTTCCCTGATCAGTTCTCCCCGATCAGAGCGTGGACCTCGCCCTTATTTACGTTAAATGACACGTCCTGCACTGCCTTGGTGATGCCGAAGGTCTTGCAGGCGCCGATGATCTCAAGTCTTACATTATCACTCATTGTCCGCTCCCTTCTTACTTCACTATCTCGCCCTTAACCGGTTTCGAGGTAAGGGTTATGATTATCAGCAGCGCAAGCCCTGTTATGACCTCCTGTATGGCGGTAGGCGCGCCCAGGGCGATGAATCCGAAGAATATTATATTGATGACGAACTCGCCTATGACTATGGCCTGGATCGGCATGCCGTATTTTTTGAAGGCAAGACCGAAGAAGCATCCCATGGTGGGGACGAAGTTCCGGCTCATGGACTGCATTCCGGTCACAGCCACCATCGAGGAGCCGTAGCTTATGGTGAGTATGGACATAAGGCCCAGAAAGCCTCCGCTTATGACAAAGGCGAGGACCTTGTATTTATTTACGTTTATACCCATGTTCTTGGCCACAAACTCGTTGGAGCCGATAGCATAGGTGTATGTTCCTATCTTGGTATAGTTCAAAATGATGTAGGCCAGAGCGAAAGCAACGAAGGCCAGGATGATATCACCCGGCATCTGGCCGAAGCCTCTCAGATCGGATGGAAGCGTCTGAGCGACGGCGCCTCCTATGAAATTGGCAAGGGCTTCGTAAATAAGAGCGAGGCCCGTTGTGACTATCATTGAGGGTATGCGGAGCTTGATATAGAAAATGCCGTTAATAAGCCCCACGCACAGCCCGGAGAGCACGCATCCGAAAACAAGGCCGAAATATCCCAGGCCGAACCTGGAAGCGAAGACGCAGCCTATGATGGCTGACAGCATGATGTTCGCACCGATGGAAAAGTCGAACATCCCCATGACCATGACGAAATAAAATCCCACGGCTCCGGTAGCCGCGATCAGTCCTGCCTCAAAATACTTGACCATATTTTCAGGCGATCCGAAATTATGAGGGGTGATCACCTTGAAAAACAGCCACGAGACCACCACCAATAGCAAAAGGATCAGATATCCTCTCAAACTGCCTGAAAGTTTTTTCATGTCATTCCCCTTTTCCAAATAACTGGCCGGTACCGACAGGCGGTACCGGCCAGGAATTCATTCAGCAAGCCTTATTTTGATCTTGCAGCAGCGTCTTCGATGGAAAGCGCGGCGCACTTCTTGGAAAGATCATCCACGCTCAAGCCGGCCATCTCAACCAGTTCGTCATCTGTGTAGGGAAGCTGATCAACAAAATACTTCTCATAATCGCCGTAATCTTCGGGAGATGCGACGTAGAGGTAAGGGAAGTTCATGTTGATGAAATTGCCCTCGATGCCGGTGTAATTGCCCTTGATAGCGTTGTAGACCATCATGAATGCAAACAGAGGATCGCAGTAGTGTCCGCCGGACTCAGCGGCCATGGAGCCGTTCTCAAGCCTTTCCTTAAGGTCGGGAAGGAAGTCGGTGGAAACTATGTCGATCTGACCGGTCTTTCCGGCGCGCTCAACAGCAGCGATCGCGCCCTGAAGGGGATCTCCGCCGCCTCCGGCAGGGATCAGAGCATCAAGATCGGGATCTGCGGCCATGAGAGCTTCGGCAGCCTTGGAACCGCCTTCAGATGAGGTTCCGGCATACTGGGGCTCGGAAAGCTTTGCCTGATCATCGGGATGAGCGGCATTCCATGCTTCTACGCCCTTTGTGTAGCCTTCCAGTCTTCCAAGCCAGGTGGCGTCGCCCTGCTCCCATCCGATAAGTCCGATGTTCCTGTCGCCCTTGTCAAGCAGGATGTTCACGAGCTTTTCGCCGTTTTCAGGCTCATTCTCATGCACTGCACCCACATAGTAGGGGGAATCAACAGCGGCCTTGTAGATGTCGGGAGAGTTCTGCTCGCTGATGATACGGAAGAACTGTGCCAGATATACTCCGTTGTCGTTACAGGTCTTGATGGCAGAGGTCATCTCGGTATCTGCGGAATTGCAGATGATGATGCCCTGGCATCCTGCCGCGCAAAGCTGCTCGACGGAAGCGGTGACCTGCTCGGATACGTGGCCCTGATCCACATACTGCACCTGAACGCCAAGAGCCTTTGCGGCCTCATCCAGGATGCGCTTGCACTGAGAGCCGAGGACGTCGGTCGAAGACCAGATGGAAACACCTATCTTGATGTCGCCGTCTGCCGCAGGTGCTGCCGCTGCGGGAGCTGCCGCTCCGTTGTCAGCCGCAGGAGCTTCCGCTGCAGGAGCGGGGCTTGATCCGCAGGCTGCAAGAGAAGCTGACATCACAGCTGCCAATGATACTGCCAGGATCTTTTTAAATACCTTTTTCATGTCTTTTCTTTTCCTCCTTTATTATTTTTTTCTGTTCCGTCCCGGATACCTGTGTCTCCGGTTCAGAACAAAAATCAGACGCAGAATATTATAACACTTTCAATCCCATATTCAATGCCGAAAGATCACCGGATCACTTCGTGCCGCAAACGATCAGGCCGTGGCGGCTTCAGCCTCGCTGATGGCAAAGGCTATATTGACCGCGTGGTCTCCCACCCTCTCGAGGCCCGAGATCACGTCGGAAAAGATCATTCCGGCTTCGGGGGTGCACTCGCCTCTGGAAAGCCTCTGGATATGGTGCATCTGGAACTCCCTGTCCATATCGTCAAGCTTATCCTCGATCTTTTCTATCTCGTCCACGTATTCATCGGTGCCCTCGACGAAAGTCACCGTAGCGTACTGAAGGACCTTATTGACCTGCTCCATCATCTGTCCCAGCTCGGAGATGGCCACCTTCGAGAACTCGGAGCCCGTGTCCTTTCTCTGCTGGGCAAAGTCCGCGATATCCTTGGCGTGATCCCCTATCCTCTCTATATCGTTCACCACATGGAAAAGAGCGCCTATGCTGGTCAGATCGTCGATAGGAAGAGGGAGTTTGTTTATCCTCACGAGATAATTCGTTATGGCGTCGTTCAGGAAGTCGATATTGTTCTCAACCTCGTATACTTCGGCTATGTCCTCCTCGTCCAGAGTGATGAGGGCGTTCATTGCGCGGTTCAGGTTCTCATTTGCAAGGCTGGCCATGCGGTCTATCTCCTTTATGACCTCTATCACCGCCGTAGCGGGATTGAAGACCACCTTGTCGCCGATGTATTTAAGCTTGTACTCATCCCTGTAGCCCACACGGCTGTCGTCGCCGGGCACCAACACATAAGTGAGCTTCACGATCTGATTGATGAAGGGTGTGAAAAGGATGACCTGGAATATCTTGATACCCATGTGCGCATATGCAACGGCTCGTCCCGCGTCCCCCAGAGCCGCCTTTTCGAGTCCGGCCACGATCCTGTCCCCAAAGAGCAGGAGCAACACATAGATCACGGCGGAACCCAGGAAGTTGAAAAGGAAATGGATCGCCGCCGTTCTCTTTGCGTCCTTGTGGCCGCCATGGGAAGCCAGGATGGCAGTCATACAGGCGCCGATATTGCACCCCAGTATGGTGTAGATGATCATATCCAGACCTATGAGGCCCTGATTTGCCAAAAGCACCATGATGGATACGGTTACGGAGGAGCTCTGCACTACGGCGGTGATGACAAGGCCGATGAGAGTGGCCAGCAGAGGATTGTTCAATGACGAAAATATGGAAATGACGGCGGGGGAGTCCTTCATTCCGGCCATGGCGTCCGACATCATGGACAGTCCCATGAAAAGCGTTCCGAATCCGGTGATGACCTCTCCCAGTTTGTTCAGGAAGCTGTTCTTCTGTGAGCCGATCATCAGCACGACACCTGTCAGGAGTATGACGGGAGCGGCCTTTTCCAGTTTGAAGGAGACAAGGAGAGCCGTGATGGTGGTACCGATGTTGGCGCCGAAGATGATCCCGGCCGCCTGGTTCAGGGTCATGAGGCCGGCGTTCACGAAACTCACCACCATAGCCGTACAGGCTGATGATGATTGAATGAGAGCAGTAAATGCCGCGCCCACGATGATCCCCGTGAAGGTGTTCGTGGTAAGCCTTTCGAGGATCCTTCTGAGCCTGGCGCCCGCAGCCTTTTCAATTCCCTCGCTCATGTTCCTCATCCCGAAGAGGAAGAAGCCGAGGCCTCCCATGAGCGGTAACAGGATGTTCATATTCATACGAGTGGTATGATACACCCTTTCTCGGGAATATTCAATGTAAGGAAAAAAATTCGTACGGTTTACGGCGCCCCCGCAAGGAGATCCCGGTCAACCTGTGCTTTAAGTTCCCCGGGTGACGAGAATCTCTTCTCGCCCCTCATAAATGAGTGCAGTTCCACCCTCGCCTTTTTTCCGTAGGCGTCGCCGTCAAAATCATACAGATAGGTCTCCGTGACGCAGGGATTGTGATCCCCGAAGGTAGGCTTCACGCCGATATTCGTGATCCCTGCGTAAAACCTGTCCTCCAGGATGACTCCGGACCGGTACACTCCCCTGGGGGGGAGGAGCTTCAGGGGTGAAGGACGGACGTTAATGGTGGGAAATCCAAGGCTTCTCCCCCTGTGGTCGCCGTCCTCCACAATTCCCTCAACGTAATAAGGGGCCGCCATAAGCTCAGCCACCCTTTCCATATCCCCTTTCCGCAAATAAGAACGGATCAGAGTGGAACTCACCACCTCGCCCCGTTTCACAACCTTTTCCACTATCTCCGCTTCCATGCCCATGACCGGAGCTTCCGCCTTCAAAAACGCTGCGTCGCCCTCTCCCCCTCTCCCGAAGGAGAGATCGTCGCCGGCTGCGACATACCGTGTATTCAGCCTGTCCCTCAGGACATTCCGGAGGAACTCCTCCGGCAAAATGGCAGCCGTCTCCCTGTTCATGGGATACTCCACCAGTATTTCCACGCCGAGCATGGACAGAGTCTCCTCCTTTTCTTCTTTCGTAAGGAGACTCCCCGCTGAAACGCCCGTGAACAGTTCATCCGGGGAAGGGTCAAATGTGAAGACCGAAGGGACCAGGCCGCGGGATTTCTGTTCCGCGACCAGGGACAGTATCTTCCTGTGTCCGAGGTGCACGCCGTCAAACTTTCCTATGGAGAGGGCAGTCGGCTCATCGATATGGAATTCTGTGGTGCCGGATATTATCTGCATAATGGTTTTTCCGTTTCAGGTCAAAATCCTTCCGCGAGGAACATCTTCTCAGGCATAAGCCTCCCGCTTCCTGCGTCCGCTCTGTAAATCCCGTAGAAAAAGCCTTCCCCGTCGTGTACGAAGATAAGCTCTCCGTTTCTGAGATTCGGAGGAAGCGGCAGCGGATTTCCGTTCATGGCTTTGATCCTGTACTCCGCGGAAGACAATTCAAACCTCTTCAGCCCGGCAAACACGTCCCCCAGGGGCAAAAGCGCTTCCCCTGTCCTGTCCTCGTCCCTGAGTTTCTCCAGTTCCCCGAGGGTGTAGGATCTGTCTATCGTGAACCCGCCGCATGCGGTCCGGGTGAGGGCCTCCATTGCAGCGCCGCATCCGAGCGCCTGCCCGATGTCGTTTATCAGGGATCTGATATAAGTTCCCGCGGAACAGGTCACGGAAAATGACAGGCCCGGCAGATCGGCAGACAGGATCTCGATCGCAAAGACCGTCACCCTTCTCACCGGCATATCCGCCTTTTCCCCTCGCCGCGCAAGCTCGTAAGCCCTTTTCCCGTTTATGTGGACTGCGGAAAATAAAGGCGGTCTCTGACTCAGTTCGCCTCTGAAGGACATCACGGTCTCCCTCACCGTTTTTTCATCCGGTATATCCCCGGACTGTCCGGTGATATTGCCGGTCATATCGTAGGTGTCGGTGGTGACTCCCAGCCTCATGACCGCTTCATACGTCTTTCTGTCCGCAGAAATAAAAGAAGCAGCCTTTGTGGCTGCGCCTATGCAGACGGGAAGGACCCCACGGGCCATCGGATCCAGGGTCCCGGTGTGTCCGGCCTTTTTCACCCTGAGGATCCCCCTGACCACGGAAACCACATCCTGGGAGGTGTAGCCCTCGTCCTTATTTATGCAGATCACGCCGTTCAACTGCTTTCCGGTGTTCACATCAAAACCCTTTCCAGGCCGGTCAAAGCTGCTTTCCGATCTCCTCAGCCAGGGCCTTCACGCATTCCTCATAGGTGCCCTTCAAAACACATCCGGCAGCCCTTACATGTCCTCCACCGCCAAAATGCTGGGCGATCACGGCCACGTCCACGATATTGCGGGATCTCAGGCTCGCCTTAAACTCCTTATCGGCGTATTCATTCATGAAAATGGCGCATTCCACGCCCTTTATGAACAAAAGCTGGTTCACTATGCCTTCAAGGTCCGAGGACAGCGCCCCGTAAAAGTCCATGTATTTCTTTGATACCTGGGCGACGGCGCACTTCCCCTCCATGAACACGCGGCTCTCCACCAGAGCCCTGCCGAGCAGCTGGCTTTGGACATAGGTCTTTTCATAAAAGGTCTCGTCCACAAGCTTCGTGAAATCAAAACCAAAGGATATAAGATCGGCTACGGTCCTGAGGGTTTTGGGAGATGTGTTCGAATACTTGAGCACTCCGGTATCATGGATTATGCCCGTGTACAGGGCAACTGCGATATCCTCATCAAGAAGTTCCCTGTCCATGACCTCGTAAACAAGTTCCGCGGTGGAGCTTGCCTCCGGAAAGATATAATTCACATGACCGCAGCCCGGGTTGCTCACGTGATGATCGATATTGATCCTCTTCTTTGCCTTGTTGAAAAGAGGCTCCGAAAATCTAAGCCTGTCGATGCCGCAGTCCAGACAGATAAAGACGTCGAAAGCATCTCCCTGCGGGATCTCCGACCTGACCGAGTCAAAGCCCTTCAGAACGCTGAAGATCGCGGGAGGCTTCTCAAGAAACACCTCTGTCTCACAGTCAGGAAGCGACTTTTTAAGATAGTTATACATCGCAAGACAGGAGCCGAGGCAATCGCCGTCAGGCCGTATATGACCTCCGATCGCGATCCTCGAAGCCCCGCTTACTTCGTCAAGGATCTTCATCTTCCGCTCCGTCAGCGGGATCGATATCATCCTGCACCGAACGCGCTCTGTCGTCGGACACGACGTCGTCTATCAGCTTCGTCATCCTGACCCCGTACTCGATGGACCGGTCAGGAATGAAGGTAAGGGCGGGAGTGTTTCTCAGATTCACTCTCTTAGCCAGTTCATGCCTGATAAATCCCGCAGCCTGCCGGAGTCCCTCAACGGTCTCATCAAGACTGTCATCGTCCCCGAAAACGCTGATATAGACCTTGCAGGTCTTAAGATCCGGGGCCACCTCTACATTTGTCACGGTGGTCATGGGAGCGATCCTGGGATCCTTCACATCGTTTCTGATGAGCTCGGAGATCTCACGCCTGTATTCACCGTTTATGCGGTTGTTCTTGATGCTGTTCTTACGCATTTATGCCCTCGAGACCTCTACCATTTCATAGAATTCGATCCGGTCGCCCTCATTGAAGGAATCAAAGTCTTCAAACACCAGACCGCATTCGTAACCTTCCTTCACTTCCTTTACGTCGTCCTTGAACCTCTTAAGGGACGCCAGCTTGCCCTGGAATACCTGTTCCTCGTCGCGGAATATCCTGGCAAAGGAATCCTTCTTCACCACTCCGTCGGTCACGAAGGAGCCGGCGATATTTCCGACTGCGGAAGCCTTGAATATCTGTCTGACCTCCGCGTGGCCGGTAACCCTTTCCTCGTACACGGGTTCAAGCATGCCCTTCATGGCGGCTTCCACGTCCTCAATGGCCTGATAGATCACCTTGTAAAGCCTGATATCGACCTTCTCCCTCTCCGCAGTGGATTTGGCAGTGGCGTCCGTACGCACGTTGAAGCCTATGATGACCGCGTTTGAAGCGGAAGCCAGTATCACGTCCGACTCGTTTATGGTTCCCACGCCGCCGTGAATGACCTTGACTATCACCTCTTCGTTTGAGAGCTTCAGGAGGGAATCCCTGAGGGCCTCCACCGAGCCCTGCACATCCGCCTTTATTATGATATCCAGTTCCTTGGCGTCGCCTTCCTTTATCATCCTGGAAAGCTCATCCAGAGACATTCTCTGCTTCGTATCCGCCACCAGTTCTTCCTTGTGCTGATCCATATAGGTCTGGGCGAAGGACCGGGCAGTCTTTTCATTTTCATGGACCACAAAGGTCTCACCGGCCTCCGGCACGTCATTCAGCCCCAGGACCGCCACGGGAACGGAAGGACCCGCTTCCTGGACATTTTCATGACTGTCGCTGATCATAGCCCTGATCCTGCCGTGACAGGCTCCCGCGGAAATGAAGTTTCCGACCCTCAAGGTTCCCTTCTGCACGAGGACAGTGGCGACCGGGCCTCTTCCCTTGTCAAGCCTGGCTTCAATGACCACGCCTCTGGCGTTTCTGTTGGGATTGGCCTTGAGCTCAAGTATATCCGCCGTGAGAAGTATGGTCTCAAGCAGCGTGTCGATGCCCTCTCCCGACTTTGCGGACACATTCACAAATTCGGTGGTCCCGCCCCATCCCGTGGGAACAAGGTCATATTCCGTCAGCTCCTGCTTGACCTTTTCGGGATTTGCGTTGGGCTTATCGATCTTATTTATGGCTACGATTATCTCTATTCCCGCAGCCTTTGCGTGATTTATGGCTTCCACGGTCTGAGGCATGACGCCGTCGTCCGCAGCCACCACGAGGACCGCGATATCCGTCGAGTTCGCTCCCCTCATACGCATCGCGGTAAACGCTTCATGTCCAGGCGTATCCAGGAAAGTAATGGGCTGGCCGTTTGACTCGACGGTATAAGCGCCTATGGCCTGGGTGATGCCGCCGGCTTCACCGGTGGTCACTCTCGTATTCCTGATAGCGTCCAGGAGCGAAGTCTTTCCGTGATCGACGTGTCCCATGACGACCACAACGGGAGGTCTCTTTTTGAGCTTAGAGGGATCTTCCTCGTCTTCCCTGAGTAGCTCCTCGATAACGTCGACTTTTTCTTCTTTTTCGCAGAGGATATCATAATCCGCGGCGATATTTTCCGCCTCTTCGTAGGGAAGCTCGCTGTTCACCGTCACCAGCTGTCCGTTCATGAAGAGTTTCTTAATGATAACGGAAGGCTGAAGCTTCATCTTGTCGGACAGTTCCTTGATCGTAAGCCTCTCGGGAAGGGTGATGACCTTGATCTTCTCCTCCTCGGGTTCGGGAGCTTTTTCGGGCTTGATAAAGCTTCCGGCCTTTCTGGGCTTTACGCGCCCGTCGTCGTCACCAATCATCTGATCGGGCTTCTTCAGGCGCTTCCCGCCGTCCTGCATGGACTTACGGGATGATCTCTCGGGGCCGTTGCCGAACGCTCCGGCGCTCCCGGGTTTTCCGGGTCTTTTGCCGGGTCTTCTTCCGGAATTGGAGCCGGAGAATCCGCCGGTCCCGGCTTGAACACGTCCGCCGCCGGACTGCAGGTTCTTTGTGTAATGACCGCCTGAAGCCGACGCTGCAGGCTTCGCTCCGGGGGCGGCGGGAGTCACGCCGCTCTTCCTCGTAACATTGACGAAGCTCTCCACGGAAGGCTCCGAATTCTTTTTCTTAAGGTTGTTTATGAGGCCTCCCGAAGGCTTTGCGCCCTGTTTGGGAGAAACCGCATCCTTTGCGGGAGCGGAAGCTGCTTCATCATTCCGGGCTTCCACGGCCTGTTCCTTCGCGGCTTTCTCCGCCGCGGCGGCCTCCTCTCTCTTCCTCTCTTCTTCCCTTATCCGGGCTCTCTCCGCTTCCTTGCGCTCCCTCTGCTGTCTGATCCTCTCCTCGAGATCCGCGTCTCCGGATACTCTCGTGGGCTTGACCCTGGGACGGATAAACTGGCGCTGACCGGTGGAATTCCCGTAATCGCTGCCGTAACTGCCGCCCCTTCTGCCGGAAACGTACGCAGTGGCAGGGCCTCTTCCTGTCTGTGAGTTACCCGGATTGGAGACCATTATTATCTTTGTTTTCCTGGGCTGGTTTCCGGCTCCCTGAGTCCCCTGCTGTCCGGCTCCGCCCGCTCCCGGCTGTCCGGCTCTGGGTTTCACCTGAACCTTCTTCTGATCCTGAGGCCTCCCAGCCGCAGGCTTCGCAGGCGCTGCCTGAGCGCTGTTTTCAGAGGGCTTTCCCTGTGTCTCCGGCTTCGCGGGTTCATCCTGTTTCACGGTTTTTTCCGCTTTCGCCGGCTCCTCCTGCTTCACGGGTTTCTCCGGGTGATCCTGCTTTGCGGGTTTCTCCGGCTCTGCAGGGCTTTCCTGCCTGGCAGGTTTCTCCGGCTGTTCAGGCTTTGCGGGTTTCTCCGGCTCCGAGGACCGCTCAGGCTCTGTCGCGGCGGATGAAGTCTTGCCGAAGGCTTTACGCACCCTGTCCGCAACGTCCTCCTCCACACTGCTGGAAGCGGATTTCACTTCGATCCCCTGCTTACCCAGATAATCGATTATTTCGGGGTTTCCCACTCCCAATTCCTTACCCAAAGCATAGATTCGTATTTTTGCCATCACGTTCCTCCTGATCACTCCGCCAGAAAACCCTTAAGCTTTTCTGAAAAAACGCGGTCTTCAACGGATATAACCGATCTGTCCCCCTTACCGAGGATATGTCCCAGCGTATCCATATCAAAATGTCTTATCAAAGGCAGATCTCTGGACTCGCACATCCCCGCAAACCTGTCGTAGGTTCCCTGGGAACAATCCGTGGATACCAGTACCAGCCACGACCTGCCCGCCTTCACGGACTTTTCGGAAAGAAATGCGCCGTCCGCTATCTTTCCGGCCTTTTTTCCTATTCCGAGGATCCCGAGTGCTTTTCTTTCATCCATTCTCTGCTCTCAAAGCGCTTATGTCTGCCCTTCCCCTGAAGGCCCTCGAAAAAGGGTTTCTTTTGATCGCAGCCTTCAGGCAGTCTTCATTTCCGCACAGATATGCGCCCCTGCCCGGCAGATCCTTTTCAGGATCCCTGATCACCTTTCCGCCAGCGCTGAGCACATATCTCTCAAGCTCGTTCTTCGGTCTCTTCTCCCTGCAGGCTATACAGGTCCTCTCAATCTTCCTCTTCTCCTGCATCGGCTCCGTCCGTCTCTTCATTTACCGTTTCTTCTTCGTATCCGGCGTCCTCAGGATAATCCGAAGGCCCGTCCTGAGCTTCCTCGCCTTCATATCCAAGACCGGACTCATAGTCCTCGTACTCTTCTTCACCCATCACTTCTTCATAATCTTCATATCTGAAGCCGGGAGTATCCTTGGCCTGAGTCTCCGACTTGATATCGATCTTGTATCCTGTAAGCTTCGCCGCAAGCCTGGCATTCTGCCCCTCTCTGCCGATGGCAAGGGACAGCTGATAATCCGGCACCACCACCTTGGCGCTCAGATCGTCGGGATCTGCGAACACCACCACTATCTTTGCGGGAGAAAGGGCGTTCTGAATGAAGTTTCCGGGGTTGGGATCCCAGGAAACGACGTCTATCTTTTCCTCTCCCAGTTCCTCCACGATGGCGTTGACCCTCGCCCCGTTCATTCCGACGCAGGCACCCACGGGGTCCACATCGGGATTGTTGCTCCAGACCGCTATCTTTGTCCGGCTTCCGGGCTCTCTCGCAATACTTCTGATCTCCACCGTGCCGTCCTGGATCTCCGCCACTTCCTCTTCAAACAGTTTCTTCACCAGCTCGGGATGGGTGCGGCTCACAAGTATCTTGGAGGTGCGGTTCGAATTTCTCACCTCCAGCACGTAAACCTTCATCCTCATTCCGTTCACGTAGCTCTCGTTCCGGATCATCTCCTTCTCCATGAGCAGAGCCTCCGTCTTGCCGAGGTTCACCGCCACGTTATGGCCCACATATCTCTGAACCGTGCAGCTGACCACCTGATGCTCCTTTTCGGAATACTGGTTGAACACCGAGATGCGCTCTTCCTCTCTGATCTTCTGGAAGATAACGTTCTTCGCGTTCAGAGTGGCTATACGGCTCAGTTCCTTTTTAGAATCGACAGGCACCTGTACGGTGGAACCGATCTCTACGTCCGGCGCTATCTTCACCGCATCCGCCAGGGAGATCTGCTTTTTTGGATCCGTGATCTCTGAATCCTCCGTCACCACCTTTTCCGCCCAGCATCTGAACTCAAAAGTCTCTCTGTCGATGGCCGCGAATATATTGTCGGACTTGAAGCTGTTCCTGCACGCGGCGATAAGAGAATTCTCTATGGCGTCCACCATCACATCAAGGCTGATGTTCTTTTCTCTTTCGATATCCAGTAATGCCTGCTTGAGATCGTTATTCATTTTCCGTGATCCTCCTCAGAAATCTATCTTAAGCCGCACAGTCTTTGTGTCTTTCTTCACTATCCGGCTCTGTACCCCATCCTTCTCAACCGTGAAACTGTCTTTGTCTGCGGAGACAAGGACTCCTTCGGTCACCCTGTCCGCATCCGCCTTTCCGAAATAGGATATCTCCACTTCCTCACCCAGGGAATTCTGAAAATGCCTGTCCTTGGTGAGCTTTCTCCCGAGACCGGGACTGCTCACCTCAAGGATATAGGCTTCTCCGATGTAATCCTCCCTGTCCAGGATATCCGAAAGAGCCCTGCTCACGGACTCGCAGTCGCCGATGTTCACTCCGCCCTCTTTGTCTATATACGCCCGGAGGAAATGATCCTGTCCCTCCTTCACATATTCGACATCGTAGATCCGGACGCCGCATTCCTCGGCCACGGGCCCGAGAAGTTCCTCTGTTCTGTTTTCGATATCCGCTTTCTTTGCCATATCAATCCGGGCCCTTTGCCCGTTGTCATACACAACGAAAGTGAGCTGCGAGAGCTCACTTTCAAGAATAGTTCCCTAATACTTTACACCAGGTCGAAAACAAATGCAAGCATTTTAATTTTTCGGGTCAGGGGCCGGCTCGTGTGGCCTTCCTACCGATAAAATCGCGCTTTTTGCCTTTTTTATCGGGTCGGCGGCGCTCCGAAGCCGGACACCACGTCAGCCGGACAGAAGTACAGCAAGGAACATGAGCGCGCAGCCCGCAAGTTCCGTCACGGTCATGGATTCGCCCAGGATCAGCGCCCCGCCGATGGCGGCAAAGACCGATTCAAGACTCATGGCGATGGACGCGGGCTCAGGTTCCGCAAGGGCCTGCCCCGCAGTCTGCAGGCCGTACGCAACGGCGCTTGAAAGGATACCCGTGTACAGGATCGGGATGAGAGCCTCCGAAAAAGCGCCGGGAGAAACAGATTCAAACAGAAGCGCGGGGACGGACGATACTGCTGATGTCAGCACGAACTCAACCGCTGTGATCAGCACCGGATCGGCTCCGGGAGACACAACAGAAAGCGTCAGTATCTGCAGCGCAAACATAAAAGCGCATCCGATCAGGAAGATATCCCCGCTTTCCATCCCCGAAAGGTCTGCGCCGGTGATCAGATACAGCGAGGCCAGGGCGATCAGCACCGCAAGCCACACCTTCAGTTTCACCCGTCTCTTCATGAAGATAAAGCCGAGGACCGGCACGATCACTATGTACAGCGCCGTAAGAAAGCCGGATTTTCCGGCGCTCACGGTCCCGAGAGCGATCTGCTGAAGGTTGGTGGCAGCGCACATGAAGCTTCCCGCGATAAGTCCTCCCTTCAGAGAGGCGGCGGTCTTTTCCCTGCTGAAGCTGCCTTTTTTCTTCTCAATGCCGCTTTTTACGAGCCAGGTGACCGTAAGCACAAGCGCGCCCAGAGATCCCCTCACCGCAGTAAAAGTAAAGGGCGGAATGTCCTCCGCCCCCTGTCTCTGCGCCACAAAAGCAAATCCCCATATGATCGCCGCCCCCGTAAGGAGCAGCACGCCCCTGAAGTTTTTGCTCACGTATCCACCTTTCTCAGGAAAGACATTATCTTCGGATTGTCGTTATTCTCAAAAATGTCCTCCGGTGAGCCGCTTTCCATGATGACTCCCGAATCCATGAAGAAAACCGTGTCCGACACTTCCCTCGCAAAATGCATCTCATGGGTCACTATGGCCATGGTGATGCCGGTTCCAGCCAGGTCCTTTATAACGTTCAGGACCTCTCCTATCATTTCAGGGTCAAGCGCTGACGTTGGTTCATCCAGAAGCAGCACGTCGGGCTTCATGGCGAGGGCTCTGGCTATGGCCACTCTCTGCTGCTGTCCGCCGGAAAGCTGCGCCGGGTAAGCGTGTACCTTATCCTCAAGACCAACCTGTCTGAGAAGCCTCATAGCGTCGGCTTCAGCCTCTTTTTTGGATATCTTTTTCAGCTTGACAGGCGCCCAGGTGATGTTCTTCAACACATTCATGTGGGGAAAAAGGTTAAAGTGCTGGAACACCATACCCACATTCGATCTTAAGAAGGTCATATCCTTCATAAGGGAAAGCTTCTGCCCTCGATACTCTATTTCCCCGCCATCGGGGGTTTCAAGAGCGTTCAGGCACCTCAGAAGGGTCGACTTTCCCGAGCCCGAAGGTCCTATGATGGACACAACGCTCCCCTCTTCGATCTCCATGTGGATCCCCTTGAGTATCTCCAGATTCCCGAAGGATTTAACCAGTTCATTCACTGTGATCACAGGCTTCCTGCCGGTTCCCGCTTCGGATCCCCCGTTCATATTATCAATTGACAAAGTTTTTTCTTCCATTTCCGTTTTCGTATTCTCCGACAGGATTCATACATCCTCATGTCTGATCCCGGGACCGGTTCCCGGACTTTCGTCCGGTCTGATCCTGACCTCAGGCATAGACTGCCTGACATTCATCGCACCCGGGTCCGCCTTCACGCCACCGGAGGTTCACCTTTCATCCCGCCTGAGCCTCTCCTCAAGCCTCTTTGTCAGGGAAGTGAGCCCCATGACCAGCACGAGGTAAATAAAAGCGCAGCCCAAAAGCGGGATCATGGCCTCATAAGTCTGGCTTCTGATGATGTCCGCTCCTTTGGTCAGATCCATCAGTCCTATATAACCCGAAACGGAAGTCTCCTTCAGGAGGGTGATGGACTCGTTTGAAAGCGCCGGCAGGCAGGCCTTCATGGCCTGGGGGATGATGATCTCGAACATGATCCTTGTGTTGTCGGCGCCAAGGGACAGTCCGGCCTCATACTGACCCTGGTTCACGGCCATGATGCCGCCTCTGACGATCTCCGCAACGTACGCCGCCGAGTTGAGACCAAAGGCAATGACTGCCACCAGCACCTTGTTGTTCACGGACACAAAGATCACGTAGTACATTATCAAAACCTGGACCACCGTGGGAGTGCCCCGCCACACAGTGAGGTAAGCCCTGCAGATCAGATTCAGTATCTTAAGGCTCCCCGTCTTGTCGTGAAGGGACCTCACCACCGCCACCAAAAACCCAAGCACAAGACCTATGATAAGCGCAAATACGGTGATGATCAGGGTATTCCCCAGACCTTTCAGCAGGTACAGGTACCTTTCCCCCTCCACAAAGTTCTGTATAAACTTATCGGAAAAAGACATCTATCACTTGCTCCTGGTAATGATGACCTGTCTGGATGTGGTATAGGGCTCGGTGAAATCTATGTTCTTAAGCCTGTCCTCCGTAACGGTCATTCCCGCAGCGCCGAAATCAGCCTTGCCTGTGGAAACAGCGGTTATGATCGCGTCAAACTCCATATCTTCGATCTTGAGTTCGTATCCGAGAATGTCGCAGATCGCCTGAGCGATATCGGCGTCAATACCTGTGACCTTGTCGCCCACATAGTATTCATAAGGTTCAAAGGCGGCATTTGTGGCCATCACAAGCTTTCCCTTGGAGCGATCGACCCCATCCGGAGACTTGTACTGGAAAGATCCCATGGTCTCATCACCGATGTAATTGTCGATAATCTTCTGGAGAGTGCCGTCATTTCTGAGTGTTGCAAGCGCGTCATTGAACTGGGCCGTCATCTCGGAACCCTTTGCAAGGCATATGGCGTATTCCTCGTCCGCAAAAATATCGTCGAGTATCTGAAGATCACTGTTCTTTTCGACAAATTTCTTTGCGGGCTGCTCGTCGATGACCACCGCATCCACCTTTCCCTGCTTGAGAGCCTGAACGGCATCGGCGCCCTTATTGTAGCGTTCCACCTTGGTGCCGGAACCGTCCGATTCATAATCGGACACATAGATATCGCCCGTGGTCCCCATCTGGACTCCGATGGTCTTTCCGGACAGATCGTCAACACTGAAAACGGAATTGGGCGAGACACTGCCGCCGCAGCCCGCCAGGACTGCCATTGAAAGTGCCGCTGCTGCGATCGCGGAAATTGCTTTTTTCATTATCATCCTCCCTTGTCCGGCAGGTACGCCGGTCACGTGACATCCGTCGCCGCGGATGCCGACTCATTCCTGAAACTCACTGTATCGATTGCTCCGGGCAGTCTCTCTTGCCCGAATTATCTTTATACCATAACTCATATAATAATAAAAGAGGTATTGACAAAAAAACTTCGCCGTGTTCTAATTTTCCTGTTCATCTTATTTCAGCTGCCTGTCGGCAGATCTTCACCGTATTATCCGCAGGGATGACCTGAATCTGTGCTTTTTTGTTGCGGTTTTCCGCATCAGGCCTGTGAACAGGCAGATTGGAGTCATTTTATGTACAGTTATGTGTTTTCGGGAGCTGTGGACGGTCTGCGCAGCTTCATTGTAAAGGTTGAGGTGGACGCAGGAACGGGGCTGCCCTGTTTCCAGATGGTCGGGCTTTTGTCCAGCGAGGTAAGGGAATCCTCGGACAGGGTCAGGGTTGCCATCAGAAATGCGGGGTTTCACATGCCCCCTTCCAGCATAAACATAAATCTGTCCCCTGCAGATGTGAAAAAGACGGGAACCCTCTTCGATCTTCCCATCGCCATAGGGGTGATCTCAGCCCTGGGTCACATCCCTCAGGAAAAGCTGGAGGGGATGCTGATCCTGGGAGAGCTGGGACTTGACGGTTCGGTGAAGCCCATACGCGGA
Organism: Lachnospiraceae bacterium; assembly: GCA_016288705.1. GTDB lineage: Bacteria > Bacillota > Clostridia > Lachnospirales > Lachnospiraceae > JAEELB01. The sequence continues at coordinate 1,908 of JAEELB010000126.1, read as the reverse complement.
GCAATGCCCATCGTCAGATGCGCAAGGGAAAACGGTTTCAAAAAATGCATAGTCCCTGCGGAAAATGCGGGAGAAGGGGCAGTCACCGGCGGAATAGACGTGATAGGAGTCCGGACCCTCACCGAGGTGTGCGATTATCTCACCCTCTCCGGGGAAGATCCTCAATACCTGATACCGCCCTGCAGAGTCGATGCTGAGGAGATCTTCCGAAGCGCTTCGGAAAAAGGGACGGAGGACTTCAGGGATATCAACGGTCAGGAGGCAGTCAAGAGAGCCGCCGAAGTCGCGGCTTCGGGATTTCACAACCTTCTCTTCATAGGTCCCCCGGGTTCCGGGAAGACCATGGCTGCCAAAAGGATACCGTCCATACTCCCTCCCCTGTCCATGGAAGAGAGTCTTGAAGTCACCGAGATCTACTCGGTGGCGGGACTGCTGCCCAAGGGCATACCTCTTATCACAAAGCGTCCCTTCCTGTCTCCCCACCACACCATTTCGGAACAGGCCCTGGCCGGAGGAGGCAGCATCCCCCATCCGGGAGTCGTATCCCTTGCCCACAGAGGGGTACTGTTTTTGGACGAGCTGCCTGAATTCAACAGATCCACACTCGACATATTAAGGCAGCCCATTGAAGACAGGGAGGTCCACATCTCAAGGAGCGCAGGCAACTACACCTACCCTTCCGATTTTATGCTGGTATGCGCCATGAACCCCTGCAAATGCGGATATTATCCTGACAGGAGCAGGTGCAGGTGCACAGAAAACGACGTCCGGAGATATCTGTCGAAGGTATCCGGCCCATTGCTTGACCGGATAGATATATACACCGAGGCGCCCCGGGTGGATATAGCAGACCTGAATAATGATGATAAGGGCGAAAGCAGCAGTTCCATCAGGGAGCGGGTCCTGTCATCAAGAGAGCGTCAGGAATACAGGTTCAGAGGGACCGGTCTCAGGTTCAACTCAGACATGAAGCCCTCCGATGTCAGGAAATACTGCCGTCTCGGCCACAGGGAAGACGCGTTCATGCAGGATGTTTTTTCCGGGATGGACCTGTCGGCAAGAGCCTACCACAGGATACTGAAAGTGGCCAGGACCATAGCGGATCTTGACGCCTCCGAAGAGATAAAGGAAGAACACCTTGCAGAAGCGGTCTGCTACAGGATGAACGACCTGAGATACCGAACTATGTGAGCCCCCTGCGGCCGGGTCGGATCCGGTCATAACCCCCCTGTGTTTCCAAATCCCGGCAGAGGGAATGCCAAGGCCCGGGTGATCTTGTGAAAGCGCACACTTCCCCGAGCATTCCCAAAGCCCGTCACCGGGTGCGCCGATCCCTCTGCGAAATCAGATCACTGTAAATAAAAAGGAGACCCGAACATGGATGAGCAAAATATCATTACCGAAGAAGACAAAATATACATCAACTGGTTCAATTCCGTTGAAAAACTCCGGAAATCCACGATACTAAACCTCATAAGATATGCGGGGAGCCCCGGGGACGCATTCAGGATGAGCACCGATGAGATGAAGAAGGCTTTGCCGCAGATCACTCCGGAGGAAACGGGATCCCTGTCCGAAGCAAAGCAGTCTGTCAGCCCTCACAGGCTGTACGAAGGCATTATCGAAAAGGGGATCAGGATCACACCCATCACGGACCCGGAGTATCCGGAAAGGCTTAAAGACATCGGCAGCCCTCCCCTCTGCCTTTACCACTACGGCGCCCTTCCGGATGACAACACCCCCTCCGTAGCCATTGTGGGTGCAAGAGCCTGCTCAGTTTACGGTGAAAAGATCGCCGCGGAATACGGCAGACAGCTTGCGGAAAAAGGGATACAGGTGATCAGCGGAATGGCTCTGGGAATTGATTCCATCGCCCAGAGAGCCTGCGTTGAAGCAAAGGGATACAGC
>JAEELB010000125.1 GCA_016288705.1 Lachnospiraceae bacterium | reverse complement strand
CCCAGACACTGTTCCCTTTTTCGTCCTCGCTCACCTTTGTAAATCCCATCTCCCCGTAAAACTCCTTCACCATGGCGTTCTTGGCGGTGGGATAATAATAACCCCTGATCCTTGCGACGCCTTTTTGACCGGCGCAGTCTATCAGCGAGTCCATCATGGCGTTCTCCATTTTTCTTTTCAGCACCCGGCAGCTCATGAGCCAGAGTTCAATATGGAGTTCGTCCTTATTTTCCGCGTCTATCCTGCCTATGACAAGGCTGACGACACCGTTGTCACCAAACCTGTCAGTGAGTTTTCCGTACAGGGTGATGCGCTCCGGATCCTCCGCGGCGCTCTCGATCCCGGTTTGTGTGTAACGCTTTGTGGTGAGGTTGAACTGGTTGCTCTTATTGGTGAGCTGGGCGATCCTGGACATATATACCGGCGAAAAGGGCTTTATCTCCGCCTTCATTTCCAGGGATCTCAGATATTCGTCGTAGTCTTCAAAGGACTTCTGCAGCTGTTTTCTCTTCGCATTCTCTTCATACATGCGGTTCCGGGCCAGATCGTCCTCGGACAGACTCACGGGTTCAAAGAAACCGGATCGGTCTATGATCCTGAGGAAATGCTCGGGATCGTCCAGTTCCGGCACTGCCGCTCCCGGTACCTGCTGTCTTATGATCTCCCTCTCGGCGGGATTGTCATCCACAAACACGAAGCTTTCGGGCAGCAGGTTGAGGTCGGAAGCCGTCTCCCTCAGGTTCATGCTCTTGGGTTCCCAGTTCGCCCTGAAATCGGCGAAATCATTGAGCTTAAGGATGCTGTCCGGCCTGTCAAAGCCGCTTTTGGCGACAGCCTCGTCATTTTTAGAGTTCACCGTGAGAAGAACGCCGGTCTGTTTCCTGAGTTTCAGATACTCCTGAAACTCGCTGAAGGTCTGGGCAGCAGCGTTCTCCTGCCCTATCTCTATGTTGTCCGCTCCGTCGTCGCCTATCACGCCTCCCCAAAGGGTATTATCCAGATCCAGATTCAGGACCTTTTTGTTCTTCCCGAATATGGACTTTATTATGTTGGACACGTTAAAGGCCAGATGCGGGATCACGGGAACCGCCACGGCATATTTGTACATATGCCAGTAGGAGGGATCTGACCAGCGGTCAAGCCCCACCACCGAAGACAGGTAATTGATGTCGCAGATATAGAAAGAAGAGTGTTCTTCCGCGTACTTATTGAATGCGGCGTTGAGTCCGGACACAAAGTTCACCCTGCCGTGTACGTCCCAGGCATCCATATTTCCCAAAAGCCGGAAAGAAGGGTATTCAAAATTGTTCTGTATCACCGGACATCTGTAGGTCTCAAGGAGGTTGTCCCAGAGGCCCGTAAAATGCTCCAGGCAGGCTGAGAGCTTTTCCCCGCAGGCTGCGGGGCTGTCGGAAGGCGACGGAAACCCGGTGATATTGCGGACAGATGTGCACACATATATCACGTCCGGCTTAAACTCCGAAAGCTCCGGGTTCGGAAATCTCCCGTCCTCGTAGTATCTGTTGTATTCCGACTCATAGAAAAGCGGCTTTATGCCGTTATTCAGGAGAAATAGTTCCAGGATCTGCTTTATGTCGCTGGTGGTGGCGCCTCCGAGGACAGCGATCCTCTTTTCCGTGAAACCGCCTGCGTCAGCCGACAGGAGCCGTTTCCTGTAGGCTTTTTTCTTTCTTACGATCTCCTCTGCGTTAAATGGATATTCCAGTTCTCTCATGAGTTTCTCCCGATCTGAGGTGCGGATCATGCCGGTTACCGCTGAAGAATAGCACAAGAAGGAGGTCGGCGCAACCGGTGGCTAAGGCCCGGCGGCGGCCCCGGGGACCTTTTTCCAGGTTGAAAACCGGCGTCCGAAATGGTATATTTACTGCATGTTGCGCATGGGAACCACAATAAATATCTCGGATCTTTCCCCTGCCCGGGGGTTCGTTCCGTCCGGAACAGCGGTTCCGGAGGATCTCCCTTACAGTCCCCTATTGTCCGGAAGATCGAAGGAGTCTTCCCATGCCTAAGGTTTCTATAGTCATACCCGCATACAGGGACAGGGAGGGTCTGAAAAGGCTCCTGGACTCGGTCTATGCCCAGGATTTCAGGGATTTCGATGTATTTGTATCTGATGATACCGAAAATGACGGACTGAAGGACGTCTGTGACGGCCGGGCCGGGCTGACTTATGTAAACCATTCGAATAATAAAAACGGCGCCGCCGCAAACTGGAATAACGCCCTTTCAATGGCAGACGGCGAATACGTGAAGATAATGCACGGCGATGACTTCTTCACTTTCCCTGACTCACTGGGAAAGCTGGTAAAGCTTCTGGATGAGGATCCCGGCGCCGTGATGGCCTTCTCCGGCACCAGGCAGGTGCCCGAAAACGGCGAGCCCTACGACAGGCACACGCCGGAAAAGGATGTGATGCGTTTCAGGCGCGATCCCCGCTCCCTGTTCACTGTGGGCAATACCATAGGTTCCCCCTCTGCAGTGCTGGTAAGGAGATCCGATGTCAGATATGACGAGAGGCTGACCTGGCTCGTGGATATGGAGTACTACATCCATCTGCTCACGGAAGGCGGCTCTTCAGGAAACACGTCCCCTGCGGAATACGCCGGCTCTTCCTCTGACATGACCCCCGGGGCAGGCAGCGTGAAACATGGTTTCGCCTGCACGGACGAACCCCTTATATCCATCGGGATGTCGGACAGACAGCTGACCAGGAGCGTATCCACAGATGAAGGACTTGTGGCAAATGAGAGAAGGATCATAGCGGAAAAATACGGGCTCAGGGAGAAGCCTTCATTTCTTCGGGATGCGACTCCGGAAGGGCTCCTCTTCTACGCAGGCCTCACTCTGGAGATCCTGTGGCTTTTACTGGACAAAAGCTCCCATGTCATAGAGAGCGAAGGGATCCTTTTCAGGATATCCTTTATCCCTCTCTTCCTGTCCGTCCTCATCGGGTTCGTAAAACGGAAATACGGAAAGAGGGACTGTCTCACCTTCGCCGCCTTTTTCCTGCTGGGGACCGCATCCTACCTGTCCTCCTCCAGGAATGACATTCTGCGGATCCTGTTCCTGGTATTTGCCACGAGAAACGCGTCTCCCCGGCGATACCTGAGATACACGTTTTTCCTGACCCTTTCCGGCTGCGCGGTCATAGCCCTGCTGTCGATCACGGGAGTATTCGGAAGCGCCTTTACGTTAAAGGAGGTCAACGCCGATGTCACGAGGCAGCTCCTGACTCTGGGGATGGGTCATCCGAACTCCCTGTACGCCATGTTCTTTGCTCTGACGGCCCTGGGACTTTATATCTGGTATGACCGGGTTTCCCTCAGGTCCTGCCTTCTGATCCTCCTGTCCGGGGGTATCCTTTTCCTGCTCACAGCCTGCAGGCTCGGCTTCATCTGCACTCTCCTTTCGGTGTGCTTCACGATGGCAATGAAAAAGAGCAGGGCTCTCAGGGAGGGAAAGGGGTTTTACCTGACTGCCTCCGTCCTGATCGCGGCCATGGTCCTGTCTACCCTGCTGATAGCAAAATACGGCGAGATATATAACTCCTACGACCCGCCCTGGTTTGAGCCGCATTTTGAATCGGTGATGAAGCCTCTTGACAGATTTTTCAGCGGAAGGCTGTGGATGGCCTACGGATTCCCCGATTCCGACATCTCCTCCTTTTCCCTTCTGTCCTCTCCGGAAAATGAGAGATATGTGGATCTGGGGTTCTATAAGCTGTTCTACTGGTACGGTTATTTACCGGGGGCGGTATACGTCATGCTCTGCCTGGGGCTCCTGTACACCGCCTGGAAACGGAAGGATCCCGCCCTGGGGGTATTTGTGGCGGTATGGTGCTTTTACAACTTCATGGAAGCCCACGAGATCTCGGACTACATAGGGAGAAATTACATATGGCTGATCCTTTACAGACTGCCCTGGCTGTTTCCCGGAAGGCAGGAGATATCGGAAGGAGGTAAATGATAAACGGTATGACTGCTTCTGAAAACAATAGCCGCGCCGGATACCTGGACAGGGATACTCTGTCACAGACAGCCGGGACTCTTTTCATGGCCTGTCTCTTTGCCGCAAAGGGGCTGGGGTCCTCCGACGGAGAGCCCGTATTTAAGCTGTTCCTGGTGGTCAGTTTTCTTTTCTGGATTGCAAAGCTCGTCCTCACCCGCTGGGAGATTAAAGAAGCCATTATTTCCCTGGTCCTCGTCCTGTTTTCCGCCGTTTCCTACCGGATGTCCGGCGAAAAAGGGATACTGATCTGCTCGATGATGTTCACCGGGATGAAGGACATGGACCTGAAGAAAGCTTTCCGTGTATGGACCCCTGTTTTCGGCGTATCCTGCGTCATCACGGTGGTGCTTTTCTTCCTGGGGATCGCTCCCGACTGGACCTCACCGAGATATAAATTCGGAATGGAACTCACCATCACAAACCTGGGTTTCCCAAATCACAGCGTGCTCTCCATCTCCTACATGGTGCTGGTGTTCATGATCATCTACACCTACGGGGAAAAGCTGAAAAAGTGGATGTACGCATGCATGGTCCTGGGCTGCTTTGCGGTCTTCGGGATCACCCTTTCCATCACCGGATTTGCGGGCACCCTTCTGGGGCTGTTCCTTATCGCATTCAGGAACCGGATCCCCGACGCAGCGACTGCGGCAGCTTTCCCGCTCTGCGCAGCGCTCTCGATACTGATGCCGCTCCTGCCCCCGGAGTCCGCCGTTTTCAAAGCATTTGACAAGCTGTTCAACGGCAGGCTCTTCCTGTCGAGAGCATTCCTCACCTCCGAATTCATAACCCCCTTCGGGATCAGGATATATGAGGACAAGATCCAGATGGACGATTTCTATCTGGATTCCTCCTATGTCAGCGCCCTTGCCTTCTGCGGCGTGGTCACGGCCCTCATCTTTGCGGTGATCTATGAGGTCGGCATACTGCGCATGAATGCGGATAAGGACGCGCTTGTATCGGCAATCCTGATAACCCTTCTGATCTGCGGTCTCTCGGAGCCCTTTTTGTTCAACACCTCCTGCAAGAATCTTTCCCTCCTGTTTGCGGGAGCGGCATTTTACGGCAAAAGACCTGTTCCCGAAGACCCGGACAGAATAGAGTCCGAAGAGGAAGTTTTCCCGGAGGATACCGTAGGTGAGGCGGGAGCCTCGGCCTGTTCAACCCCGGGCAGGATATGAGAGACAATCGGGCAGGGCAAAAGCCCCCTGCCCGACGACAGCGGGAACCGCGCCTCATCCCGAAGCCGGCTCCCGTAAGGAGAAAGGAGATCCCAAGTGGATGATTTCAAACTTGAAGTACCGGTAGCGCTGTTCTTCTTCAACCGACCGGACTCGGAAAAGCAGGTATTCGAAAAAGTGAGGGAGGCAAAGCCCTCCAT
>JAEELB010000124.1 GCA_016288705.1 Lachnospiraceae bacterium | reverse complement strand
CGCGCCCGCGTAATACTTCGGATTTATCCCGCCGGAAGCGTTTGTGAGGAACAGGGTCTTTGCCCCCATCATAGACATGAGCCTTGCAGGCATTACCACCTCGTCTATGGAATATCCCTCATAGAAATGAACCCTGCCCTGCATCAGCACCACTGGCACATCCTGCAGGTATCCGAAGATAAATTTGCCCGCGTGTCCGGGAACGGTGGACACCGGGAATCCCTCTATATCAGAATACGGGAGTTCCGCCTTTACATCGACGTTTGAAGCGAAGCCTCCGAGACCGGAACCCAGCGTAAGCGCGATCTCCGGCTCAAAAGAGACCTTGTTTTTAAAGCATTCAAAGCATTTTGAAAGTCTTTCATATACCTGGCTCACTGGTCATCCTCCTTTTTCTTTCCCTTTCCGATCCTGTGTATGATCACGCAATTAGGCCTCGCCACACTGATGGCAGGGCCGTTCATGGCGATGACTCCCTTCTCCAGATCCACATCAAAGAAGGTCAGAGTCTCGGATTCGTGATTTATGGACACGAGATGCCTGTTGTCGGGAAACAGCATGGCGTCCTTGGGGTACTCACCGCTCACGGGAAGGCAGAATATCTTCCTGAGCAAGCCGTTCTCCTGATCGATGCTGAAGACCACCACGGAATTGTCGCCGGCGTTTGAGCTGATCATATATCTGCAGTCCCTGGAAAGGTTCAGCGCGCTTGTGGCGCATACCGAGGAGTGATACTCGTTCAGGGTCGACACGGACTGGATGCGCTCAAACTCCGGATTCCCGTTTTCATCCGTGTAGGAATAGACATCGATGGCGTTCTTATTTTCCTGAACGATATAAACGAACCTGCCGTCCCGCGACACCTTGATGTGCCTCGGTCCGGAGTTCTGGTCGCTCCTGATTATGTCCACTTCCTCCAGCTTTCCGTTTTCGGAATCGAACCGGTAGACATGGGTGTGGTCGGTGCCGCAGTCCGCCGCCAGCAGGTATTTATTATCCCTGGTCATCTTTACGCAGGTCACATGGGGCCTGAAGCTGTTCTCACCGATGGAGCCCATCCCCTTATGAAAAATCTCGTCGGTGATCTCCCCCACCGATCCGTCCTTCTTCAGTCTCAGCACGGTGATCTTGCCGTCGTGGAATCCCCCCGTAAATAAGAACCTGTCACGGTAATCGGTGGACAGATAACAGCCTCTCATGCCGTTGATGAGGACCGTCCCCCCAAGCTGGGTCAGGCTCCCGTCTTCGGACAGCTTAAATGACTCAACCCCCATATCGGTGATGGAGTACAGATACTTCCTGTTATGGGAGATGGAGATATAGGAAGAATTGGTGATCGGGACGTTCTGCTTTGCAGTAAAACGTCCCGTCTCCACGTCTACATCAAAGGTGCTGATGCCGTAAGGCTCCTCTTCCCCGCGGGTGTATGAAGATACATACGCAACGAACCTGTCATTGGCCATACATTTATCTCCGTAAACCGGGATGACCGGTCTCAGTTATTGATTAGCTTGTCGCTTTCCTTGTTCCAGCTGTACAGTGCCCTGATCTGCTCGCCAACCTTCTCACAGGGATGATTCTCGGCCTTCTCGCGCATCATGCGGAACTGGACCTTGCCGTTCTTCATATCCTGCAGGAAATAACTGGCAAAGGTCCCGTCCTGGATGTCGGAGAGGATCTTCTTCATCGATTTCCTGGTCTCTTCAGTCACCAGCTTGGGCCCGGTCACGTAATCACCGAACTCGGCGGTGTTGGAAATGGAGTATCTCATCCCCGCAAAGCCTGACTGATAAATAAGATCCACGATCAGCTTCATCTCATGGATGCATTCGAAATACGCGTTCCTGGGATCGTAGCCGGCTTCAGTAAGAGTGTCGAAGCCCGCCTGCATGAGGGCGCAGACGCCGCCGCAGAGAACAGCCTGCTCGCCGAAGAGGTCGGTCTCGGTCTCGGTCTTGAATGTGGTCTCCAGGATCCCTGCCCTGGCTCCGCCGATAGCCGCGCCGTAGGCGAGAGCCTTGTCGAGAGCCTTCCCCGTAGCGTCCTGATGCACTGCCACCAGCATGGGAGTTCCCTTTCCTGCCTGATACTCGGATCTCACCGTGTGCCCGGGAGCCTTGGGAGCGATCATGGTCACGTCCACATCCTTGGGAGGATTGATAAGACCGTAATGGATATTGAAGCCGTGGGCAAACATGAGCATATCGCCGGCCTTCAGGTTGGGAGCGATGTCCTTTTTGTACATGTCGGCCTGAAGCTCGTCATTGATGAGGACCATTATCACATCGGACTTTGATGCCGCTTCTGCCGCGGTATAGACCGTGACGCCCTGTTCCTCGGCCTTTTTCCAGGACTTTGAGCCCTCGTAAAGCCCGACGCACACATCCATCCCGGACTCCTTCAGGTTCAGGGCATGAGCGTGTCCCTGGCTTCCATAGCCTATTATGGCTATCTTCTTTCCCTCAAGGTATGAGGAATCACAATCCTTCGCATAAAAAATCCTGTTCTCTGCCATTTTTTCAATATCCTCCTTGTTTTTGATTGATTATATGCACCTGTTTAGGTCTTATCGATCCGTCAACAGATCATGCTCCGTTCCCGTTCGGGCGGACATCCCGTCAGTCCGGATAAGTCACGTTGGAGATGCCTCTCCCAAGTCCCGTCAGTCCAGATAAGTCACGTTTGAGATCCCTCTCCCAAGTCCCGTCAGTCCGGTCCTGGCCAGTTCCAGGATCTCATACCCGTCCAGCAGGGCGATGAACGCTTCGATCTTGTCCTGCTTTCCGGTGAGCTCCACCGTGAGGCTTTCCGGTCCAACATCGATGATATTGGCCCTGAACACATCCGCAATGGAGATCACCCCCTGTCTCTGATCGGGGGCGACCCTGACCTTCACCAGCACCAGTTCCCTGTACACGGATTCATGCGGCTCCAGCACTTTGATGTCGCGGACGTCCACCAGCTTGGCCACCTGGTTCTTTATCTGTTCTATGATCTCATCATCACCGGTGGTCACGATGGTGATCCTGGTGAATTTTGGAATGGCGGTCACGCCGGCGCTGATGCTCTCTATGTTGTAGCCTCTCCGGGCAAAAAGTCCGGAGATCCTGGACAGCACGCCGGAGTTATTGTCCACCAGGAGCTGCAGAACCTTGTTGTTCATTATACTTTCCTCCTAAAGATCCCTGTAAAACACGGTCGGGATGTCATTATTTCCATGGTACCGGACAGAGGACCGCGTTTATTTCCCTGCAAGCGGCGCCTAAACGAGCTTCCGGTCCGGATTTATTATCCTCTGCGCAGCGTCCGTAGTGTGCCTCCGGTCTTATTATCATGTGCGCGGCGTCCGGAGTGCGCCTCCGTTCTTATTATCCTGTGCGCGGCGCCCGGAGTAGCGCTTCCGGTCTTATTATCCTGTGCGCAGCGTCCGTATGATACGGGCGAACAATCTCAGTTTGCGCACCTGGACAGGGCCAGCATGCCGGTCCGCGCCACCTCGATGATCCCCACAGGCTGCAGCATATGTATGAGAAGTCCCGTGCGCTCGGGCGAATCACACATCTGTATCAGCATCTGGCTCTTTGACATATCCACGATCTTTGCGTTCATTATGGTGCACACGTCCATGATCTCATGCCTTGTATTTGCGCTGTAGTGCACCTTCACCAGCATCAGTTCGCAGTTCACGGACTCATTTTCCGCAAAAGTCCGGACCTTGATCACGTCCAACTTCTTGTTCAGCTGCTTTTCTATCTGAGTGAGTGTGTGCTCATCGCCGCTGGACACTATGGTCATGCACGAAATGCCGGGGTCTCCGGTCTCGCCCACAGCCAGCGAATCTATGTTGAAAGCCCTTCTCCTGAAAAGCGAAGCCACCTTGGCGAGGACGCCGGATCTGTTTTCCACTGATATCGAATAAATCCTTTTCAATTCTTGTCACCTCAAACCAGGTCTTCGGGATCGATCATGCATTCCAGAATGACCGGTTCCTTCCCGGACAGAAATCCCTTCACCGTCTCTTCCGCATCATCCATGTTCTCAAGTTTCATGTACTTTATGCCGTATGCGCCCGCAAGTATGCTCAGATCCGGTCCTCCGGCGAGCTCCACCGCGCTCAGGCGGTCGTTGTAATGATAATGCTGATACTCCCTCACCATTCCGAGTCTGGAGTTGTTCAGGACCACGATCTTCACGGGGGCGTCGGTCTGCATCATCGTGGACAGTTCGCACATGCACATATGAAACGCGCCGTCGCCGCAAATGGAAACGATCTGCTTACTCCTGGCCGCCTTCCTGGCGCCTATGGCCGCGGGGAGCGAATAGCCCATTGTCCCCATTCCCCCGCTGGTGATGAATCTTGTGCCGGACTTGATGACAGAATGATTGCAGGACCATATCTGATTCTGTCCCACATCCACCGTGATCACGGAATCATCCTTCATCGAAGAGGTCAGGAGTTCCAGGATCCCTGCGGGATCCACAAACCCATCCCTTCCCTTTTTCTTCCAGCCGTGACTTTCTCTGTATTCCGTAAGTTCCCTGAGCCAGTTCGCGGTGTCCGGAGTCTTTATCTCTTCAGCGTTTATCTGCTTCAGGATTGCCTTTGCATCCCCCACCAGAGGAATGTCGGGCATTGCGTTCTTTCCGATCTCGGCGGTGTCTGCGTCGATGTGTATGAGGGTCTTCCCGTCGGCGATGATCTCGGGCTGGCTCACAGCCCTGTCCGCCGCCCTGGCTCCGATCATCATGATGAGATCCGCCTCGGCCACGGCTTTATTTGCCCAGGGAGCGCCGTTATTTCCCACCATCCCGAAATAAAGCGGTGAATCGGTGGGCATCACGGAGATCCCCATCATGGTGGATACCACCGGGATCCCGTTGTTTTCCGCAAGGCTTCTGAGATTTGAAACAGCTCCCGCCAGATGGACTCCTCCGCCGGCGTATATCAAAGGCTTTTTCGCTCTGGACAGGGCTTTCGCAACCTTCTTTATCTGAACGGCGTGTCCGCTGACCGTGGGCTTGTACGTCCTGAGTACCGCTTTGTCCGGATATCTGAACTCACCGATCTCTTCATTCTGGACATCCACGGGGATGTCGATGAGGACGGGACCCCGCCTTCCCGATGAAGCTATGTAAAACGCTTCCTTCATGATCCTCGGGATCTCTTTGGCGGATGTGACATAGTAACTGTACTTAACAAACGATTCACAGGCTCCGGTCACATCGGCTTCCTGGAACACGTCCGAACCTATCTGGTCGGACTCGACCTGGCCTGTGATACACACCAGGGGAATGCTGTCGGCAAACGCCGTCGCTATCCCGGTCAGCAGGTTCAATGCTCCGGGTCCTGAGGTGGCGACGCAGACTCCCACGCCTCCGCTTATCCTGGCGTAGCCCGATGCGGCGTGGGCGGCGTTCTGTTCCGTTCTCACAAGAACAGTCTCAATATCCGAATCCAGAAGCGAGTCGAAAAAGGGGCAGATAACGGCTCCGGGATAACCGAAGATGTATTTTACTCCCTCTTTCTCAAGGCTCTTTACCATTGCTTCACAGCCAAGCATCTTTATATGAAACCTCCCTCTGCGAAAAAATCCTTTGTCTGTCGCGGGCAATACCTGGGCGTTCTCACCCTTCGGCGGGCAAATCCTCCCCTGCAAGGGTTTCTGCCCCTTCTTCAGGCGTGACCACGGACTCCGGCGAACCGTTCGAAGTCCCGGTTTCCTCCTCCGGAACGGCAACCGTCCCTATTACCGCTTCCTGCTCGATGACAGTTGCATCCTCGGGGATATTTCCGTGAAGTATCTCAAGGATTGCGCTGATACGCCTGTTTGCTCTTTCATAGTACTGTTCGGCGGTATCGGACATCTGCTCATTGAATGAACCGTCGTCTCCGTACGCCTGATGCCAGTATTCCGTCGCTGCGTTCATGTTCTCTGCCGCCTCATCGGCAAGAGCCTCGCAGGCCGAGAACTGATGCGGCACCTTGTAATCCGCCATGGCGGTCACAAGGCTGTTCAAGCCGTCTATCTCGGTGAGGAACGTTTTAGACGCATCCTCGGCCTCGGGATCTATGGAATTGATCCTGTCGTCATATTCGGCTGCGCTCACAAAAAACTGATCCATGAGTTCCCTGTATTCCTCAAGGTCCTTGTCCTTCATGCAGCCCGTAAGCGGCAACACGAAAATGAGGACCGAGATCACACACAGGATCGTCCTCATTTTCATTTTGAGAACCTCTCTCATGGATTCTTCCCGCATCCCGGAAAAACAGAACACAGTGCGCATCGAACCATTCCGGAGCTTATCTGCCATGTCATTATTTGGTTCCGAAAATGCGGTCTCCGGCATCACCGAGTCCGGGACAGATGTAAGCATCCTCGTTCAGGCATCTGTCAACATGTCCGATGTACAGCTGGATATCCGGATGAGCGGCATGAAGCCTGTCTATACCTTCGGGTGCGGCGATAATGCACATGAACTTTATGTGTCTTCCGCCGTGCTTCTTGATAAAATCAACCGCCGCGACTCCGCTTCCGCCGGTGGCAAGCATGGGATCCACGACTACGATGGTCCTGAGTTCGATCGGCTTCGGAAGCTTGCAATAATACTCGTGAGGCTCATGTGTTTCCGGATCTCTGTAAAGTCCGATGTGTCCGACTTTTGCGGTAGGTACAAGGTTCATGATCCCGCTGACCATCCCGAGACCTGCTCTGAGGATCGGAACCACCGCCAGCTTCTTGCCGGCGATCACCGGGGACATGCATTTTTCAATGGGTGTTTCCACCTCCATATCCTCCAGAGGAAGATCCCTCAAAGCCTCATACCCCATCAAAGAGGCTATCTCCTCGGTACAGGAGCGGAACTGGTTCGTGCCGGTGTTCTTATCCCTGATCTGGGTGATCTTGTGCTGGATCAGGGGATGATCCATTACAAATACGTTCTCATAGTCCTTATACTGTACAGGCATTTGCTCGCTTCCTTTCTTGATAATGAAGTTAAGATCCTGCGTCCGGGCTTTCTTATTTCTGCTGTGGGGCGGTGCTTACTTGGCCTTACCCTGGTTTGCAACGCTCTCCATCTTGGCCTTGAGAGCCTCCTGATCTCCGAGATATCTCTTGGATACGAGATTCTGATCGTCATCCAGCGTATAAACAAGCGGTATGCCCGTAGGGATATTCACGCCTGCGATCTCCTCGTCGGAAAGCTTCTCGAAATACTTCACAAGCGCTCTGAGAGAATTTCCATGAGCAGCGATTATAACGCGTTTGCCGGCCTTGATCTGAGGGCGGATCTCCTCCTCATAGTAAGGGACGGTACGGGCAATGGTATCTTTAAGAGATTCGGTAAGGGGAAGAACCGACTTGTCCACACCCCTGTACTGGGCAAGTCCGGCGGGATTTCTTTCGTCATCGGGCTCCAGCGCGGGAGGCTGTATATCAAAGGATCTCCTCCAGATCTTAACCTGATCCTCGCCGTACTTTGCGGCAGTTTCGGATTTATTCAAACCCTGAAGGGCTCCGTAATGGCGCTCGTTCAGCTTCCAGCTCTTGATCACGGGAAGCCATGCCCTGTCCATCTCATCAAGCGCGAGATAAAGGGTATGTATGGCTCTCTTCAGATATGAGGTGTAGCAAAGGTCAAAATCAAAGCCCTCTTCCTTCAGCAGGCGTCCGCCTTCTGCCGCCTCTTTTCTTCCGGTGTCGGACAGATCGACATCCGTCCAGCCGGTGAATTTATTTTCCAGGTTCCATGCGCTTTCGCCGTGTCTTAAGAGTACCAGTTCCATGTTTTTCCCTTCCTTTCGTCTATGCTCTTTCCTTTTGTCATCAAAACGGAGCAGATCGCCCCTATTCACTCTCGATCTGTCCAAAAAGCCGGGAATCCACGTTTTCCGCTCCGCTGTATGCAACTCTATACAGTATATATTCCCAAGCCGTTTCAGTCAAACATCTTTCTGATCCGTATAGGACGATCTTTGCCCCTCTTTTCCCATTCCGGCTCATTTCCTGTTCCGGCTCGCTTCGCTCCCCGGGACTTTTCGCTCCCCGGGACTTTTCGCACCCCGACTCTTTTCGCTCCCCGGGACTTTTCTAAAGCTTGAAACGGCGTGCGGCTCCACCATCAGGGAAACCTCTGCAGGCGCGCCCACCCGGCAGCCCTTACGGCGCGCTCTCCCGTAAGCCGTTATGGCGCACCCTCCCGGCAACCGACCTCCCCCGGACTCTTCCAACCGATAAATTTGCGCTTTTTCGCTTTTTTATCGGGTCCGGCTCCCTTCTCGCCGCCTCTTCCACCCGAAAAAATGGCGCTCTTCCTCTTTGTTATCGGGTTCGCCCTCCCTCTCGCCCCTTCTCCCACAAGATACATGTGGATGT